>CAZKIE010000007.1:0-113920 GCA_964552825.1 uncultured Staphylococcus sp. | reverse complement strand
ATTTTGTGTCAAATCTTTAAATTAATTTTTCAATGGCTCAAGTGTCAAAGGCGCGTGTGAAAGTAGGGATGAGAATCCTCGGGTTCGTTATCGCGGAGCGTTTTCGTTGCTTTGGGTTAAAATAGGTTAATTGACCTGCGGCCGCTTGACATTGGCTTTTAAGGATTGTAAATTTGCACTAATTTTCGGAAATATGGGCATATCAAATCATCATATACCTCTTTTCAGTACGCGCGTAACGGCCACCGTCTCGGTGGCTCTTGTGCTTGTAGTGCTTGGTGTGGCCGCTTTTATAGGAATAGCTACTCACAAAGTCACGGATTCGGTGAAAGAGAATATGGGGTTTGTTGTCGTGTTCAATTCCGATGCCACAGCGTCTGATATTTCGGCTGTCACCGATAGATTCAAAGGGCAGCCGGGAGTTCGGGAGTGTGTCTACTCTTCTCCGGAGGTGATATTGCAGCGGTGGCAGAAGATTGTCGGTGATGATGAGGACATAATACGACTGGCTCAGGTCAATCCATTCATGCCGGAACTGGAGGTTCGGGTCAAGGCTTCTTACGCTCACCCGGATAGCATTTCTGCTATCGCAGCTCCCGTCGGATTGCTCCCGTCAGTCAACGATGTCGTTTTCAATACCGATCTTATTGAGGGAGTAAGCTCTACATTGTCAAGTGTGACGCTGACACTATTAATAATAGGCATCGGTCTGCTTGTTGTCTCTTTTGTGTTGATTTTCAATACAGTAAGACTTGCCGTATATTCCCGGCGGTTCCTTATCCACACGATGAAACTTGTTGGAGCTACCCCGGGGTTCATACGCCGGCCTTTTTTGATGGAGAATGTCGTGAACGGTCTCGTTGCCGGTGTGATCGCATCGGTGGTGATAGGTCTGCTCATATCCTATTGCAGGTCGCTTGACGCTTCAGTGGTATCGGCCATATCATGGACAGATGCCTCGATGGTTATGGTGTTGACAGTCGTGACGGGTGTCGCGATCTGTTTTATCGCTGCTCTTTTTGCCTCAAACAGATATTTACGTCTTACTTACGACGAACTATTCAAATAGATCCTAAAATGGATACAAAGAAAAAAGCAAACAATTCTAAATCGCGTGTCTATGGTCTCAGACAGGCACCTGAGAAGATTGACAAGGAGTTGGAGTCACAACGTCCGCTTGTGAGAATCAATTTTATCCTGATGGCAATATCCGGGATAATGATTGTTCTTGGTTTTCTTCTGATGACCGGAGGTGCGAGTGATTGGGGGGAATTCAATCCTGACATCTTTTCTGCAAGACGTATTGTGGTCGGCCCGACAATTGCATTTCTCGGCTTTATCTTCATGGGTGTCGGTATCATGTATTCACCTAAGGATATAAATTCGTAATTGAAAATGGATTGGTTAGATGCCCTTATCCTCGGCATAGTTCAGGGACTTGCCGAATATCTGCCCATAAGTTCAAGCGGACATCTTGAGATATTCCGTGAGATCCTCGGCCTGGATCTGTCCGGAGCGGATGCGCTCCAGTTTGATGTCGTGCTCCATGTGGCTACCGTCCTAAGTACGATTGTAGTGCTGTGGAAGGAATTTGTCCCGTTGTGCAAGTCTTTTTTCACCGTAGCCCGTGACGACAATTTTTACTATGTATGCAAGATTCTTCTTTCGTGTATACCGGTAGCTATCGTAGGTCTATGTTTCAAAGGTTTTGTCGAGCAATTTTTTGGTGGTGGCCTTTTGGTTGTAGGAGTCTGTCTGCTCGTGACGGCTTGTCTGTTGGGATTCGCTTATTATTTCCGTAATCCTGACCGTGAGCGGATCGCTCATGTGCAGGGGCATGAGATCACATGGCTTGACGCGATTGTCATCGGATGTGCGCAGGCTGTCGCCGTCTTGCCCGGATTGAGCCGCTCCGGCACCACGATTGCAACCGGCTTGTTGCTTGGCGACAAGCGTGACAAGATCGCACAGTTTTCGTTCTTCATGGTAATCATTCCGATCCTGGGAGAAGCACTCCTGGATATCAAGGATATACTCTCGGGAGAGGCGATGGGTGAGAGCGTAGGGACTCTTCCTCTTGTGATAGGGTTTCTTGCTTCATTCGTAGTAGGTTGTGCTGCTTGTAAATGGATGATAGACATAGTGAAGAAGGGCAAACTTATATGGTTTGCTGTCTATTGTCTTGCGGTAGGTCTGTTGTGCATCTTATGGTAAGATCCTGAGAACTATGGATTTCATCACTGGCGAGATTCTGTGCATCGATAAGCCTCTTGGCTGGACTTCTTTTGATGTGGTGAAGCGTGTGCGTGGCGTGCTTCTTCATCGGTTGCACCGCAAGAAGTTCAAGGTCGGTCATGCCGGGACGCTTGATCCTCTGGCATCGGGTGTGATGATTGTTGTCACCGGTCGGGCCACTAAGCTTATAGAGAAGTTGCAGGCCGGTGTGAAGGAATATATCGCTACAATTAAACTCGGAGCTACCACTCCCTCATTTGATCTTGAGACGGAGATAGATGCTACGTATCCGACTGACCACATCAGCAGAGAGATGATCGATGAGGTGCTTCAGCGGTTTCACGGGCGTATAGAACAAGTCCCGCCATCGTTTTCGGCCTGTAAGATTGATGGCCAGAGAGCATATAAAATAGCCAGAAAAGGACATGAGGTCGATCTTAAACCGAAGATTCTTGTTATCGACGAGATAGAGGTCGTTGCGTTTGATCCCGGCGATATGGAGCTTACTCTGCGGATTGTATGTGGTAAAGGTACATACATACGGGCTCTTGCCCGTGATATCGGAGTGGCATTGTCATCCGGAGGCCATCTCACTGCCTTGCGTCGCACGAGAGTCGGTGAGGTGTCTGTCGATGATTGCCTTGATATAGACAAGATGGTGGAATTGATACGTAATACACCGATTGAGATCCCTGATGAGGATCAGATGAATCAGAAATAACATATATATAAACATATAAATATCTTTAGACTTAAAAAATGAAACTTTCGCAGTTCAAATTCCGACTGCCGGACGAATTGATTGCACAACATCCCGGATCTGAACGGGATCAGTGTCGTCTCATGGTGGTTGATCGTAAGAACGGGACAATTGAACATCACGAGTTCAAAGATATAATCAATTATTTTGATGAAGGAGACCTGTTTGTCTACAATGATTCCATGGTGTTTCCTGCATTGCTTTACGGGAACAAGGAAAAGACAGGTGCCAGGATCGAGGTGTTTCTGCTGCGTGAGCTGAGTGCCGAGAACAAACTTTGGGATGTTCTTGTCGAGCCGGCCCGTAAGATACGCATCGGTAACAAGCTCTATTTTGGTGATGACGATAATATGGTGGCCGAGGTTATTGATAATACCACATCTCGCGGGCGCACACTGCGTTTTCTCTACGATGGAGACCACGAGGAGTTTAAGAAAGAACTCTATAAGCTCGGGACAAATCCACTTCCATATTATATAAAGGAAGATGCCAACGATGACGACGCTGATCGCTATCAGACAATCTATGCAAGCAAGGAGGGAGCGGTTATCACTGCCGGAGCCGGACTCCATTTCTCCCGCGAATTGCTCAAGAGGCTGGAGATAAAGGGTATCAACGAGGCTTTCGTCACTATCCACAGCGGTCTTGGAAACTATCGTGAGATTGATGTTGAGGATCTCACGAAGCATAGGATGGATTCCGAGGAGATGGAGGCAAGCCAGGAACTTGTAGATAAGGTGAATGCTACGAAGGATGCCGGTCGTAAGGTCTGTGCGGTAGGTACTTCCGTACTTCGTGCGATAGCAAGTGCTGTCAGCATGGGTGGACACATGAAGACATATTCCGGATGGACAAATAAATTTATCTTCCCGCCCTATGATTTCACTGTCACTAACGCATTAGTGTCCAACTTCCACCTGCCGCTGTCAACCATGCTGATGATGGTATGTGCATTCGGCGGTTATGACCTTGTGATGGATGCGTATAAGAAGGCGGTGAAGGAAGGATATAAATTCGGAGCCTACGGGGATTCGATGCTCATCATCTGATTCGTGTGGCACGATTTCTCACCATACCAAAGACTGGCGAAGCGGTTTATCGTGAGAAAATGAGCCGCTTCCTGGCCTTTGCTGTTCCCGTAAGTTCAATTGAGGAGGCCAAGGCAGTTATTGCGTTGTATGCCAACGAATATCATGATGCCCGTCATGTCTGCTGGGCATATATGATTGGTGCTGATAGATTGACATACCTATCTTCGGATAACGGCGAGCCTTCAGGAACAGCAGGAAAGCCAATTCTCGGACAGATCAATTCTCTCGGCCTCACTGATGTCGCGGTGATTGTCGTGCGCTATTTTGGTGGAATAAAACTGGGGACTTCCGGGCTGATCGTGGCATATCGCGAGTCTGCCCGTATGGCTCTTGAAGATGCCGGGACTGTTGAGGGCCGGGAAATGACGGATCTGTCGTTCACGTTCCCTTATCTTGCCATGAATGAAGTGATGAGACTTGTGAAGTCCTATGCTGCAGAGGATCCTGTAAAGATCGTAAGACAGGAATTTGATAATACCTGTGCTGTCACAGTCTCATTGCCTCTCGACCTGAAGACTGAGATCTCATCCCGTATAGGTGGCATATCCGGGACATCGTTGATTTAATAAACCATTTGGCTGAAAATGTTGTTAATGTTTTTAAATAAATCATATTTCAAGCTGAAAATTCCTACCTTTGCGGTTTGAAATGCACATTTTGTCAAAAAAACATTCCTCACACAATAGAAAATACATGACAAATTCCGGAAAGGACCTCGTCTCCGAAATAATAGAAGGTATTCGCGACAGAAAAGGTCGTAAGATTAGTGTCATTGACCTCAGCGGTATCGAAAGTGCGGCCGTCTCACGTTTTGTGATATGCGAGGGCTCGTCAACACAGAATGTTGCCGCGATTGCTGACAGTGTCCGTGACTATCTTCTTGAACATGATCGTGTCAAACCATATAACTACGACGGATACGGAAACTCCACATGGATCGTCGTGGATTATGGCGATACAATGGTGCATATTTTCACCCCGCAGACTCGTGCTCTCTATGATCTCGAAGGGTTGTGGAGTGATGCTGTTATTACGGAAATACCCGACATTGACTGACCTATGGACAATTCCAACAAACCCAAGAGAGGTGGTATAAAGTTCAGTATGTACTGGGCTTATGCCATTATAATTGTATTCCTTATAGGAATGTTATATATTGATAATAACAATCTCACCAAGGATGTAAGCTTCACGAAGTTTGAACAGTATGTAGGGACAGGCGGGGTCGACAAGATCACCGTATTTACCAATACCAATAAGGCTGAGGGTATGCTGTCGGATTCGCTGGCACGTACCATTTTCCACGAGAGCCAGTATCAGTCAGGAAAAGGGACTGTGGCATATATTGTCACGGACATACCGTCGGCTGACAAACTTCAGGATCAGATAGAGGTCTGGCGCGCGGAAGGAAAGTTCAAGGGTGAGGTTAATTATGAGAAGTCGTCTGACTATACATCGATACTTTGGACTTTCGGCCCGATAATATTGCTTGTCGTATTCTGGTTCATAATGATGCGCAGGATGTCCGGCGGGTCAGGCAGTGGAGGTCCCGGTGGCGTGTTTAATGTCGGGAAGTCGAAGGCCAAGGTATTTGAGAAAGGTGAGGCGACCAATGTCACATTCAAGGATGTGGCCGGTCTGACGGAACCCAAGACAGAAATCCGCGAGATTGTCGAGTTCCTCCGCAATCCTCAGCGTTACACCGATCTTGGAGGTAAGATACCCAAGGGGGCACTTCTCGTCGGCCCTCCTGGAACGGGTAAGACCCTGTTGGCCAAAGCTGTCGCCGGTGAGGCTAACGTACCGTTCTTTTCAATGTCCGGATCTGATTTCGTCGAAATGTTTGTCGGTGTCGGTGCTTCGCGTGTGCGCGATTTGTTCCGTCAGGCCAAGGAGAAAGCTCCATGTATAGTGTTCATAGATGAGATTGATGCCGTTGGTCGTGCCCGTGGAAAGAATCCCAATATGGGTGCGAATGATGAGCGTGAGAACACTCTCAATCAGCTTCTCACTGAAATGGACGGATTCGGGACCAACAGTGGTGTCATAATTCTTGCCGCCACAAACCGTGCCGACATCCTTGACAAGGCTCTCCTGCGAGCCGGACGTTTCGACCGCCAGATCACGGTTGATCTTCCTGAGTTGAAGGATAGGATTGAGATCTTCAACGTACATCTGCGTAATATCAAGAAAGATGAGAGTGTGGACGTGGAGGTGATGGCTCGCCAGACAGCCGGATTCTCGGGCGCAGATATAGCAAACGTCTGCAATGAGGCCGCACTCATTGCTGCCAGAAATAACAAGAAGACTGTTGATCGGGATAGCTTTATGGCGGCAATTGACAGAATTATATGTGGTCTTGAGCATAGTTCAAAGATCATATCTGCTGATGAAAAGAAAGCTATTGCTATCCATGAGGCAGGCCATGCCACAGTATCATGGTTTCTGGAGTATTCCAACGAGATGGTCAAGGTCTCGATCGTCCCGCGAGGAATGGCTCTCGGAGCGGCATGGTATATGCCTGAGGAAAGACAGATCACTCCTCTTCAGGCATTGCTGGATCAGATGTGTATGACTCTTGGCGGACGTGCTGCTGAGGAGATTGTCCTCGGACAGGTCTCGACAGGTGCACTCAACGACCTTGAGAAAGTGACAAAAATGGCTTATGCCATAGTGGTTTACTACGGTATGAGCGAGCAGTTGCCCAATGTCTGCTACTATGATTCCACAGGTCAGGCCTATGGATTCTCAAAGCCTTATGGCGGTGAGAGGGCGGCGCTGATCGACAAGGAGGTGTCGCGCATAATCAACGAGCAGTACGAAAGAGCCAAATCGATAATCCTTGCCCATAAGGACGGACACTCGAAACTTGCCGAAACACTTCTGACGAAGGAAGTCATGTATTCCGAGGATCTGAAAGAGATTTTCGGTCCCCGTCAGTGGCGGTCACGCACAGAGGAGATCATGCAGCTCCAGGCCGAGCGCGATGCTTCGCGTCAGCAGCAGGAGTTAGAGTCCGGTTCTGAGAATAAGGATAAGGTGAATAACGGTGAAAAGCCTGAAGCTGAGGATACACAGTTTGAGGATCTTCCTTCGGCTCCGGAAGAGGATCAACCTTCCACTCCTCCTCCCTTCAAGGGATAGTCTGACATACTTACGGAATACTCGAAATTTTAGGGCGCGTTCACGTAATTAACGCGCCCTAAAATTTGCATTAAAGAAAATTTTCCGTAATTTTGTGCCGTACAATTAGAACTGACTTAAAAATCATATTCAATGACCATCGACCAGTACAATTTCAACGGAAAGAAAGCCATCGTTCGCGTGGACTTCAATGTTCCCCTCGATGAAAACGGAAAAATCACCGATGATACCCGCATACGCGGAGCTCTCCCCACTCTCAAGAAGATTCTTGCTGATGGCGGTAGCCTTATCATCATGAGTCACATGGGTAAGCCGAAAGGCAAGGTCAACCCCAAGATGTCGCTCTCCCAGATCAAAGATACTGTGGCTAAATATCTCGGTACGGAAGTGGAGTTTGCTGCTGACTGTGCTGAGGCTGCAGCCCAGGCTGCCGCACTGAAACCCGGCCAGGTTCTGCTTCTTGAGAATCTTCGTTTCCATCCTGAAGAGGAGGGCAAGCCTGTTGGCCTTGACAAGGAGGATCCCGCCTATGATGCTGCCAAGAAGGAAATGAAGGAGAAACAGAAGGAATTTGCCAAGACTCTCGCTTCATACGCCGATGTGTATGTCAACGATGCGTTCGGTACCGCTCACCGCCGTCATGCTTCTACTGCAGTTATCGCTGATTATTTCGATGCTGACCACAAGATGCTCGGCTACCTCATGGAAAAAGAAGTGAAGGCTGTCGATAATATCCTCAGTGATATCAAGCGTCCGTTTACCGCAATCATGGGCGGATCAAAGGTCTCCACAAAGATCGGCATCATTGAGAATCTCATGGACAAGGTCGACAATCTCATTCTCTGTGGTGGTATGACATATACCTTCGCTAAGGCTCTTGGCGGAAATGTCGGCAAGTCAATATGTGAGATGGACAAGCTTGACCTTGCGCTCGATATCATCAAGAAGGCCAAGGAAAAAGGTGTCAATCTCGTGCTTGGAGTGGATTGTGTCGCTGCTGACGATTTCTCCAACGATGCCAACACGATGGTCGTTTCATCCAAGGAAATTCCCGACGAGTGGGAAGGCATGGATGCCGGCCCCGTGACCCGCGAACTTTTTGCCGATGCTATCAAGGATGCCAAGACAATCCTTTGGAATGGTCCCGCCGGTGTGTTCGAGTTCGACAATTTCACTGCCGGATCCCGTGCCATTGCCGACGCTATCGTTGAAGCTACTGCCAACGGTGCTTTCTCTCTCGTAGGTGGTGGCGACTCCGTGGCCTGTGTCAATAAGTTTGGTCTTGCCGACAAGGTAAGCTACGTTTCCACCGGTGGCGGTGCGCTTCTTGAGGCCATCGAGGGTAAGGTGCTTCCCGGTATCGCGGCTATCCGTGGTTGATAGATATTGATAAATATAACATCAATTCAGATAATTATGAGAACAACAGCCATTCTCCTGATCGCCGGTGCGCTCGCGATGACAGGTTGTGTCAGCAATAAGAAATATGCCGCACTCCAGGCCGAACATGAGGCTTTGCGTCAGAACTACACGACGCTCCAGATGGATAAGGCCAAAAGCGATGCTAACGGTCAGAGTCTTGAGACTCTTCTTGAGCAGGCTCGTCGCAACAATGCCGAGTTGAAGGAGAACTATGCCAATCTGCAGAAGTCCCTCGACAATTCCATCATGCAGAACACACAGGGCAATGTGAACATCTCCAAACTTGTGGATGAGATCAATGCTTCCAACCGCTATATCAAGCAGCTTGTGGATGCGAAATCCAAATCTGATTCACTCAACCTTGCCCTCACTACCCGGCTAACCCGCTCGCTCACACCGTCGGAAGCCGACGAAGTCAACGTGAAAGTGCTCAAAGGTGTCGTATACATCTCTCTTGCTGACAATATGCTGTTCAAGTCTGGTAGCTATGAGGTCAATGACCGTGCTATGGAGACACTCGAGAAGATCGCAAAGATCATTAAGGACTACGGCGACTACGATGTGCTTGTCGAGGGTAATACCGACGATGTGCCCATCAGCCGCACCAATATCCGCAACAACTGGGATCTTTCCGCTCTCCGCGCATCTTCTATTGTCCAGGTGCTCCAGAACGATTTCGATGTCAATCCTGCCAGACTGTCGGCTGCCGGACGTGGCGAATACAATCCCATCGCCGACAACTCTTCTGAGGTAGGTCGTCAGCGCAATCGTCGCACGGAGATCATCATCACTCCCAAGCTTGATCAGTTCCTCGATCTTATCGACAAGGCTCCTCAGGGAGATGAATAAGAGATAATGGCTTTATTGCCTTTTGAGCGGACATACCCGACCGGTATGTCCGCTATTTTATTGAGGATGATGGAAAATGACAGTTGTCTTTCAACAATTTTTGCAAATAGCGTGTTATATTTTTGAAATCTTCCTTAGTGGCAATTTCACAAGTCAACTATATAAAAACAACTGTTATGAAAGCGCTATTTTCAAAGTTTATGGGAGAGTCCCGCTATTGGTGGGCAGTGCTCCTCGCCGGCATCCTGATGGTTATATGCGGCTTTGCCTATTGGTTCTGGCCAGTGGCAGGATATGCTGTCGCATCCCAGCTGTTCGGATGGCTTCTTATTCTCGTGGGTATCATACAGCTTCTTCAGGCTTCCGGTCCCCATGCCAACCGTGGTTGGGGATGGTGGCTCGCCGGTGGTATCATCGATATGTTCATCGGCTTCCTCATGGTGCGGAGTGTAGTCCTCTCCGAGGCCATCTTCCCTTATTTCTTAGCCTTCATATTCATATTCTGGGGTATCAGTGCTCTATGTGCCGCTGTCCAGCAGAGCCAGCGTAAATATTGGTGGCTGCAGCTCATCAATGGCATCCTGTTGCTTCTCATCGGTTTCTTCTTCATCGAGGCCGGATGGATCCAAGATATGGCTATGACAAGTTTCCTCACCTCCCTTGCATTTATCTATTGGGGATTCACTCTCGCAATGCTCTCTTACGACATGAAGCCCGAGCGCTAATCAGATATATGATATGATAGCGGGTGCACCGGTGCAGATCGGTCGCACCCGTTATTTTTTTGGTGCTATCACGCGGTCGCCTATCAGTTTCGCCAAGCCACACCGCATTGTTTCCAGTTCTTTTATAGATGCCATGAGAGTGATGGATCTGTCATAATCCCCCGCCGAGGCCTTCAGTTCCTCGCGTACATCTTTTATCTTGGTCCACAGGATCGCATCCTTCAGCTCGAATATCGCGCGTGGCACGAGTTCTCCAAGAAGTTCCTGCTCTGTGTTGACATGAGCATACTTCGTGTGCATCTTGCTCAGTATGTGCTTCTCCACCACAAGCTCGGTGGCAAGATTCCTCACAATGTCGTCGGCCGATGAACACATCAGTTTCGACAGATAACCTACGGCGTAGTCCTCAAGTCCTCTCGCATAGTCAGCATCCAACCTTTCTGTCAGTGATTTCTCCATCGCGGATATACTTCCCACGTCTGTCGCTTTGCTACGGATCTCCTCCACACCTTCCGCAAATGCTTTTGCCCTGATCTCTTGCAGGCGCAGCTCTTCCTGACGGAAGTCCTCGGTGAAGGTTTTGTTGCGTAGGGATTTCGCTTCATCAAAGAAGTGGGCGAGGTCTGCATTGGTGAGGGTGATGTCATCGTTGGCAAGATCATCGTTGATGAATTCAAGCACTGTAAGAGGCACGGTATTTCCATCCTCGTCCACACCTTCCGCAAATGCATAATTCCCATATCGGGCCACGAGCTTCATCAAAGCGAGTTCGAATGGCCTGAGTTCGGCGGAATGGCCGATTACGGACGGTGTTTTTTGCTCATTAGCCTCGGCCTTCTCTTCCGGTTCATGAGGAATCGTGGTGAGCGATTCCGCTCTCATTTTGTCCTCCCGGCTTTTTAGTGCCAGTTCGTTGAAGCGTTTGCCCACTTCGCGTTGGAGCACATCCTCGGCAATGAACAGTATGCGCGAACATTCCTGGATATAGACGCTGCGGGTAATTTCATTGGGGATAAGGGCTATCGTCCGGACAATCCGTGTTATCACTCTTGCACGTTGAGCCGGATCCGCACCCGCATCTTTCATCAGAATCCCGGCCATAAAGGTGATGAAGTCCGTCTCGTTGTCAGCGATAAACTTTTCCACCTCCGTCGAGCTGTGGTTCTGCGAGAATGAATCTGGATCCTCTCCCTCCGGCAGAAGAAGCACTTTTATATCTAATCCATCCTCCAGTAGCAGTTCGATTCCTCTCAGTGAGGCTTTGATACCGGCGGCATCAGCATCGTAGATAAGCGTGACATTGTTGGTGAAACGTTTGATCAGTCTCACCTGCTCCACGGTCAGTGCGGTTCCCGACGATGCGACCACATTGCAGATACCGGCCTGATGCATGGATATCACATCCATGTATCCCTCGACGATTATACATTTCCCAACTTTTGAGATTGCCTGTTTCGCCTGATACAATCCGTATAGTTCCCTGCGTTTGGAGTAAATCTCGCTTTCTGGCGAATTTACATATTTGGCAATAGTCTTCTCTTTCTTGAGGGTTCTTCCACCGAAGGCCACGACTTTGCCCGACAGCGACAGGATAGGGTAGATCACCCTGCCTCTGAAACGGTCATACACTTTTCCGTCCTCAGTCTTGGTGCAGAGTCCGGTTGAGATCAGATACTCCTCGCTGTAGCCACGCTCGACAGCCTTTCTGAACAATGCGTCGCGGGCTTCGGGGGCAAATCCGAGGTGAAATCTCTCTATCATCGGGTCAGAGATCCCGCGGTATCTGAAATAGCTCAGTCCCACGTTGCACCCTTCGTCGGTCTCAAGCATATATTTCTCAAAGAAGCGCATAGCGAAGTCATTGACCGCCATCATGTTCTCACGCGCGCTTTCCGCACGTCGCTCTTCGTCGGTCATCTCCCTTTCCTCGACTTCGATATTGTATTTCCTGGCTAAATAGCGCAGAGCCTCGTAGTAGGTGAGCTGTTCGAGCTTCATTATGAAGTTGACCGCACTGCCTCCCTCTCCGCAACTGAAACATTTACATACACCTTTTGCCTTGGATACATAGAACGATGGTGAGCGATCGTTATGAAACGGACAGAGGCCGACCCAGTTGGCTCCCCTGCGTTTCAGACTCACGAAATCACCCACCACCTCCACTATATCCGAAGCCTCAAGGATACGCTGGACGGTAGCATTGCTGATCTTTCTCATATCTCTGCAAAGATACGAAAAAAATCGCTATCATCGTGGATATGCCGTCAGAGATATTTATCATCGGTCGGACGCAGGCTGTCGTCGAGCGTGAACAACCGTGGATTTCCTGTCGGAATCTCTTCACCCACAATCTGTTCCGGTGTCAGGTGGAGCAGCATCATCACTAATGCACGGAGCGAGTTGCCGTGGGCGGCTATTATGACATTGCCATACAGATGCAGCGCGGGGACAATCAGCTCCTCCCAGCAGGGTCTGACACGTTCGATCGTCGTGGCGAGCGATTCAGTCAGAGGCAGCTCGTCGGGTGTCAACATGGCATACATAGCGTCATGTCCCGGATACCTGTCGTCGTCGGGTGTCAGTGCGGGCGGTGCCACATCATAGCTTCTACGCCAGATATGCACCTGTTCGTCACCGTATTTTTCGGCAGTCTCCGCCTTGTTCAGACCCTGGAGCGCACCGTAGTGACGTTCATTCAGATGCCAGTCCTTCACCACCGGTAGCCATGCCCGATCCATGGAGTCAAGAGCTATATCGAGAGTATGGATAGCTCTTTTCAGGTATGATGTGAAGCAATAGTCGGGGATGATTCCGGATTCGAGTATCTTCTTCCCGGCTTCGGCAGCCTCTGCTTTTCCTTTGTATGTCAGATCGACATCGGTCCACCCTGTGAACCTGTTCGACAGATTCCATTCGCTCTGTCCGTGGCGCAACAATATGAGATGTTTCATGATCAGTAGGATCTTTTTCTTTCTCAACATCCGCAGGACAGTGAAAGTTCCTGTTTTTTCTGTTAATTAACAATAATCGTCATCCGGTCGCACAACTTTGGCACACTTTTTGTTATATAGTTATATAATCATCACGAAATAAACAACAATAAATATAGATGGAAACAGTTTATTCCCAGAAATTCAAGGAGATAGTAAGTGATTCCCCGGTTCAGGCAGCCCGCCACAACAGCAGGTATGTCATGCCGGAGCATCTACTTCTTTCTCTTTTAAAGGATCCGGAGTCGGAATCGGCGCGTCTTATGGAGCGTTCTTCCCATGGCTCCTCGGCGGTCAGTCTGAGGGAGTCGCTTGACACTGCTCTGCTCAATGCGGCGGCCGACGGCAGCTATGCCGGACGGGTGGCTGTGGCCGATGTGGCCGTGAGCGATCTCGCAAGCCGTATTATAAAGCTGAGTGTACTGGAGGCAAGGATGTTGAAGAGCAATATCGTGGACGATATACATCTTCTGCTTGCTATATTCCACAATTCGGACGCTCAGAACTCAGAATATATGGAGCCGTTCCGTCGGGCCGGCATAACCTACGAGTCCCTGTATCGCCTGCTCAACAGCCGTCCGGGCAACTCCACCCCTTCCATGGGTGCGGGATATACCGATGATGAGGACGATGAGGATGATGAGGATGGCACTCCCGGTCCGATTCCTCCCTCCGCATCGCAGGGCGCGGGTGATACAAAGCGTTCCGACCGCCCCTCCGCCCGACATGGCAATGATACACCCCTGCTTGATAAGTATGGTAACGACATGACTCTCGCGGCCGAGGAGGGCAGGCTTGATCCTGTCGTGGGCCGTGAGGTAGAGATCGAGCGTCTTGCCCAGATCCTCTCGCGCCGCAAGAAGAACAATCCGGTTCTGATCGGCGAGCCCGGAGTCGGCAAGTCTGCCATTGTCGAAGGGCTTGCCCTGCGCATCGTGAAGCGCAAGGTGTCAAGAATCCTGTTCGACAAGCGTGTCGTGTCGCTTGATATGGCTTCGATCGTGGCCGGAACCAAGTATCGCGGTCAGTTTGAGGAAAGGATCAAGGGCATACTTGACGAGCTTTCCAAGAACCGCAATATAATCCTGTTTATCGACGAGCTCCACACTATCGTGGGCGCCGGCAATGCGGCAGGATCTATGGATGCCGCCAATCTTCTCAAACCGGCACTTGCACGTGGTGAGATCCAGTGCATAGGTGCTACCACTCTTGACGAATACCGCAAGAATATCGAGAACGACGGTGCGCTTGAACGCCGCTTCCAGAAAGTCATGGTGGAGCCTACTTCGCGTGAGGAGACCCGTATCATCCTTGACAATATCAAGGATAAATATGAGGAGCACCACAATGTCACGTACACCCCCGAGGCTCTGGATGCTTGTGTAGCTCTGACCGAACGCTACGTGAGCGACCGTAATTTCCCCGACAAGGGCATTGATGCTCTTGACGAGGCCGGATCTCGTGTCCATGTCACCAACATCGCCGTGCCGGAGGCTATAGAGAAGCTTGAGAAGGAGATCAACGAGGCTTCTTCCGAGAAACTTCGTGCCGCCCAGGCTCAGAACTTCGAGAAAGCGGCTGCCTACCGCGACCGCGAGCAGACACTCAAGCAGCAGCTTGATGTGGCCAACAAGGCATGGCAGGAACAGCTTGCATCGATGCGCGAGACTGTCGATGAGGACAAGGTGGCTGAGGTTGTAGCCATGATGACAGGTGTGCCTGTACAGAGAATAGCCCAGGCAGAGGGAAAGCGTCTCAAAGAGATGAATCCCAAACTCAAGAGCCAGATCATCGGCCAGGATCAGGCCATCGACAAGATTGTCCGTGCCATCCAGCGCAGCCGCATTGGCCTGAAGGATCCCAACAAGCCCATCGGTACATTCCTCTTCCTCGGTCCCACAGGTGTCGGCAAGACACATCTTGCCAAGAAACTGTCGGAATATATGTTTGACTCCTCCGACTCTCTGATCCGAATCGATATGTCGGAATATATGGAGAAGTTCACAGTATCGCGTCTTGTCGGCGCGCCTCCGGGCTACGTAGGTTACGAAGAGGGTGGACAGCTCACGGAGAAGGTGCGCCGTCATCCGTATTCCATCGTACTTCTCGACGAGATTGAGAAGGCTCATCCGGACGTGTTCAATCTTCTTCTGCAGGTCATGGACGAAGGTCGTCTCACTGATTCGCTCGGCCGCAGGGTGGATTTCAAGAACACCATTATAATAATGACGTCAAACATCGGCTCGCGTCAGCTCAAGGACTTCGGTGGCGGCATCGGTTTCAACGCCCGTCCTGCCGACGACAAGGAGGTGTCGCAGGGTGTGCTCCAGAAAGCTCTCAACAAGGCATTCGCTCCCGAGTTCCTTAACCGTATCGACGACATAGTGATGTTCTCGCCGCTCGACCGCGAGGCTATCTATAAGATCATAGAGATAGAGCTGGCCGGTTTCCGCCGCCGTGTGGAGGATCTCGGCTACAAGCTGACCATCACGCCTGAGGCCCGCGACTTCGTGGCCGACAAGGGCTATGATTCGCAGTATGGTGCACGTCCGCTCAAGAGAGCTATCCAGAAGTATCTGGAGGATGCCCTTGCGGAGCTGATTATTGATGCTACGGTCGAGCCGGGTGATGAGATCTTCGTGTCCCGTACTCCTGATGCCGAGACTCTCACCACTGAGATCAGACACCGGAAAAAGGAGGATGAGAATAGCGAGGCTCAACCACCGTCCGATCCGATAGAAAAGACAATTTGATGAAAATAAAGTGAAGATGCCTCCGGGCATCTTCTTTTTTTAGTCCGACAGGTCAGAATGGTCTGATCTGTCGGAATTTTATTGCCTAAAAAATGTTAAAATATTTTTTTTTCTATTAAAATTATTGAGTACTTTTGTACCGCAAGATCGAGGCACGACCTTACAATAACTCACGTAAACACAGAAACTATCAATAACCATATTTATTAACCCTAAATCAAACCGTATGAAGAAAATTTTTACTCTTCTTGCAGTTGCCGCTATGGCAATTTCCGCCCAGGCTCAGACTCACACCTGGCAGATGACAGCTGATTTCGTAGGTGTGGACAACAAGACCTACGCAGAGGACACCGATTGTCCTTTCACTCTTACCCCTAACCAGGGTGATTGGAACGTATTGGCCGATCAGAAGTTTGGTGAAAACACAAACAAGTATCCCGAATTTACCGTTGGACTTCAGGGTAGCAACAACCCCTCCGGTGATGGTAAGAATTACAAGAAGGATGACAACTGCTCTTTCCCTGACTATGGTTGCGCATACATTTTCTCACCCAAATCAGACGGTGTCCTCAAGATGTATGTCAAACTTGCAGACAACAAGCCTACTCGTGTTGTCACCGGTACCGAGTATGCCGCTTTCGAGTGTGAAAACGTCGACTCTCCGATAAAAACCAGCGCATGGGAGGAAGGCCTTACCTACGCTTGTGATGGTAACGGATTCTGTGTCGTTACAGTAAACACTGTAGCCAATACCCAGTATTGCATCGTTACGAATGGTTCAAAGGTTACTCTCTATGGCTATGATTTCGAGGGCTCTGCCTCTCTTGATTCCATCGTGGCTGACGAGAACGCTCCTGTTGAGTACTTCAACCTCCAGGGTATCCGCGTAGCCAACCCCGAGAACGGTCTCTACATCCGTCGTCAGGGCAACAAGGTCGCTAAAGTGGTTCTCTGATCAGAATAAGACTCCTGAAAAAACAGATGACGCCTTGCACACATTCCGCGTGCGGGGCGTCATTATTTTTACATCATAATATGCCGAGCTTCCTGAGATCCCGGATGTAGTGGTCTGTATCAGTAAACACCACACCCTTCATTCCGGCATCTTCCGCACCCTTGACGTTGACAGGTTTGTCGTCGGCAAACAGACACTCATCGGGGCGCAGGCCGTACTTCTCACACAGGCACATGAATATGGCGCGTTCCGGCTTGATCAGTTTCTCTTCTGAGGAGATCACGCAGCCGTCAAGAAGACCGAACAGATCTTTGTAACGCTCGATCACTTTATAGACTGAGCTGCTCCAGTTGGTAAGTCCGTAGAGCCGGTAGCCTTTGTCTTTCAGTGTCATGAGTAGATCCCTCATCCCGGGCATCTCACCGGTGACGATCTCCGCGAAGTGCTCGCAGAAATATTGCAGTCCGTCCGCCATCTCCGGATCGAGACGTTTCTGCCGCTCTATCATCTCTGCGAATGGGATTGCCTCCCGGTCACATATATCGAGAAATCCAGGTGATATGTATTTTTCGGCAAATCGTTTCTCCCGTTCCTTGTCGTCGCCGAAATGACGGTCGAGAAAGGCCATGAAGTCGTATGCTACAAGCACATTGCCGAAGTCAAAGATAAGATTCCTGATCATCGGCCTCTATTTGAAGATCATGGTGCCGACATCCTGAAGCTCCATCGTCATGTTGGGCGACTTTATGTTCTCAAACACAAGTCCCTCGATGGGTTGCTCGGCCAGACCCTTGGCACTGATAAGGGTAGGGCAGTTCTTGATCGTGATGTCGCGGAATGTCATGTTGGCGAATCTCGGTTTCAGCGAGCCGGTGAAATCCGTCGGATATCTTTCGGCTATCGTTCCCATCCACTGTGCGGATCCGAGCATATCGATCTTGAACGCTGACTTGCGGCTGTTCTCGACCGTGACACGCTCCACAAGCACATTTTCCGCTCCGCCTCCACGCGGACGGCGGGTCTTGATATAGAACGGGAACGACGGGCTCTCCATCACACAGTCGTGCATATAGACGTTGCGCACTCCGGCGGCAGTCTCGGTACCTATGGCTATGCCTCCCACACCGCCTTTAACGCGGCAGTGGCGTATGACCACATTTTCCGACGGGCGGTTACGGTTTACTCCGTCGATTCCGCGGCCCGACTTGATGGTGAAGCAGTCGTCACCGCAATCGAGTGTGGTATATTCTATCAAGGTGTTGACTGACGAGTCTATATCAATGCCGTCCGAGCGGTGACGCCCGCGGCTTGAGACGCTGACACCTCTTATTATGACGTTCTCGCAATAAATGGGGACGATGTTCCAGAATATGGAACGCTCGAATGTCACTCCCTCCACAAGTATGTTCCTGCTGTTCATCGGTCCGAAGAACACCGGCAGACATACTTTTGAATCATTGCTGCCGTCATATATCCTCTCTGCGTAGGGGATCTGACCAACTTCGTCTCTCACTCCGCCTTCCTGCCGGCGGTCAAGCTCGCAGTCATGCTCCGGTCCGAGTAGTTTACCCTCGCCGGTCACGGCGATGTTCTCCGCTCCGTCGGCATAGATGAGTGCTCCGAGTGAAATCACGTCTATACCCTCGAATCTTGCGGGTACGACCGGAAGATAGTCCTTGATATCACCACTGAACTGGAGTTCGGCATCTTTCTCAATGTGCAGGCAGATGTTGCTGCGGAGTTGGATGCGTCCGGTGAGCCATTTCCCTTCCGGGACGATCACCGTGCCGCCTCCCTGGGCTGCCAATTTATCTATGGCTTTCTGGATGGCTGCGGTGGAAAGTTTGCCCTGCTTGGCTCCGGTCTTGGTGATGTTGATACTCCGGTCAGGAAAGTTTGGCCGGGTGAGCTGTGGCATTTCAAATGGTGCGTTGATCGGTTCGATCTCCCGAGGCATTGTCTGCGCCGAGATCGTGGCTCCCCATGTCATTATGGCAGCAGCCAGAGCTATTTTGAAGGATTTCATGGTGTCTGATGGTTAAAATTTCAGACAAAAATAGCATTTTTTACCTGAAATAACAAACCGGATCAGAATAATAGGGCTATCCTGTAAGTTATGAATGCGAAAATCCACGCCACAGCCGTATTGTAGAGAATCGTGAACAGTCCGTAGCGTGGATTGCCTGTCTCTTTCACTATGGCTGTTATGGTCGCTATGCACGGACAGTAGAGCAGGATGAACACCATGAACGCTATGGCGGAGGCGGCGGTGAAATCGGGCCGTCCTGTGGCGGGATTGTCCTGCGTAAGACGTGCCGACAGTGTGGAGTCAGAGACATCCTCATCGCCGGTATATAGCACACCGAGGGTAGACACCACGATCTCCTTGGCCGGGACACCGGCTATGGCTGCCACCGTGGCCCGCCAGTGAAATCCGATGGGTTCCATGATCGGATTGACGGCCTTGCCCATCATCTGCAGATAGCTGTCGCGGGATGTATCGATAGTCGAGTCATCCTGTTCGAAAACATCGGAAACAGCCGGATCCTCATCGCGTAGCGGGAAGTAGTCGAGTGCCCACACTATTATGCTTGCCAGAAGTATTATGCCTCCCATCTTCTTGAGATATTGCTCGCCTTTGCCCCACATATGTCGGAGAGTGGCTTTGATTGTGGGAACACGGTAGGGCGGAAGCTCCATCACAAACGGAGTCTCGTCAACCCCGAAGTAGAACTTCCTGAGAAGCCGGGCAGTCAGTGCTGCCACGAGTATGCCGAGAAGATAGATGGAGAGGAATACTAAAGTGGCGTGGGACGGGAAGAATGTCCCGATCAGCAGCACATAGATCGGCAGACGGGCGGAACAGCTCACAAACGGATTGATGAGTATGGTGATCAACCGGCTTGACCGGCTTTCGATGGCGCGGGACGCCATGATGGAGGGAACTGTGCATCCGAAGCCCATCACAAGGGGTATGAATGACTTTCCGTGCAGCCCGAGACGGTGCATGATCTTATCCATTATGAATGCCGCACGTGCCATATAGCCTGAATCCTCCATGAACGATATGCACAGATAGAGGATGAGGATGTTGGGCAGGAACACGATGACACCACCTACGCCGCCTATGATTCCGTCGGCCACGAGATCCTTGAGCCATCCGTCGGGCATATACTCTTTCACCATATCGCCTATCCAACCCACAAAGCTCTCGATCCAGTCCATAGGATATGCTCCTATATAGAATGTGGCCCAGAAGATGAATGACATTATGGCTATGAAGAGCGGGAAGCCGAAAAGTTTGTTGGTGACGATGGTGTCGATGATATGGGTGGAGCTGTTGCGGTCTATTTCCTCGTTTCTGACCATTGTCTCCTTGAGCGCACCGGCTATGAATCCGTATTTCTCGTCAGCTATCGAGGCGGTTATGTCTGTCCCGGGGTGAAGCTTCTCGAACTCGGCCAGTTTGCGGTCTCTCAGCGTGATCAGATGCTCCGAGTCAGGCAACTGGAGTATATGATGCTGGATCTCGGGATCTTTTTCGAGGAATTTTATGGCCAGATAGCGCGGAGAGAAGTGGCGCATCACCGAGGGGTGGGATTTAAGCGCGTCCTTGATTTCGGTGAGTGTATTTTCGATGTCGGGTCCGAGGCTCACGTGGACGTGGCGCACTGTGGTGTCCTCTCCCTCATAGACTTTGATTATGGTGTCGAAAAGCTCATTTATCCCCATTCCGGTCTTGGCGGCGGTGGGGACAATGGGGACACCTATCATTTCACCGAGAGTCCGGAAGTCGAGGTTGGTGCCATCGCGTTTCAGCTCGTCATACATATTCAGCGCGATCACCATCGACCTGTCCATGTCGATAAGCTCGGTGGTCAGGTAGAGGTTGCGCTCGAGGTTTGACCCATCGACCACGTTGACTATCACATCAGGAGTCTCGTCGTGCAGATAGCGGCGCACGTAAAGCTCTTCCGGTGAATAGGAGGCGAGGGAATACGTGCCCGGCAGGTCTACGATATTGAACAGGTAGCCGGCATAGTGGAATTTCCCTTTCTTCGCATCAACCGTGACACCTCCATAGTTGCCCACGTGCTCGCGGGCACCGGAAGCGATGTTGAAAAGCGATGTCTTTCCGCAGTTGGGATTGCCGATGAGAGCCACATTGATCACCTTGCGTCGGTCTTCCCGCGGCAGCTTGGTGATTGATACGGAGTCGTTGGCTATATTGGTGTGACCTGTGACCGGAATCCGTGTATCTCCTGACGGCTCCACTTCCACAAGCTCGGCCTCGGCTCTGCGCAGCGAGACTTCGTAGCCCATGATCTCATATTTGACCGGATCAAGCAGGGGTGCGGCCATAAGCACTTTTATATCACGGCCTTTCACGAATCCCATCTCGATCATGCGCTTGCGGAAGGCTCCGTGACCGAGTATTTTTATGATTGTGCCCACACTGCCTGTGGGTAGTTCCGACAATCTCATTTTTCAGGTGGTATTTTTTCAGAGTGCAAATTTCGCTTTTTATGACGATATTTAAAATACCTAAAAATAGTGAATTTAGTTGGCGTTATTTGTATCCGGGTCGGCCGAAGAGTCTGTTGATGAGGTCCTGACGGTGCATTTTCATCAAAGATCGGGTGATGTCGGGACGGTATGCCCTGTCGTACCAGAAAAAGTATTTTCTCTGCCCCTGTTTGGCTTCCGGGGTGGTGGCTGTGAAGACTTTTTCAAGAGTGTAGGGATGATAACCCGTGTAGTATATCTCGGTGGAAAGTGTCATGGGAGTGGGAGTGAAGTCCTGAACCTGCTCGAGGTGTAGGTTGAGGGCTTTTGTCTCGGCTGCGAGTTCAGCCATGTCCATCTCCCGACATCCCGGATGGGAGGATATGAAGTAGGGGATAAGCTGCTGCTTTAGCCCGTGGCGCGTATTGACCTGGTCAAAGAATTTTGAAAATTCGTGGTAGAGCATGAACGATGGCTTGCGCATTATGGCGAGCACTGCATCCGATGTGTGTTCCGGTGCTACTTTCAGACGACCGGACACATGGGATGTGATCAGTTCCTCATTGTACCGGCGGTTGGCTTTGTCGATGTCGGGATTGCCTGTTCGGTGCATGGACAGATCATACCTGACGCCGCTGCCGATAAAGGATTTCTTCACGCCCTCAACCCTGTCTACCTCATGATAAAGTTCGAGCAGCGGACGATGGTCTGTGTTGAGGTTGGGACATACGGACGGATGCAGGCATGATGGTTTGAGGCATTTCTTGCAAATATCCTTGTTTTTGCCTCCCATACGGTACATATTTGCGCTTGGACCGCCTACATCGCTTATGTAGCCCTTGAAATCAGGCATCTTTGTCACCTGTCTGATTTCGCGGATCACTGACTCCTTGCTCCGCGAGGCTATGAATTTGCCCTGATGGGCTGAGATCGTGCAGAATGAGCATCCTCCGAAACAACCCCGGTGGATGTTGACCGAATGACGTATCATTTCGTAGGCCGGTATGCGCTTGTCTTTGTAGCGGGGGTGGGGCATACGTGTGTACGGAAGATCGAATGATGCATCGATCTCTCCCGTTGTCATCGGTGGAAGCATGGGGTTGACCTTTATCCATATCTTGCCGTGCCGCTGCCAGAGGGTCTTGCCGTACATGGAGTTGCTCTGCTGTTCGATGTGGCGGAAGTTCTCGGCCTGGGCTTTTTTATCGCGGAGACATTTGTCGAAGGAATGGAGTATGATGTCTGTCTCTCCATCATGAATCTTACCATCGGGGGCGATGATCGGACACGCCTCCTCGCGCACAACGATTTGTTTCATGTCGTGCAGATCTTCGATCGTTTCTCCCGATGCGATCCGATTGGCTATCTCCGTTATGGTTTTCTCACCCATTCCGTAGGATATTATGTCGGCCGAGCAGTCAAGAAGGATCGATGGCCTCAGACGGTCTTCCCAGTAGTCGTAGTGTGACAGGCGGCGCATGGATGCCTCGATACCACCGGCCACGATGGGAGTGTCAGGAAACAGATCCCGAAGGATCTTTGAGTATATTATGGTGGGATAATCCGGACGTGCTCCGTGGCGCCCTCCGGGAGTATATGCGTCGTCGCTTCTCCGGCGGCGGGCAGCGGTGTAATGGTTCACCATTGAGTCCATGGCTCCGGCCGAGACACCGAAGAATAGCCTTGGGGCACCAAATTTGCGGAAATCGCGCAGGTCATCCTGCCAGTTTGGCTGAGGGACTATGGCCACATTATAGCCGGCAGCCTGGAGTGTGCGGCCGATCACCGCCGCTCCAAACGACGGGTGATCCACATAAGCATCTCCGGAGAACAGAACCACATCCACGTGATCCCATCCGAGTGCTTTCATCTCCTTGACACTGGTCGGCAGGTATGCTTCTGTCCGTCTGTCCATCATTCGTCCCTGACAAGTTTGGCGAGTCGTTCCTCCATGGAGAGAATCTCATCGCGGAGCCGTGCGGCCTCGATGAATTCCATTTTCTTGGCGGCATCCACCATCTCCTCACGCCGTTTGGTGATGAGTTTCTGCAATGCTTCCGCCGACATATAGGGGATGACCGGGTCGGCGGCGAGATCCACCCTTGTTGAATACTCCTCCGCGTATGGCACGACCGGAGCCGGCTTCTTCGGAAGTTTCTGCTTGGGTGAGGAGGAGCGGTGTCCGGAAGTCTTGATTGATGTATCCGCATCCTCCTCTTCAAGTCCTATGATCACGTTGCGGGCTTTGACGATGGCTTGCGGAGTGATACCGTGTTCTTCATTGTAGGCAAGTTGGAGAGTGCGGCGTCGCGCGGTCTCGTCTATGGTCCGCTGCATGGAGTCTGTGATCTTGTCGGCATACATTATCACCGTGCCGTTGAGATTTCGTGCGGCGCGTCCCACTGTCTGTGTGAGCGACCGGTGATTGCGCAGGAAACCTTCCTTGTCGGCATCGAGTATGGCAACGAGCGAGACTTCCGGCAGGTCAAGACCCTCTCGAAGAAGATTGACACCCACCAGTACGTCAAACTCTCCTGCGCGCAGACCGTCGAGGATTTTGATGCGGTCCAAGGTGTCGACATCGCTGTGGATATATGCTGTCTTTATGCGGAGTTTCAGCAGGTAGTCATTAAGCTCCTCGGCCATGCGCTTGGTGAGTGTGGTGACGAGCACTCTTTCGTCCGCCTCGATGCGGCGGTTGATCTCCTCAAGCAGATCGTCTATCTGGTTGAGGGATGGCCTTACGAATATCTGCGGATCGAGAAGTCCCGTAGGGCGGATGATCTGTTCCACCACGACTCCCTCGCATCTCTCAAGCTCATAGTCGGCAGGGGTCGCGCTCACGTAGAGCACCTGAGGGGTGAGACGCTCGAATTCCTCGAATTTGAGCGGCCTGTTGTCAAGCGCGGCAGGCAGACGGAATCCGTATTCCACGAGGTTCAGCTTGCGCGACAGGTCGCCGCCATACATAGCTCTGCATTGAGGGAGCGTCACATGGCTTTCATCGATTATGGTGAGGAAGTCTTTCGGGAAATAGTCGAGCAGGCAGAACGGGCGCATCCCCGGCTGTCTTCCGTCGAAATACCGTGAGTAGTTCTCGATGCCGGAGCAATGCCCCACCTCGCGGAGCATCTCCACGTCGTAGGTCACACGTTCAAGCAGCCGCTTGGCTTCAAGCTCTTTACCCTCCGCGAAGAAGCGGTTGTACTGCTCGCCGAGATCCAATTCAATCTGTCCGATGGCTGTCCCCATCCTCTCAGGCGATGTGACAAAGAGATTGGCCGGAAAGATCTGAAACACGTCATGGCTACCCAAGGAGGTGTTGTCGTCGGGATGAAGTGTCTTTATTGATTCAATCTCATCGCCCCAGAATGTCACCCTCACGATTATCTCCTCGTAGGCGAGCCGGATGTCTACGGTATCACCCTTGACGCGGAATGTGCCGCGGCCGAGTTCCATCTCGTTGCGAGAGTAGAGGGCATTGACGAGTGATCGCAGGAATTTATTGCGCGTGATTTTCTGTCCGGTCTTGATCTGAACCACTCCCGAGTCGAAATCCTCGGGATTGCCCATACCGTAGAGACATGACACCGATGAGACTACCACCACATCTTTGCGTCCGGACAGGAGAGCCGACACTGTCGATAGCCGCAGCTTGTCGATCTCCTCGTTGATCATCAGATCCTTCTCGATATATTTGTCCACGCTCGGGATATACGCTTCCGGTTGGTAATAGTCGTAGTATGACACGAAATACTGCACGGAATTGTTGGGAAAGAAGCTTTTGAACTCACCGTAGAGCTGTGCGGCGAGCGTCTTGTTGTGGCTCAGTATGAGCGTGGGCTTGCCTGTCTGTGCTATGACGTTGGCCATGGTGAAGGTCTTTCCCGACCCCGTCACGCCGAGAAGTGTCTGGGCTTTCTCTCCGGCATTGATGCCGCTGACCAGTTGCTCGATGGCCTGAGGCTGGTCGCCTGTGGGTTTATATTGGGATGACAGTTGGAAATTCATGACTTACAAAGGTATGAATTTCTCCGTGAAATATCAAATCCTTAGTCCTTTTCCTGTATTATCTTCCCCTACCACGTATTCCTCATAGTAGGCAAGTATCAGGGTTGTGAGGGGCAATGCTATTATCATCCCGATCAGACCAAGCAGCGTCCCCCACACCGACAGCGAGAGCAGTATGATAGCCGGGTTCAGACCCATGGCCTTTCCCATGATCTTGGGTGTGAGGATGTAGTCGCATATACACTGGCTCACGGCATAGACAAGCAGGCATTTCCCGAAAATCATCCAGAATCCATCCGGGCCGGCAAGCGAGCTGATGAAACATACGAACGCTACCGGGATTATGGTGACATACTGGAAATAGGGTATCATATAAAGTACTCCCACGAGTATACCGAGCACTATGGCCAGTGGAATACCCACTATGGAGAATCCGATGCAGTAGAACACAGCGGCACACAGAGCAAGCAGAGCCTGACTCCGGAAATATCGGTTCATGGAGTTCTTTATGTCATCGGATACCTTGGCGGCTATTGGTCTGTATTTCTTGGGGACGAGCATCTGGAATCCTTTCATCAGGCGCTTGTAGTCAAGAAGTATGAAGATTACATAGATGAATGTCAGGAGCCATTCGAGAGCATGGAGCAGATATTCAACGGATGTGGAGACCAGATTCGCCCCCTTGTTGAGCAGTGATTCAAGCTTCCCGCCTTCAAGGAGTTTGTCTAAATTCTCAGCATTGAAATAATGGGTGACAGTATCAATTATCTCCTGAGGCAGGAGCGGCGGGATCGCGCCCGAATCGGAATATTTTTTCAAAAGTCTGAGCATTTCGTTTGTCTCGCTTACGATGGACGGGATGAATAGATAAGCGAGACCGACGATCACACCCCCGACTACGCCAAGGGTCAGGAAGATCGCCACTATGCGCCATCGAATCCGGAGTTTGTCCATGCAGAACTCCACGATGGGCTGGAGTATATAGGCTATCAGGCAGGCGAGACAGAACGGTAGCAGCACGTTGCGGAGCACGGTCACGAGATAGACAAATCCCGCGATGACCACAAGGGAGATAAGTATCCGACACATACGGTCGAAGGTGAAAGGCTTGCTCATAGTCCGGTAGCTGAAACGTTTCCCATATATCTATAATAAGTCTGAAAGTACTGAAAAGTTTTGCCCCCTCTGAAAAATATTTTGTAATTTTGTGGCCTGTGATACATCTACCGGTCATAATGTTCAGGGGGATACTTATAGGTATCCTTGTGTCGGCTCCGATGGGGCCGATCGGTATGTTGTGTATCCAGCGGACGCTGAGCCGCGGCCGTTGGCCGGCTTTTTTCACAGGTGTAGGTGCCGGTCTGAGCGATCTGACATATTGTCTTCTTGCCGGGCTTGGCTTGTCGTTTGTCACGGATTTCATCGAGACCAACCAGAGTCTTCTCCAGTTGTTCGGATCGGTGGTGCTCCTGGTCTATGCGGGATATCTGTTCGGATCCAATCCGTCGCGTGCCATCAACCGGACAGCGTCGCAGCCTATGAGCTACTGGCGTGATTTCGTCACAGGATTTTTGTTCACATTCTCCAATCCTCTCATCCTTTTCCTGATCATAGGTCTTTTTGCGCGTTTCAGCTTCCTCGCGCCTGAATTTGCGTCATATCACTATGTGGCCGGATATATGTCGATATTCCTCGGAGCCATAGTGTGGTGGTTCGGGGTGACATGGTTTGTCAATAAGGTCCGCGGCCATTTCAACCTGCGTTCCCTGTGGCTTGTCAATCGTGTCCTGGCGGCTGTTATCGTGGTGATGGGCGCGATAGGGTTCCTTACGGCGTTGAGAGATCTGCTGATCCGATGACCGATGTGTGGATCAGCCCTTTGTCCGGCGTTTTTTCCCTAAATTTGTCAGTACCATACCGGCTATGATCACTGCCATAGCCACAACCTGCATCCATTTCAGATGGTCTATGCCCATGATCACGGCTGAGATCGTGGCAAATACCGGAATAAGGTATTGATACAGCGACACAAGCTCCGATCCTATGCTCTTGATGGCCGGCTGGACGAGGAAATATGCAATGAATGTCGGACAGAGCAATATGAAACCGATCTCCACCCAAGGGATAGCTTCGACAGTGTGAAGTATCGGCATTTTCTGCATACCGGGCACGAGAAACAGTGCCGGGATGGCGGCGAAGAGAAACACCCATCGCAGCAGACTCAGCGGCTTGTAGGTCTTGCTCGGTTTTTCGAGAATGACGAGATACAGTGCGTAGCACAAGGTTGACAGTATGGCAAGTATGTCACCTGTCAGGTTGTCAGATCCGGATTTGCCGCCGTTGTTGTCGAGTATCACGATGGCCGCGCCTACAAAGGAGACAACTACCCCTATATATTCGATCAGCGAAGGTCTCTGATGTTGGAAAATGACTCCGATCAGTATGACGAATACTGGCGGAATCGTCATGATGATTGATATGTCGATCGGGTTCCCATATCGGAGTGAGGTGACGAAAAGGGTGATGAATCCGAAAAGACCGATAAGTCCTCCCACTATGATCTTCACCCAGTCATGCCGCGCTATTTTCTCGGTCTTGACAAAAAGCGATACGATCCAGAACAGTATGCATCCGCCTATCATTCTGACCACCGCTATACCGTTGGCCGTCATCCAGTCAGGAATCAGAGCTTTGGTGACGGAGACATTTAGACCCCAGAAAATGGCAGCGAGCAGTATGCAACCGTTGCCTAACAGAAATTTCGATTTGTCAGTGACATTGGGATTCGGATCTTTTTTCTTGTTGCCTGTCGTATCTTCCATATTTTTTCAGAATCAGAAATTATTGAAAATAGTGTTGACCACTTTTTAAACATCCCTGACCCTTAAAATGTTTTAACGGAGTGATTTCTCAAAGGAGACACCATGCAAACTCCGATAAATGACTATTGTATCACCAATTCGGCACAACAGAAATAGAAGTTATGAAATGGAAGTTACCGGATACTTATGGTTAATTTATCGGCGGTATTCCATTTTAGCGGAAGAGTCAGAGTGGATTTTGATGGATCATATTTCCATTTATTGGTTTTCCTGCCGTCCACGGTGATATCCGATGGTTTTCCATCTACGAGATGGACAATTAATTTCAGATCTTTCTCAGTCCTGATGCCGGGATATGTTCCCTCCGAGGTCATGGTGATCGCGAGACCCTCCATTGTGGCCTCTCCCTTGATAGTCACGATTGCATAGGTACCGTTGTCAATTGATTTCGGGGATTTCAGATCGTCTTCATATATGATGGTCTCGGATGAGCCGAGATAGGGATAATAGTTGATGGTGTATCTGTCGGTGCGATAGTCGCCGGTGTTTTCCATATCATATTCGGCAAAGGGTATGAATGAGCCGGCGCGGACAAACATCGGGAGAGTCTCAAGGGGTGCCGGATATGTGATAGTATCGCCACCGTGGTAGAACCTTGTCGGATCGTTGTAGTCCACCCATAGACCCTCCGGGAAGATGATCTCCCGTTGGGTAGCACCCTGTGTCATCACCGGAGCCACGAGCACATCCCGTCCCCATAGATATTCGTCGGTTATATTGTCGAGCGGAGTCTCTGCCTGAGAATAGAAGTTCAGAGGACGCACGAGCGGTAGGCCTTGCGAAGCGTTCTCGTATGCCAACGTGTAATTATAGGGTAACCAACGGTAGCGTTCCTTTATGAGGGGTAGGATTATATCCTTGTATTCCGGATATTTATATGGTTCGGCTGTCTGCTGCGCGTGAGTGCGGAGTATAGGGGAGAATGTGCCGAGCTGTAGCCACCTCACATAAAGATCCGGATCGTATGGCGCGGACTCGTCAATGGCAAACCCGCCCACATCATGACTCATGTATCCCAAGCCTGATAGCCCGGAGTTGAGCATTATAGTTACTTGTGGCTGCAGTCCTCCCCACGATCTCGACACATCCGTCGACCATGGGAACACATTGTAGCGTTGCAGACCGGTTGTGCCTCCGCGCATCATCGTCATCAGACGCCGGTCGGGGAAATCCGATTCATACAGGTCTGATATGATGGAACTCCAGTCGTTGCCATATTGATTATGGTATTCGCGTGTGCGCTGACCATTGGCGTGGAGACCGCTTTCGGGATGTACTTCCGGCTCTCCGAGATCTCCCCACCAGCCCCCGACACCTTCGAGTGTCAGCTGTCTGTATCGCTCGCGCAGCCAGGCTCTTGTAGCAGGGTTCGAAACATCAAACATACCTCCCTCACCGACCCAGATTGTCACCTCCTGGGTATTGCCGAGAGTGTCCTTGAGCAATAGACCCTTGGATGATAGTTCATCATAATTTGATGCTCCCTTTCCGTTCCTGAGCACGTAGGGCTGTGAGATTATCACAGTGTTAACCCCCTTGGCGGTAAGGTCGGAAAGCATCTTTCTGTGGTCAGGCCACTGCGCCGGATCCCATTCGAGACGACCCATGTCCTGCTCCTTGCCATACCAGTACAGATCCAGCACGATTCCGTCCACCGGATAGCCGGACCGTTTGAGTGTGTCGATGACTCCTTCGGTCTCTGCCTGCGTGCGGTAGCCATATTTGGATGTGATATATCCGAGCGACCATAGCGGTGGCAGATCCTGGCGGCCGGTCAGAAGTGTCAGTTCCTTTGTCAGATCGGCAAGCGATCCGGCTGAATTTATGAAATAATAGGAGATTGGTAGAGCCGATTCGGTGGTATATACAATCGGGTTGGTCATGATCAATTCGGATGCGGCATGATCGTCAAACACTACGGCATAACCGTTGGATGACAGGAATAGAGGCATCGTGATATTCATCTGTTTTATTCTCGGATCATCTGCGCTATATCCGTAGTTCTGTCTGTTGTACATCACGAGAGTGTCGCCTGCGAGGTTGAAATTGTATCCTCTTTCCCCTGCTCCATAGAACGAGCCGCTACCCATGGTGGATATCCGGATGGTTTGCTTCCCGTCTTCCGAAGTCCTGACTCCGTTGTCGCTTATGGCACGGTTTTGCCCTCCGTTGATGTCAACACCTCCGGTTCGTGAGTCAATCCTGACTGTCACACCGGAGGATGTGATGATATTGGTTATATCGCCGTTTTTAATGGTCTTGCAGGCCGGATTGCTGTCTTTTAAGTCAGAGAGGGGTGATTCCGTCATGACCTCGCCCGGAGCAAGGTTGCTGACGCGGATTATATTGTCGGTCAGAGGTGTGACCGTGACTTTGCGCCCCTGCGGTGTCGTTACTGTAAAGTTCTCGGCTGCCACTGATCCACCGGCGCAGCATACCGCTACGGATAAAAGTATATGATATAGTCTCATGAGATGTGAAAATTTTACGCACCGCAAACATAGCCCAAAAAATTGACATTGACAAAATGTCAACGCCAATTTTAATGTGTCTGATGTGTATGTGTCCCGCGGGAATTGTTTAAACGGTCTCCATTGCTCTTTCTATCTGAGGAAGCAGAGGTTCGGCTCCGTCATTGCACAGTTTCCTTATGATGGGGTGGGGCGACAGGACTTCCGTGGAGCGTTGTGCGTTTATCCTTGCCTTCACCTCTTCGACTGATAGTCCTGATCTGGCTATGACCCTGTTGATCCTTATCTCCTCCGGAGCGAAAATCTCCCAAACTTCAGCCACCATGGCGTCAAGCCCGCTTTCATAGAGTATAGCGGTCTCCACGAAAGCAATGTCCGATTTCTGTTCCTCACTCCATCGCATGATGTCCTCACGGACCGCACCATGGACGATTGCATTGAGCTTCTGCAATTTATCCTGATCAGAAAAGACTATCTCCGACAGCAGATGGCGATCTATCCCTCGCCCGGAGATACATCGGCGATCAATTTCATCCGAAATCCTGCGGTGTATGTCCGGTTCCCTATCCATGATCACCTTCGCCTTGCTGTCGCAGTCATAGATGGGATAGCCCATTGTTGCAAGTATCTTGCTCGCCACCGACTTGCCGCTGCCGATACCGCCTGTTATGGCTATAAGCTTAGTCGTCATTCTCTATGATATACTCCACACTTGTCGGTGTGAACGACAGATTGTGATATATGTCGGGGATCAGTGACAGATTGACCGGTAGCTTGTTGCCCGGCATATTCACGTCATTGAAATTCACGTATGCCTTGACCGGATAGTCGTCATTGTATGCGCTCATGGGGACGAGATATGATATCTCTATCCTTGACGGGAATGTGACAAGACTTTTGTCGGGAGGTAGATTCGTCACCTCGAGACCGATCATCCGTTTCCTCGCGATGAGAGGCTCGACCGGGATAGTGACAGTCACCTTGTCGGGCACAATCCTTACCCCGGCTATCGGCTTGATCTTCACCTCATACCTGGCTGTGTCTTTAAGTCCGGATTTGACAATCGGCTCGGTGTTCACGAATTTCAGTGAGTGTGGTATGTCATCGACGGAGTAGAGCGTCACGGAATCCACATTCGCTTTGGGCGCGCCCGACATTATATATTGCAGCTGCGGGTGAATGTCGGCCTGGATCATAAGCTTCACTTTCACGCCCGGCTGGGTGGTGTATGCCACCTTCACTGAGTCCGGCCTGCAGGATATCACCTGGATCGCGGATCCGAAGTAGTCCTTCAGGCGGGTCATCAATTTGGCGGGAGTTATGGTGACATGATTGTCCGCAGCGTAGTCTGCCCATTTCAGTTTAATGGGTGATGATTTACCCCACATAAACCTGAGCAGTTGCGAGTCTTTTCCCTTGACGCTCACATTGACTGCCGGTGGAATCTGGTGAATGAGTGTGACACTGTCCGGCACGTCCTGCAATTCCAGGGGGACATCAAAATCCCGTTCCATCTGGGTATCAAGGGACATGAAGACCCAGAACACAAATGCCACTGCTACAAACAGCAGATAGAGCATTACGTCCTTGCCTCGCTTGGATTGGGCTGCATTGCGGATGCGTTCCCAGATGTGCCGGAAGATGTCGCCCATTTCGGATTGTCAGATTATTTTGCAGCCGCGTCTCTGTCGGCCTGCAGGGCAGACGGATATACCGATCCCTTGTCAATCGTAATCTTTACATCCTTGGCTATCTCGACTACGAATGTCGTCTCGTCGATAGAGCGGATCTTTCCGTAGATGCCGCCGGCGGTGACTACCTGATCGCCGGTCTTGAGTCCTTCGCGGAATTTCTTGATCTCGTTCTGCTTTTTCTGCTGCGGACGGATCATGAACAGATAGAAGATGGCGATAAGGGCCACGATCATTATGATATTGGCCCATCCTGCGCCCTGTGCCTGAAGTAGGATAGTGTTGAGCATTTTTAGTGCGTATTTAAAATTTTGGATATATGATTCTTTAGTTTTTCAGAAGCCGGCCCTCCTCTTTGAGATAGTTTATCACTGAATACAGTATTCCGTTGATAAACGCTCCGCTCCGAGGCGTTGAATATGCGTTGGCTATCTCAATATACTCGTTGAGTGTCACCGCTATCGGAATGGCCGGATAGTCAATAAGTTCCGTGACGGCCGCAATCATGATCACTATATCCATGAAGGCCAGACGATCCGAATCCCAACGGGTACTGTTGACAAACTTGTCTATCAGCTCCTTGTACTCTCCGTAGTGCTTTACGGCGCTTAGGAAGAGATCCGGCCCGAAATTACGGTCCTCCTCATCCTTGTACTGCGGAAGGATCTGCACGTCGCGACCGTCGTCCTGACTGTTGGCAAACCGCTTCACGGTCTTGAGTACAAACGTACTCATCACGTGGAGGTCATCGTTCCAGTACACAGATTTCGACTCGAGGGCTTCGGCAAGCGCATCGGAGGGGAAAATGATATTCTTGAATACCTGACGCCAGAACTCGGAATCCTCAGCTAATGAATGCTCGCCCTGTTTCGACATATATTCCTCGTATATCTCGCTTGAAGTGATCATGCCGAGCAGCGACACCACGAGATCATCGTCCGCGCTCCATGTGAGTTTCCCTTCCTCAAGAAATTCCGTCATACCCGGATTCTCCTGAAGAGCCTTGACAAACTTGCTTTCCACGAATCGCATATCCGGATTCAGATCGGCATCGGTGGGTAGAAATTTATGCTTGGCGTTGTCGAGACGCATATCTTCCGCCCGGCAGATATGGATGGGAAGCGTGAGCAGGCTCAGATATAGTTCGTAGGCTTTGCCGAGTGAGTAGTCCAATGAGTTGCGGGCATGGATTAGCAGCGAACGGTTGTCGCCATAGTCGCTCAGTGTGCGCTCTATTGCCTGGGTTCCACGTGTAAATCCGGCCAGAGTGAAGCGGGGATTCTTCCTGGCAGCAGCCATGAATGTCGGATTCTTGACGATCAGATTTTCTATGATGGAAAGCCACAGTGCCACATCATCCTTCAGCTCGGGCTTCTTTATGCGCGAGTAAGACTTGAATGCCGGCAGCGTGGGGATGCTTTCATATATCGACGGTATCACCGGGTCGAAGTCCGACAGATCAGCACGGTTCTTCACGATTATCTCACGCAGCTCTGCGAGTGTGTTGAGCGACCGGGCAAGCTGGTTCTGGTTGATATGCTTGTTGAGCGCGAGTCCGTTGAGTGGTGATGGACGGCTGTCGCCATCGTTGACCCTGATGCCGGAAAGCTCAAGGATCAGCAGCAGGAGATCCATGTAAAGCTCATATCCGTATTTTTTGTCGCGTGAAGGATTTTCGGCAGGCGACTCAATCTTGAACTCCTTGTAGGACAAGAAGTAGGAATAGAGCATCTGCACCACCTTGATTCTGATCAAAACTCGGTTAACCATATTCTTAAAGAGCTATCTTTTTATTTCGCCACAAAATTAGGAAAAATATTTGAGATAAAGAGGAGGGGCATGAAAAAATATTTGTACTTTTGTACCTGCCTTATCTCCTCTGCCAATATCATCAGAGAATTATTATGCCAACGAATGATAACAGACTCACCCTCGCAAGGGTGGAGAACGACCGACGCATCCTCGAGCTCCTCGCGCAGACCTTTCCGACAATTGGCGCGGCAAGCACGGAGATCATAAATCTCGAAGCAATTCTTAATCTTCCTAAGGGCACGGAACACTTCGTGGCCGACCTGCATGGCGAGCATGAGGCTTTCCGGCATCTGCTCAAAAATGCCTCGGGAAACATCAAAAGGAAGGTCACCGAGCTTTTCGGGACATCAATGCGCGAGAGCCAGATCCGCCAGCTTTGTGCGCTTATATACTATCCGGAAGAGAAATTGCAGTCCATCCATGACACGGAGCCTAACCTTGACGATTTCTTCAATATCACGCTCCACCAGCTCGTGAAGGTTCTGCAGAGCGTGACGTCGAAATACACACGCTCTAAAGTGCGCAAGACCCTCCCGGGTGAATTTGCCTACATAATCGAGGAGCTTCTTCATGAATCGCCCTCCGACTATGACAAGCAGGCTTACTTCAACCGCATCATCGAGACAATCATCTCCACCGGACAGGCAGATAAGTTCATAATCGCCATGTGCAATGTGATACAGCGTCTGTCGATTGACCAGCTCCATATTCTCGGCGATGTGTTCGACCGTGGTCCCGGTGCGCATCATATCATGGATACCCTCAGCCGTTATGGCAAGTGGGATATCCAGTGGGGCAACCACGACATCCTCTGGATGGGCGCGGCTGCCGGCAATGATTGTTGCATCGCCAATGTGGTGAGGGTATCCCTGCGCTACGGCAATCTCGGTACTCTCGAGGACGGATATGGAATCAATCTTCTTCCGCTGGCCACGTTCGCTATGGAGACCTATGCCGACGACGAATGTTCTGAATTCCGCTCCCACGCCTCCGAAGAGGACAACACCCATTCCGAGAAGACTCTCCGCCTGATGGCAAAGATGCACAAGGCTATCGCTGTCATTCAGTTCAAGCTCGAGGGACAGATGATCGCCAAACATCCCGAATGGAACATGGATGGCCGTCGCCTTCTCGACAAGGTTGACTATGATAAAGGTGTGGTGGATATTGACGGAACGGTCTATGAGATGACCGACAGGCATTTCCCGACCATCGATCCCTCCGACCCCTACCGACTCACCCACGAGGAGCTCCATCTCCTCCACAAACTTCACCGGTCGTTCACATCGAGTGCCACCCTGCGCCGCCACATTGATCTCCTGCTCTCCCATGGGTGTATGTATGGAGTGTTCAATTCCAACCTCCTTTTCCATGCGTCCATGCCGCTCAACGAGGATGGCTCTCTCAAGGAGGTGCGCGTCGGCAATGAGTTCTACAAAGGCCGTCTGCTCATGGAGCGGATCGGTATGCTGCTTCGTTCCGCCTATAATGACGACACTCCCGAACCCGATCGCACTCTTGCCCGCGACTATTACTGGTATATGTGGTGTGGCCCTGACTCTCCGCTCTTCGACAAGGATCGGATGACTACATTCGAGAGGTATTTCGTCCGGGATCCCGAGGCACGCAAGGAGGAGAAAGGATGGTACTACAAGCTCCGTGACCGTGAGGAAGTGATAGACATGATTCTCGATGAGTTCGGTGTCGAGGGACACCAGCGCCACATAATCAATGGTCATGTCCCCGTGCGTACCGGCAAGGGCGAGAGTCCGCTGCGGGCCGGAGGTAAGCTCATGGTTATTGACGGCGGTTTCGCCAAGGCCTACCATAAAACTACCGGTATCGCCGGATATACGCTGATATATCACAGTTCAAACTTCGAGCTTGTCGAGCACGAACCCTTCACCTCCGTCGAGGAGGCGATAGCCAACGGTACCGACATCGTCGGATCCACTAAGATGGTGGAGCAGACTGCCAAGCGCGTATGTGTCCGCGACACCGATATGGGACGTGTCCTTCAGAGCCAGATCGACGAGCTGTCCGAGCTGCTCTATGCTTTCCGTCACGGCATCATCAAGGAAAGCAATCCTTACAAGAATGACTTCCGGGGTATATGAAGTTGTCCATAAAGAATATGGTATGCCGCCATTGTGTCGAGACTGTCAGGCGTGTGCTTGACGGACTCGGTTACATTGATGCCGAGGCCGTGCTCGGACAGATCGTGTTCCCTCGTGATCTGTCTGATCAGGAGATTTCAGCTCTGTCAGGAGCTTTGGAACGTGAGGGATTCGGAATCATCAGATCCCGCGAGGCGGAGATCGTGGAGACGGTCAAGCATACGCTCATAGACCTTTCACGCAGTGATGACGATGCAAAACCCTCTCTTTCCGATGCCCTTACAGACCGTATACCGTTATCATACCAGCAGATCAGCCGTATCTTCACCGAGATCGAAGGGCGCACGATAGAGAACTACTATATGAATCTGCGTATCGAGCGTGTCAAGGAGCTTATCCGCTATCGCAGGCTTTCATTCTCCGAGATTGCCCATGAGACCGGCTTTTCCTCTGTGGCTCATCTTTCGCGTCAGTTCAAGCAGCTCACCGGACTCACACCGTCGCAATTCAGGGAGATGGGGGAGCGACGCCCTCTCTCGGAGGTCTGATGCAAATATTTGAGGATATGGTGTAACAGTGATTTGATTTCCTGGTTGTAATTTTGCACCTGAAATCAAACGTTCTTATCTATGCACCTTATCCACACTCTGCTCTATATGCTCAATGAGATGTCGCCCTACATCCTTCTGGGCTTTCTCATAGCCGGACTTCTCCATGCTTTCGTCTCTCAGCCCCTTATGTCGCGCCATCTCGCAGGAACCGGGTTTGTCTCGGTAGCCAAGTCTGCCTTGTTCGGTATTCCTCTTCCGCTGTGTTCGTGCGGTGTTCTCCCGACAGCCATAGCGCTTCGCCGAGGGGGTGCGTCAAGAGCTGCATCGACCTCGTTCCTGGTTGCCACACCGCAGACAGGTGTCGACAGTATAGCGGCCACATGGTCATTGCTCGGCCCCGCATTCGCCATAGTCCGTCCGGTAGCCGCGCTCGCCACCGCTCTATTTGCCGGCTTGGCTGTCGGTAAAAGCGAGAAATCAGGAGCTGATTCCTCATGTGCGGTGGCAGCTGACGTTTCTCCTGTCGTGGATAAGCCTTCGTTCGGCGCCCGCATCATCGCAGCCTTGCGCTACGGCTTTGTCGATCTTGTCGCAAGTATAGGTTCCTGGCTTGTGGCCGGTCTTGTGATCGCTGCTTTGATCACGATATATGTTCCCGACAATTTTTTTGCCGCCCTTGGCTCCCGCCCGCTTCTGGCAATGATTGCTGTGGTCATAGTGGCAGTACCGATGTACGTATGCGCCACAGGATCCATCCCCATCGCCTTGTCCCTTATTATGAAAGGACTGTCGCCCGGTACGGCCTTGGTGCTCCTTATGGCGGGTCCTGCGGCCAATTTCGCGTCGTTCACTCTCATTTCCCGGGAGATGGGTCGGAAAGCTGCGGCTATATATCTCGCTGCAATTATTGTGGGAGCCATTGCGTTTGGCCTTGCCATTGACTATCTCATGCCGTCAGCATGGTTTGCGGTGCCGGTCGTGAATGGGCTTGTCGAAAGCTGTCATCATGCAACTTACGGTATTTTCCCATCTGTATGCTCGGCTCTGCTCGGATTGCTGCTTATATATTCTTTCTTCCGTAATCATAGACATAATCGTATGGAAAACACTGAAATGACACAGAAATTTGTAATAAAAGGTATGGAATGCGCACATTGCCAGGCCGCTGTCACCAACGCTATCAGGGGAGTCGATGGTGTTGAGGACGTTGAAGTCAATCTTTCCTCCCGTACAGCCACCGTCCGGGGGCCGTTTTCCTCTGAGGCAATCATATCCGCAGTTCGCGCCGCCGGCTTCGATATAGATAGTTGATTGTTAAGGATCTGTCTGATTATTTAGTCCTGCCTTTAACCTTAATTTGTTATATTTTTTGTTGTAATATATCATACAACCGAAAAAAATCACTAAATTCGCACGGAATAATTGATAGAATGATTGTATGGATATCAACAGACAATTAAAAGATGATAAAGCGGGACTGTTAGCTTATTTTAGAAGTCGGGCAAACGAGATAAAGAGCGAGCTTGTTCTTAAATATGGCCCGGCCGAATATAAGAAAAAGGCAGCGGCCATCAATAAAGCGATCATTCAGAGTAAGGAAAATATCCTTTCGATTTTATGTGGATGTGCAAAAAATGAACGTTGGACAAACCGTGAATTACTTGAATGTGTGTTGATGATTACTTATACCAATGATGTGGTGATGCTTGAAGCGAGAAATTCCCTCTGGGAGTACGACTATATGTCATTCTCACGTCGTGTGGGTGAATTATGGGAACCATTCTGCAAATTGTGCTTTGCATACCCGCTGACGGACATACGACTGTTTATTCCTCCATTATTTGACGAGGTTAAGCGAAATTTGACTGACGAGATTGCCGGTTATATTGAAAGATTGGATATAAAGGCGGAAGAAAAGACTCAGTTGAAAAGGTATTATGATAAAGTCTGGGGTCTTGTGACATCCGGTGAGATTCAACTTGAGTGTGACCTGCATTTTTCCTCTGGGAAGACAAAATACGTTGTCGATTTCAAGAGTGGATTCGGATCAAACGAAAAGGGGAATACAAACAGATTGTTGCTGGTTGGTAGCATTTATAAAAATATAGATGCGGAAGATTTCAGATGTCTTATTTTTGTCCGGTCGACAGAAAATAATCATTATCTCACGACAGTGCGAAATTCCGGACTATGGGAGATTGCGTGTGGCTCTCATGCGTATGAACAGATCAGGCATTTTACCGGCTATGATATTCAGACGTGGATCGAACAGCATATAGATTGGATGGGTGATTTCAATTCGCAGATGCGAGAATCGGTTTTGAAAAACGGATTGCAGGACTATTTGAAGTGGTAATTTCATGAACAAATCACTTACGTATCAATCCCATTATACCAAGTCTGATCCCATTGTGAATTACATGACAGGGATGCTGGATTTCAGACCGCAGGATACAATATTTGAACCCTGTGGTGGTGATGGCGTTTTTGTGGATAAGATACTTGAAAGATCACCGTTGTCAAATATATGGATATACGAGTTGAATCCATCCGCAGTCAATACTCTGCGCGATAAGTATAAGAATTCTGATAATATCATTGTAAAACAGACGGATACTCTTCTTGATGAGGATGTCGTCACAGGCCGTTGCCGATTTGATAAGATTATCGGCAATCCTCCGTATGGGGCAAGAAATGATACAGTTAAAAAAAATAGACTTAACAAGATCTATTCCGATTTATACACAAAGGAAAGTTATACGCTTTTCTTATATGTGTGCATAAAATCTCTCAACGAAAACGGAAGACTAAGTTTTATCATCCCGGATACTTTTCTATCATTACATAGGCACATCGGTATTAGAAAGTTCATTCTTACCAATACGTCGATACAGGAATTAGTCTTATTCCCATCCTCTTTTTTCCCGGGAATTAATTTTGGATACGCAAACCTTTGTATAATTACACTCACCAAGTGTTCGGATATTTCCAGAAATCTTAGGAATAAGATGGTTATACGTACCGGTCTGGGAAAAGTGGATGAATTGGAATATCCTGAATTGGGAGATACCTCCGTTGTTTCTCAGGATGCGGTCTACAATTGTGTCGGTTCTGCTTTTATGTTTAATTCCTCGGATAAACTTATAGAGCTGATCAATGATGACAGCTTGTTGAAAATTGGAGATATAGCTGATTGTGTCACCGGTTTTTATTCGGGGAATGACAAGCGTTATTTACACCCGTTGAATCTTGAAATTAAAAATGCCGGAAAATACAGCATGGTAAATGCTGATACCATTTGCAAAAACTCTCTTTCAGATTACGAGAAAGTCAACGGTATAGATTCAGATAAATGTTTTGTCCCTGTATTGAAAGGTGGTAATATAAGATATGTAAAGCCTGACTGGTGGTTTATGGATTGGTCGGTAAGGGCTGTCAATGAATATCGTCAAAGTCGTAAATGTAGATTCCAGAACTCATCATATTATTTTAGAAATGGTATTGGGATTCCTATGATTCGTTCGTCAAGGTTGACCGGAGCTTTGATCAATGGACGCTTATTTGATCAATCCATAGTCGGGGTATTTCCTAAGGATGAATCGTTGCTATACTATTTGCTCGGATTCTTTAATTCCTCTATATGCACAAAACTGATATGTGCGATTAATCCTTCTGCAAACAATTCAGCGAATTATATCAAAAAAATCCCGTTTGTCACTCCGGAGGATAGTGTCCGTGCGGAGGTGGAACGCTTGGTCGGTCAGATTATCAATGAGCTTGACAAGGGAAACGACCGAATTGATGATCTTGTGGCAAAAATAGATATTATATTTGATAATTTGTATATAGATGGCAATCGTCGCGACATTATCGCACCTTTTGCGGGGTAATCATGTATTATATTTGCAGAAAAATTAAAAGAACTGCAAGATATCATGACTAAAGAAGACTACAAAAACCTCCGTATCAGCCGTGCGGCTCTCGGTCGGCATCTCGCCGATCTGATCGATGATCTATTGGAAAAAGAGATCCCCGGCGATGCCTTTGCCGACACCGTGACTGCCGTATATCTCCATATTCTCGACGCTGACTATCGGCCGTCCGCCGATTCCATGCCCGAGTGTGATCCGGAGATTTTTGCCGAAGCCTCCATGTCCATAACAGGCTCTGCCCGCAGGTCGGCTATGGCTCGTGAGAACGCGCGTCGTCGTAAAGCCGGACTTCCGCCTCTTGGAAAGTCTAAAAGAGCGAAAAAGCCACGCCGTCACAATATGGTGGACGCATCTCTTGAAAAACAGGAAGAAGAAAAAAACTCTATCCCCATGGGTGAAGAGGATGATTTGATTCCCATGTATGAGTGGCAGCAGATGATCAAAGCCTTGTGGGAGAAGTCTCTTGCCGACGGATTGGTCCGTGTAGGCGAGCCTATGGCTGTTGATCAAATTTCTTCCGGTAGAACATAAAGTCCCGGCCCAGATACTTCTCGCGCACGATAGGATTCTCGGCAAGCTCCTCCGAAGTGCCCTGAAACAATATCTTTCCCTCAAACAGAAGATACGCACGGTCCGTGATGCGTAGGGTCTCCTGCGCGTTATGGTCGGTGATCAGGATTCCTATATTCTTTTCTTTCAGACTGTAGACCACTGATTGAATATCCTCAACCGCGATAGGGTCGACTCCTGCGAAAGGCTCGTCAAGCATTATGAACTTTGGATTGATCGCCAAGCAGCGGGCTATCTCTGTGCGGCGTCTCTCTCCGCCTGAAAGTCTGTCGCCAAGATTATGGCGCACCTTTTCGAGTCTGAACTCCTGTATGAGACTCTCGAGCTTCTCCTTCTGGTATTCAGCGGATGTATCGGTCATCTGCAGTACAGCCTTTATGTTGTCTTCAACCGACAGCTTGCGGAACACACTGGCCTCCTGCGCGAGATAGCCGATTCCATTTCTCGCTCGTTTATACACCGGATATTTGGTGATGTTCAGGTCATCCAAGAAGATCTGCCCTTCATTGGGAGTGATGAGTCCGACGGTCATGTAGAACGTGGTGGTCTTTCCTGCACCGTTAGGTCCGAGAAGACCAACGATCTCACCCTGTGTCACATTTATGGACACATGGTTGGCCACAGTACGCTTGCCGTATTTCTTGACGAGATTATCGGTGCGTAACACCATTTTTTTCTCCGTATCTTCCATTCCTTTATGGGGCTGGTTGTCAGTGTTTGCGCAGACGCGATTCTATATAGTCAGTCAGCAGTTGGATTGCAACTACATTGTTGCCGCCCTGTGGGACTATGAGATCCGCGGTCTTCTTCGATGGCTCAATATACATCTCGTGCATCGGTTTCAATACATCGATATATCTGTCAAGCACCATCTGCGGTGTGCGCCCGCGCTCCACACAGTCACGCGCTATGACTCGTATGAGCCGTTCGTCAGCTTCCGCGTCGACGAATACTTTTACGTCGAGCATATTCCGGAGCGATGGGTCGGTCAGCACGAGAATACCTTCCACGATCACCACTTCCCGTGGCTCTACACGTATTACTTCCGGCTGTCGTGTACAAGTGAGATATGAATATGTCGGCATATCGATCGCCTTCCCGCTCTTCAGCTCCTGAAGATGTTTCACTAACAGTGTCCACTCTATCGAGGCCGGTTCGTCAAAGTTGATCTTGCTGCGTTCCTCCATGGGGATATGGCTCGAATCCTTGTAGTAGGAATCCTGCGGTAGTATGGCCACCTCTCCGGGAGGGAGAGCGTTGATGATCTTGTTGACTACGGTGGTTTTGCCGGATCCTGTTCCGCCGGCTATTCCTATGATTAACATCTCTTGTTCTTGCTTTTTTACGCAAAGGTAGTAAAAAATCGCTAAATTTTTATACCTTTGTGAAATATTGGACTGTTTATAGCCGGTAGATCCCTTGTGAAGTGTGATCCCGGTATTGATATATACAGGTATATACCATCTGAAAATGAACAAGATAATCTCTAAAGAGCATTTCTCTGAACACGTGGTGAAATTCGTGGTCGAGGCTCCATTGATCGCCAGGTCACGCCGTCCCGGTCACTTTGTGATTGTCCGGACTGGTGAGGGTGGCGAACGTATTCCGTTGACTATAGCCGATGCTGATGTTGAGCACGGCACCATCACAATCATCGTCCAGGAAGTGGGTGTATCCACCCGTAAGATCTGCGCTCTTGAACCGGGCGAGTACCTGACCGACGTTGTGGGACCGCTCGGGCAGGCCACACATATCGAGAAGGTCGGCACGGTGGTGTGCTGCGGAGGTGGTGTGGGTGTCGCTCCGCTCCTTCCGATCATAAAGGCCATGAAACAGGCCGGCAACCGGGTGATCTCGGTTCTTGCCGCACGTACTGCCGGACTCGTTATCCTTGCCGAGGAGGTGGCCCGGTGGAGCGATGAGGTGATCATTATGACTGACGACGGCTCTCTCGGCAAGAAAGGGCTTGTAACAGCCGGAGTCGAGGAGGTCATCAACCGCGAGAAGGTTGATCTCGTGGTCACGATCGGCCCTGCTGTGATGATGAAGTTTGTCTCGCTCACCACCGCCAAGTATGATGTGCCGACGATGTGTTCGCTCAATACGATAATGGTCGATGGTACCGGAATGTGTGGTGCCTGTCGTGTGACGGTGGACGGTCGTACACGCTTCGTCTGTGTCGACGGCCCCGAGTTTGATGCCCACAAGGTCGACTTTGATGAAATGATGATGAGACTGAAAAGCTACAATTGATATGAATCAGGATAATACCCGCGATGCCGTATGGCGCGAGACCCTGCGCTCGGCTATGTCTGCCAAGGAACGTTCCTCAATCCCCCGCGTAGTGATGCCGCAGTTGCCGGCTGATTATCGTGTGACGTGCAATGAGGAGGTCAACAGTGGCCTTTCGTCCGAACAGGCCGTGATAGAGTCCCATCGTTGTCTTGATTGTCCGGATCCACAGTGTATCCACGGATGCCCGGTGGCGGTGAATATTCCGGGATTCATCAAGAATATCGAGAGAGGTGAGTTTCTTGAGGCTGCTGCAGTGCTGAAATCCACGAGTGCTCTTCCGGCTGTCTGCGGACGTGTCTGTCCGCAGGAAAAACAGTGTGAGTCAAAGTGCATATACAATAAGATGAGGAAAACTCCGGTAGCCATAGGTTATCTCGAGCGGTTCGCCGCTGATTTCCAGCGGGAGGATGCCAAAGCGCATCCCGTGGAGGTGTCTAAGCCTGTCCCGAATGGCATAAAGGTAGCCGTGGTCGGTTCCGGACCGGCCGGACTCTCGTTTGCGGGCGATATGATAAAGAAAGGCTACGATGTCACCGTGTATGAGGCTCTTCATGAGATCGGTGGTGTGCTGAAATACGGCATTCCTGAGTTCCGTCTCCCAAACAGTGTGGTAGAGGCCGAGATTGACGGCCTACGCAGCCTTGGGGTCAGATTTGTCAAGGACTGTGTGATCGGTAAGACTCTGTCATACGATGATCTTCATGCCGAAGGTTTCAAAGGGGTGTTCGTTGCGTCCGGAGCCGGTCTGCCCCGCTTTATGGGTATACCCGGCGAGAACTATATCGGCGTTATGTCAAGCAATGAATACCTTACCCGTATCAATCTCATGGGTGCCGGGCAGCCCGGTGAGGATACTCCCGTTCTCAAGGGCAATCGTGTTGCCGTCATAGGCGGTGGCAATACAGCCATGGATTCCGTGCGCACAGCCCGTCGTCAGGGCGCGGAGGTGGCCATGATAGTCTACCGCCGCAGTGAGGATGAGATGCCTGCACGTGTTGAGGAGATCCATCATGCCAAGGAGGAAGGGGTCACATTCATGACCCTTCATAATCCCGTTGAATATCTTGCTGACGAAAAGGGACGCGTCCGGGCTATGAAGCTGCAGCGCATGGAGCTTGGCGAGCCTGATGAGTCAGGCCGTCGTTCGCCGGTTCCGGTGGAAGGTGCCATAGAGGAGGTGCCGGTAGATCTTGTGATTGTAAGTGTGGGTGTCTCTCCGAATCCTCTTGTCCCCAATGCCATAAAGGATCTTGAGGTTTCGCGGCGCGGAACCATTGTTGTCGATGACAAGACCATGCGGTCATCGCTCGGCGATCTCTATGCGGGGGGAGATATAGTCCGCGGAGGTGCGACGGTCATTCTCGCCATGGGTGATGGCCGTAGGGCTGCCGCTTCGATGCATAAACAACTATCCGGACTATGAAAAGATTGATCTACACCGCAATCGCGTCTTTGATTGCTCTGTCTCCGTGTGTGGTTCATGCCGGTGGAAATGTCGACGAGGCGGTAGCGGCGGCCAAGAAGGCTCCGCGCAACCAGGCTCTCAATCTTGCGGCCGGTGACGCTCTCAAGGATGCAGGCCGATACAGCGAGTCCATCCCTTTTTATATGAAAGGTGGTAATACCGGAAATCTCGGAGCGGCTGAGGCAGCCTACTATCTGTATGATTTCGAGTCTGCCAGGGACTATCTTGACAAGTATCTCGAAAAACGCACTAAAGCGGAGGAGGAAGCCGACAATAAGTTTGCGGGAACGTCCACGGGAGAGCCTATGGACTGGACCGAATATCTCGGATCACGTATCAGCATAGGCCGTTCGATGCTTGACCGTGTGGAGAAGATCGAGATCATCGACAGTATAAATGTCCCTGCCGACGCATTTTTCAGCTACATAAAGCTCGCCCGAAGCGCGGGATCTCTTGTCGGCACGGAGACCATAGAGCAGATCATAGGGAAAAAGGAGATGGATGCGCTCGGCATCGATGATATCATGCAGCCGGCCTTTGTCGATGAGCGTGGCGACGAGATGATTTGGGTCGGTTCGGACAGCATAGGCAGTTCGGTCATGGTGGAGTCGTTCCGCCTGTCCGACGGCTCCTGGGATGAGCCGTCCAAACTTTTCGACTACGGCGAGGTGTTCGGCAACAGTGCCGGGTCATGGGTTGACTATCCTTTTCTGCTCAACGATGGTGTCACGCTCTACTTCGCATCGGATGGTGATGAATCCCTCGGGCAGCTCGATATATTCATGACCAGGCGTGATGACGGACGCTTTCTTCAGCCATCCAACATAGGTATGCCCTACAACTCGCCCTACAATGACTATCTTTATGCCATAGACGAGGAGACCGGAACGGGATGGTGGGTCAGCGACAGGAATCAGATCAAGGATTCGGTGACTATATATATGTTCATTCCGAAAGAGATACGCGAGAATTATCCCGTGGATACCCCCTCGCTCACATCATACGCGCGCGTGTCCTCAATAGCTGATACGTGGCAGAACGACAAGGACTACGACCGGATTCGCAAGGCTGTGGCCGGAGCCGGAGAACGCCGGCGCACGGGTTCCACAGCCGGTTTTGACTTCCAGTTGCCCGACGGACGTGTGATCCACCGTATCAGCGACCTCCATGCCCCGATGGCCCGGACTGCCATGCAGAAATATATTGTGGAAGAGCAGGAGGTGAGTGCGTTGCGGCAGCGTCTGGCCACCATGCGCGATGAATATGCCAAGGGTGACAGGATGCAGGGCGGTGAGATACTCCGGCTCGAGAAGGAGCTTGAGCAGAGATCCGCCGGCCTCCAATCTCTTGCAAACGAAGTGATAACGCTTGAAATGTAAACCCCCATATTTTTAGACAATGATACTTACCGTAGTTCTCCTCGGCGTGGCGCTCTTAGTGGTGCTGTGCGTGTTTTTCTACTACGTGCCGTTTTTCCTGTGGATCTCGGCGCGTGTGAGCGGAGTGCATATCTCGCTCATGCAGTTGTTTCTGATGCGTATCCGCAAGGTTCCGGCATCCATCATAGTCCGCGCCTTGATCGAAGCCCATAAGGCGGGTCTGAAGGATGTCAACCGTGATGATCTTGAGGCGCATTATCTTGCCGGTGGCAATGTGGAGAAGGTTGTCCATGCTCTTGTGTCGGCTTCCAAGGCCAATATAGATCTTGGCTTCAAGATGGCTACGGCCATCGATCTTGCAGGACGTGATGTGTTTCAGGCTGTGCAGATGAGTGTGAATCCCAAGGTGATCGAGACTCCGCCTGTCACGGCTGTGGCCAAAGACGGTATCCAGCTTATCGCGATTGCGAGGGTGACGGTCCGGGCCAATATCCGTCAGCTCGTGGGCGGTGCCGGCGAGGACACCGTGCTTGCGAGGGTAGGCGAGGGCATCGTGTCGTCGATCGGTTCGTCGGAGAGTCACAAGCAGGTGCTTGAGAATCCCGACAGTATATCCAAGGTGGTGCTCCGCAAGGGTCTGGATTCAGGCACGGCATTCGAGATTCTCTCCATCGACATCGCTGACATAGATATAGGCAAGAATATCGGTGCATCGCTCCAGATAGACCAGGCTCAGGCTGACAAGAATATAGCCCAGGCCAAGGCGGAGGAGCGCCGCGCTATGGCCATCGCTCTTGAGCAGGAGATGAAGGCTAAGGCTCAGGAGGCACGCGCGAAGGTGATCGAGGCTGAGGCTCAGCTCCCGATAGCTATGGCTGAGGCTTTCAAGTCGGGCAATCTCGGCATCATGGACTATTATCGCATGAAGAACATCGAGAGCGATACGAATATGCGTCAGAACATAGCCAATCCTCCGGCTTCCACCAAGTAGGAAGAGGGGCTAAACAGAATGATGAATGGATCTGAAAGAGATAATTGCGACAACGCGCGACTATAATTTTCATTCCCATACCGAGTTCTGCGATGGCCGTGAACCGATGTCGGTCATGGCCTCGCAGGCGTTCGCGCAGGGGATGAAGCATTATGGTTTCACTCCACATTCGCCCATCTGTGTCCCGTCCACGTGTAATATGGCATCGGAGGATGTGGCTGCATACTGGGCTGAGTTCCTGCGTCTGAAGGAGCTTTATGAGGGGCGGATGGATCTGTATTTCTCGATGGAGATAGATTATCTCGGTGACAAATGGGGTGCGACGCATCCCTTTTTTGCCGATATCCCGTTGGACTACAGACTGAGCTCGATACATTTCATCCCGGCGATGACCACCGGGGAGGAGGTGGATGTGGACGGGAGTCCGGCGTCGTTTGCCGGAAAGATGGAGAGGTATTTCGACGGTGACATACGGTATGTGGTCGATTCGTTCTTCGGGCGTACTTTAGAGATGATAGGGCGCGGTGGATTTGACATGATAGGCCATTTTGACAAGATAGGCTTCAATGCGGATTCCTTCTCGAGGGGTATAGAGAGCGAGCCGTGGTACAGGAGGCATATAGACAATGTGGTCGATGCTCTTGCGGAGTCGGATATTGTGGTGGAGGTCAACACCAAGGCGGTCATGCCTCCGGTGGGGGCTACGCCGGAGGCGGCTGCGTCATACGTGCCGCGTGTGTTCCCTTCGCCTGACACTATCCGCCGGCTTGTCCGGGCGGGTGTCCCGTTGGCGGTCAACAGTGACGCTCATTTTTCGTCGAGAATACGTGCGGGACGGGACTATGCGTTCTCGATCATCGACAATGCGTAGGAGCGGTTGTCATGAAAAAAGTCAGCGGAGCGGGCAATGTAATGTTGCCTGCTCCGCTGTGATTTTTGAAGCGGTAATTTGTCTTGGCCGGATGGTTTTTATGCCTCGGCCGGCTGGACGTTGATGAACTTGCGTCCTTCCTTGCCAACGGTGAATACAACAACACCGTCGATGAGCGCGAAGAGGGTGTGATCCTTGCCCATGCCTACGTTGAGGCCGGGATGATGCACTGTGCCACGCTGACGCTTGATGATGTTGCCTGCCTTGCAGTGCTGACCACCGAAAATCTTCACTCCGAGTCGTTTGCTTTCAGACTCACGGCCGTTCTTGGAACTACCGACACCTTTTTTATGTGCCATTTCTTTTTCTGATTTTAGGGGTTAAGCTACAACTTCTTTGATTAACACTTTGGTGAAGTACTGGCGGTGTCCGTTCTTACGACGATAGCCTTTGCGGCGTTTCTTCTTGAAAACGATCACCTTGTCACCTTTCACGAGGGGGGTAAGTACCTCGCAAACCACTTTGGCACCATCGATAGTGGGGGCGCCAACCTTTACTGCATTGTCGGCTTCAGCGAGGAGGACGCGGTCAAATTCCACCTTGTCTCCTTCTTTGACAGCATCGCCGAGATAGTGTACATACAGGAACTTGTCGGCCTCTGCCTTGAACTGCTGTCCCTGGATTTCTACGATAGCGTACATCTGTTATTTGATTGTGTTACAGGTTATTCCGTCGGGTGGTGCAGGTATTTGCGCACACTTTTACGTACCCGGTGCGGCTAAATCGACTGCAAAATTATAAAAAAATGCAGTAAAAAGCAAGTTTTATGACGAAAAATTTGCACCGCCAATTGCACCATACAGCATAAAGTTCCACATAATATCTACTGAAAATAATTTACCTACAATTGCACCAATAACTCCGAATATCAGACCGTAGATGATTGCAGAGCCAATGTATCCCAAAAGAATCTTAAAGAGATAATATGCCCTACTATAACGGCAAGAGCTACGATAGCACCGAGAATTACAAGAATTGTTTCCATAGATTTTGGGTTATTGATTATTCAACAGGGAAATACACTCCTTCGAATGGTTTCAGGTCAAATGTCTCGTCTCCGGCCTCATCTTGACCATGGGAAGTCTGTCGAATAAGTTTTAGATTATCGACCAGTAAGGCTTTACTCTCAGAATCGTAATCTAATGACGCAGAATACAAATCTTTTGAATAGTAACCCTCTAATATAATTTTAGCTGAGCCTCCTTCCACTTTTGCCTTTGTTATTATGAATGTACCGGCTTGCTCCATGCCAAGAGATGGTGTCGTTCTTGAATATACATAGCCAAGTATAGGTTCTTCAGACCATTCCCATGTGATTTTATCATACAAATTCATGACAATATTACCGGCGTTTATTACCATTTCTGTTTCGCCATCCAAGTCTTGCTGATAGGTTTGCCTATATTCCCATTCGCCGACAAATATTTTATCCATAGCTTCATCGGTGGCATTAACTGCATGACTCATCTCTTCCTCGGCATAATAGATAAGATTCCGGTTCATTGTCGGGATCGTTCCAGGCTGAGGGTCGCTGCTTGTCATTGTCACGGATATCCAGTTACCCTGTTCATCATATCGATAAGCATATGATTGAGTGACAGTATAGAGTTGCTGCCTATTTTCGTCTTGGGAGTCAAAGAGCGTAAAAAACTCCTCTGCGACATCCCCACTATCATTGTATGAATAGCAGCATTCACCCCACATTTCGCGATATTGGGCGTTTGAGCAACCGGTATAAGCGGTATTTACTTTTACAACTCGTCCATTACTGTCGTATTCAAACGTTGACACACCCATCTTGGCGGTCAATACTCCCGGGAGATAGGGATTGTTGTATGTCATTTTTGACAAGAGCACCATGCCGTCAGAATTTTCGGCATATTCCATATCAAGCAACGGCTTCAACTCGTGGGACACCGACTTCTGAGGAATTGTGTTGCCGTTGTTTCCCGTCGACCAAATATACTCCCTGTATCGGCTGCCGTTTTGACGTTTTGTCAAATGCCCGTCGGTGTAGATATAAGTATCGCTGTTTGGAGACTGTCCACGAAAGTCACGTCCGAGCAATGTCAATTGGTTGTTGCTGTCGTACTCCAACCGAACACCCTCTCCGTATCTACCTTGACTGTCCATTCGGAATTGATAGTTTGTGAGATTGCCGGATGTGTTGAATTTATATGTCCAACTGAATGTGCTTACTGCGATGACGCACTCCTTTACATTTCCCTTGAGACCGAATTTTACCAAGTCGTTGGGATATGTAATAAAATCGGGCAAGTAAGACATAGGATTTTGCTCATTGCCCGGCTTTACAGACATGGCCGTGGGGCGCATGAAATAGAGGTCAATCGGTGAGTAAACTTGATTTGCTTCAGCCGAGGTATCGTCCGAGTTCATTGACTTCCTGCCTCCACAAGAAGTAATGGTGGATACGACTGCTAAAAGCGTCAAAATCAAAAAATATTTTTTCATAATGGTTAGTTTAATTTGAATGTCACAGGCAGACTCATTGATGTTCTGACAGGCTTGTCATCGATTTTACCCGGAGTGAATTTCGGGAGTGTTTTGATTACGCGAATAGCTTCTTTGTCAAGATTAGGGTCAACTCCCTTTGTTACTTTTACATCACTGAGGGAGCCATCTTTCTCGATGATGAATCCGACTGTAACCTTACCTTGCTTCCCATTTTCTTGAGCAATTAGCGGGTAGCGCATCGTCTTGGCTATATGTCGGTAAATTGCAGCAGTTCCTCCCGGAAATTCCGGTTTCGTTTCGGGGTCAGTAAAAATGGCGTTATAATCTACAGCCGGTTTGACCTCTTCAACTTCCTCTTCGATTATAGGAATTTCTATGGGAGAAGGGGGTGCAATGTTTTCTTCTTGAGTATGTGACACCTGTTCGTTAACTCTAAGATTTTCATCCATAATCAAGAAGCCAAGAAACGATTTGGGCGCATACCCAGTATAAGCAGAGGTAACCTCAAACTGAAATGGCTCACCTTTGGTGATTGCAGGGAATCTGTAAGTTCCGGCTGATTGTAGCTTATCACCTGGCAGAATGTAAAACATCTCTATCGACTGACCCCCGGTAGTAGCCTCTGCTTGACCATAGATGCGGAATTTGTATCCACTGTCCGATTTCCCTAAACACATAATTCTCTTTACGTTCCAATATTGCGCTACCCCAGCGTCAGTCATCACCTTGATTGAGGCCGGATAGCTTTTGGGAGGGAATGAAGACTGCGCACTAATCGTTATGGTAGTCAAAGCAATTATAATTGAAGCAATTAGTTTTCTCATGGCTCTACTTTATAAACCGGTTTCAATGTAAATGGATATTCTTTCTCGCCGTCGGCACTTACCCAGATGCCATCAAAAGAATCTTCTCCATACGTACCAATAAATTGCCCCGTGATGTTACCATCAACACTCTCGGTTAAAGTCAACTGGCCATTCTCGTCCCACTGACCGTCAAGGGAGATACTTGTTTTGTTCTTCGTATAGCAATAACTACCCCATACCATGCCGTCAAGACGGTGTACGGTCATTTCAATTTTCCACTTCCCATTGATTGTTCCTTCCCAATCGATTGAAGTTGTTGCGTCCCAATCGTCTTCAACAGCCGCTTCTACTTCCTCATATCTTTCTGCCTCCTCAACGGTCATTTCCGAATTGTTTTCTACAATGTCTTTATCCTCACCTTCTCCGATGGATTTCATCTGACTTTCAATTGCTTCAAGTTTTTGCTTCCTGTTCATATTATCTCCACTGAAACAAATCATAAATACAGCAATAGCCATTATAAAGGCTGAGACGCATACGATTGTCCATAAGTATTTTTTCCACACAGGTTGATAAACAACTTGTCCATTTTCTGACCGATTATCTATTTCGGTTTGATGTCGATTTGGAACTCTTGCATTTGAAAAAATCCGACCAAGCAATGAGGTGAGCAGAAGGCAAAGTCCGACAGGCAACAGGACCACCAATGATGGCACTGCCATAAATGATAACGCAAATGGTGCTAAAAACGCAACAATAATCAATGAACCGCCCCATATAGCCATTCGTCCTACATTTTTCATTGAGCGTACATAATATCCATATCCGATACCCCAAGCAATAGTAAGTAAGAATGCGAAAATTAGGCAAAGCCACCAGCCAATTTCTTTGTGGACAAATTGCACATCTCCATTGCTTGTGAGCAGTATAGGTATAAATAGAAATGCTGCGGATAGAAGATTCAACCAAGCCTTTGGTTTTAGGAACTGCAAGATAGAATTTGCCAGAAGAAGGAATGTTCCAAATATGGCAATTACTTTCCCTGTCCCATTTTGGTACATTTCAAACACTGCGTACTCTTTGCCGCCTGTCATCAAATCTCCGAGATCCATTGACATAGTGGCAAAAGGTACATAAAATGAAATGATTGCCAAAAATGAGACGATTGATCCAACGATGGATGCAACTTTTTTTAACGAGACATTTCCGTCCATAATTTTAATTGAACGCCTCGGTTACCTCTCGTTGGCCTTTAATGATTGGTTAAAGATGCGAAAAGCGTGGGTAATGTTCACTGATTATTACAACTGAGGCATCGCCAAACGCCATTGGTACAATAAACAGTCCACCCCACGCCATGCCGATATATAATCAGCCCCGCGCTCGGTGGGGTGGTATATAGCGCACGCATGGAGCGTTCTTTGACTGCCTATCCTGTACCTTAAATTTGGCGATTTTCAGTTGTAGGAATAAGCAAAAACGCTCTCACTATGTCTTGAAATGAATTGGCGACAGGTGTCACCTCCTCAAATCAACGGCAAAATTACGAAAAATTACCAACGTGATAAAATTTTCTTGCCTCAAAATTTGGTGATTACATAATAAACTTTAATACAAAATAAACATGACATAAGATTGCCCTTTATGGCTGATATATCTATTGCCAAAGTGCTTCATTTTTCCAATCACAACTAAATCCCATCGCAGAAGCATCGACATTCGGATATTTTGCCAACAAAGACTTGAAACGTGCGGCAAATGTGTTCTGAGGATTGACTGCCTGAAGGAAATATAACAAAATAGATGTAATATAGTAAACGCGCTTTGTATCTGTTGGGATATTTATAAATGGCAAGTATGTTCGGCGAGGAACAAGAGCATTGATACTTAGCTGTCGATTCCATAATCTACTATGATGGGCACAGATATTACGTACATAAACCATAGAGTGCAACCATGATTCCATCACAGTGTCGGATAAACCATAGAAGCGGGCAACCTTTCTGCGGGCATGACCTGCATTAAGCCATTTGTACATCATTGACAATGTGCCGAAGGAGCTTATCTCAAAGGTCATCCAGCTTGGAGGAAAAGCGTTGGAATATTTATGCTGAAAATTAACTATTGTATCTTCATCGCTACGGCGTAATTCAGATTCTAAACTTGCAAGTAGTCCGGTGTGACGATTGGCATCTCTGAAATTAGAAGAATCTTCAAACCAATATATTCCGTACTCATCACCCATAATCAAAGAGAGCTGTGTCCTGATTGAAATTTCAATCTTCTCCATTTCAGAGCAAATCATCTTTCTGAGTTCGGAGTCAAATTTATAGATAGAATACGCATCGTCAAAGGTTGCGCCTGCCTTGAACGTGCGAGATCCCAGAATACGGAACGGCATGAGATAGCTTTTCAATCTGAAAAGACTTATATTTTCAAGAATATGTTGCGCTTTGTTCTCATCGGAAAAGTCAAGACCTTCCGACTTTAGAAGCCGTATTTGCTCAGATATAGAAAGCTGCGGTCGGTTATATTTGGGAAGTGTCATAAAAATAAAAACTTACCCTGAGCGCGCTGTTCTTACGGGAAGCGGGGTAAGTATGTTGCTGCAAATTTAATATTTTTTCCTCATGTAATAAAATCAAATTTCTATTTCAGTATATATTTTTTTAATTTTTAACTCGGCAAAAGAGGGGGTGAGGGAATGGGATATGATCTGACGGTGATGTGTGAAAATATTATTCCTAATGTGTGAATAAATCATTCACACATTAGGAAGGGATAATTTTTTGAAATTTAGTAGTTTTGTACGAAAATATTTCATTGTACTGCAAGATATAGTGACTTCTATTAAACAAATCATTAGAAAACGCTGAAAATGAAGAAAATCACAGTTGAATTTTATGGCTACTATCTCGAGTTGCAGCCATATGTCGCTTATGACGAGGATGGCGACGTCATTGATGAGAGTCTCGATGTGGTGGCAGAAGGATTTGATGCTGATGAGACTCACTTTGAAACAGAGGGTAAGAAATATGATGTAAGCGACTTTGCCTACAAGCATTGCCCTGAAAATGAAGAAGAGGCAAAAGAGAGTGATTTACCATGGATTTTCGGCGAGGGCAAGTTTTCTATCGAAAACACGAAAAAAGTTGATATAGAGGAGCGGATGGAGGAAGTATCTGCTGACTATATGCGAATGATTACATACGAGAATTCGGGAAAACTCGAGATCGAGATTCCTAATGAAGAGGAATTCGATCCAACCAAAGTGCTGATATACGGGACAGAGTGGGTTTTCACAGATTATGTGATTAAAGCGATACGCGCCTTTGTGTATGACGGCAAAGGCTATGAGCTTGAGTGTGAGGATAGCCGAGAAATCGACTCCGAAGTAGTCTGGGGTTATGAGCCCGAAGAAGAAGAGTGATAGACAGCATGGGTTCTCTCCAACTAAATATGATACGACTGTAAAACATTAACTATACAAATATATAAAATCATGAAAACAGTACAGGAAAGAATTTCTGACGATGAGTATTCCGGCAAGTACCGCCACGTCGCACGTCAATCCGGAGGCAAATGCTTCGCAATGATTAGTTACGATGATTACGGTGACATAATAGCTGAGCAAACTTACACTGACGATTATTGTCGCAGGAAAAAACTTGGCAAATATGCATCATCATCGTCATCGTCAGATAGCAAAAAGTCGGAAAGCAAGAAAGGCTTTTTCGGCAAGCTTTTCGGTTGACAAAAAGTTCAGATTGGAGTTTGTGAAGCCTCTAATACAAGAGTGTACACAAACTCCAATCTTATTTGATTGAACCCCCGACATTGCTGATTATGATTGTCATACTTGCTATATTGGGCGCATTATGCTTATTCGTGCTTTTGGGGATCCTTGGCTGGTTTTTCAAAGGGGTAGGATATGGCCTGTGTTTTCTGTGGGAAGGCGTAAGGTCAGTTTTCGGATGTCTCTCCACTGCCTTATGGTCAATTGTGTTAATTTTATTTGTTGTATTTGCATTGATTGCCATTATATAGGATCTTGGATTTTTCGGAAAGATTAAGGATTTTTACCGCGTTGGAGAATGTTATGTCGTTGAATTGTGATTGTGTACATATTTTTCTCAAGTTTTCAAGCCGGTCAATATAATATTTTTCCAAATCTGTCATAGGATTGAAATAATTCGGTATGCATAAATCCGTGCCCCACAATAATTTTCCCGACAAACCTTGCTCAACAATAAATTGTATGTGCTCCATTGGCATGAATGCTGTGTCTACGTAAGCGTTTTCATATTCTCTCACTATTTCTAAAGCAGCTTTAACCGGACGACCGTGAGCCAATATAAAGCGTATGTCATCATTGCTTTTTATTGTATCTTCAAACAATGCAGCAGAGCAGCAATCCTCTTCCCCGGTATGTATTAGCAAAGGGATCATAAGTTCCCTCGCTATATCAAGAACCTCATTCAGCAGTTCGCTGTCAGGTCTCCACGCCGTCTTATTAAGAAATGGGTGAATCTTGAGCATTTTCCATTTAATATCTGATTCAAGATACCATTGTATGCTTCCTTCCAGTCCGTATGGCGTTATCCACATTACAGGAATTACCTTATCTCCTGCCAGGGTTATTAAATCTGTAAGTTCTTTTACTATACCTTCATAATCTTCTTCGCATTGAGTTGTCGATGATACGGCATAGTAATCCACATATAATTTATCCATCAAACCGCAAACATAAGATGGAGAGAAGTACCGATCGTAAAAACGACCAATATGTATATGTGTATCGATAATCAATTCGATTATTGATTTTTATCAATGGAAGAAATAAGATAAAGATAGTGATTTAATTGTCATTGTCATTGTCATTGTCATTGTCAATCTGCGAAGGGCAAACCAACTTATTTAAGAAGGGATGATATCACCATTTTCGGCAATGAAATATCTCTTTTTGTCCATTTTCGCTATGAAATTTTTACCATCATAATATTCAATTCTATCGAATATGCTTGGCACGATATAACCGCCTTCATCCGCTATTATCAAGCCATACTTCATATTACCGTCTTCATCTTTTCGAGAAACACGCAGACGATTTACCGCCATCAACTTAGCTGAGTCATAAATACAGTCAGTCTCATATCTACTGTCTCCGGAATAAATTATGCCAAGTTTAAGGGCTTTGTTTCTTTTTAGATATAAATTTTCACATCCGACCATATTAAATCATACTTTATTATCTATTTCTATTTAAATCAATTCATACATTATGCAACTTAGAGATACTTGGAAATCAATCCATTTTCATCCACGATGAATTTTTTTCCACTTTCATCAGTCGCCAATAATTCAGTTCCTTTATGGATACTCACATTGACATAAACTGCATCCGTAGCTATGCCGGCATAATTTGCAGAAGCGATGGCATAACGAATGTTGCCATCAGGCAAAATAGTGGTAAGCACGATATTTTTACGTGACAAGGCAAGCACATCGTCATATATGTACGGCGTACATTTCTTAAAACTATCGTTGTATATGGCATACTTATTGCGTTTTGAACGAACTTTCATATTGTACAAACCATAGGCCTCTTTAGCATGTTCGAATGCAAAAGGCTTATTTACAGGATCAATACCTATGCCATATTTCTCATCAAATGTCTTTTTTATTTTTTCAAATATAGACTTTATAAATTCAAAAAATGTCATATATCATATAGTATTTATGTGTAGTTTAATACCGTCGTCGTATGCTACAATTCTTCTGGTGTTATGCTACCCATGTGCAAATCAATCTCATACTTCTTTCGGCCTTTAGTTGCTCGGCCCCAACTCGAGCCGGTTATCTCTATTTTATCAAATATACATGGCACAATACGGCAGTGACATATCATGCCATATTTTGTATTTCCTTCATTGTCTTTTCGAGAAACAAGTAGGGCTTCATAATAATAATCAATCCTCTCAGCCGAATCATATATGTAATCCGTTTCATATTCATAACCGTATACAACCGATTTTATTTTGATTTTCCCTTTTTTGTTCTTTTTTCTTCGCAACTTCCCAAACTTATCCAAATATATATCGGACATCGTCTTTTCTGCTTTTTCCTTCGTCTTTTCTACTTTTTCCTTAGTCGCTACTACTTTTTCCTTAGTCTTTTCTATTAAGTTTGTTCCTTCATTTACTGCGCTCTTTATCTCTCGTCTCAACTTCGAATCTTCGCGAAGCAAACCTTGCAATTCTCCAAAAAGACCATCTTTAGATTTCATGTTACTCATAATTTATCATTTTATATTAATTAGAATATTAAAAAGAACTCAACGGTGTCACACGTTTGATGCCTCCATCGTAAAACACTATGTATTGGATACCATTTTCATCGGTAGCCAATAAGCGTGAATACCCATATGCATCAACGTCAATAAATTCGGCATCTGTGACAATGCCATCATAACCTGCCGGCGCTATGGCATATCGAATACTGCCATCCGGTCTAATTACTGTCAACACAAGATTTTCGTAATACATAGCTAACACATCATCATATATAAATGGAGTTGTTATTTTTTTATCCGTGCGACATATGGCATACCTGCCATCTCTGGACAGTATCGAAAATGATTTATGCAATGGGAACGCTTCTTCGGCATGAAACAAACCATATTTCTTTCTGGCATTTAGATATTCCGGCGTTTTAGAATCCGGATAGGAATTTATTTCCATTAAATCTACAATTGTCTCGTCAAGCCTCATCTTGATTTATCTAAGCATTAATAAATAATTTTTACAAAAGTATGTACAAAGTTTATTACATCAAAGCAATATGTGTGATATATTATTTCACACAACTGCATTTTACTTGCTTTTCTGAAAATTCGCCAAAGATGTGTGAAAAATATTTTCACAAACATTGAAGAAATTGTTCACACCCGAATCATGAAATATTTTTAAGATCTAACTAATTTTGTAAACATAAAAAAAGAGACTGTCGAACCGCTTGAAAGGAAGTAGACTCAACCAATTCTTTATATCACGATGAAGAAGTACAAGAAACCCACTATTCTTGCAAAGAACCTCCCCACCGGTTCTTATGCAGCCGGTTGCCCATCTCAGAATGCGGGAAATGGCAATGATACGGGATGTTTCAGATGTGAAACCAACCGTTAATAGAAATTCAACAAGAGAGATGCTATGGTGATAAGATCCTGTGGCATCTCTCAGAAAACTCTTATCGAAATATAATCTTTATGTTTGTCCGTCAAAGCAAAAATAGTTATATCCGAACGACTCCTCATTACGGCTATATAACAAATCAACTCACTCGTCATGATAGGGTTTATGATGAATCAGGTGCCGAATTTCTAAATCAGATTTCACGCATACCCAAAAATGTCGAGGATGCAGTTGGTGATCTATTGAATGTATTCAAGGATGTAGACGGTGAAACATTATCTCGCGATTTTGAGGACTTCATTAAAGATCTTGCTGATGATGGATTCGTTGTAATCGATGAAAGCATCGAACAACTGGATTTAAAGGATCCTGATTTCACATATTCCATAGATAATCCTAAAACACTTCGGTCAGATAACGATTTCTATCAACAAACCGCACAAAAAGTCAGTGAAAACACTCAGGATTTCTTCCTCGAGAAGGTTCAAGGGAAGCCTATGATATCTTCATTGCAACTTGAGTTGTCAAGTCGATGTAATGAGAGATGTATCCATTGCTATATACCTAATGAAAAAAAAGGCAATGGTATAGATATGCCGTGGCCGTTGGTTAAGAAGCTCCTTGATGAATTTGCTGAAATGGGTGGAATTGATATAATTCTATCAGGAGGCGAGGCATTACTCCACAGGGATATTCAGAAAATATTGAAATATTGTCGGAGCAAAGATTTAAAAATTTCAGTTCTTTCCAATCTCATTAATATCACAGATGAAGATATTAAAGTGTTTAAAGAGACAAATGTTTCGTTAGTGCAAACATCTCTTTATTCAATGGATGAGGACATTCATGATTCAATCACAACAGTAAAGGGCTCTTTCAAACGCACAAAAGCAGCGATTGAGAAACTTGTAGATGCTGATGTCCCCGTCCAGATCTCATGCCCTTTAATGAAAGCAAATAGGTCTGGATATAAAGAGGTACTCAAGTATGCCCATTCTCTAAAGATAAAAGCGCAAACCGATTATATAATGATGGCTCAGGCAAATCTTGATACATCAAATCTATCGAACAGGCTTTCTCTTGAAGAGACGGAACAGGTGATTAATGATATCATAGATTATGATTTTGACTATCTGAGAAGTTTTGAAAAGACAAAGCCTATAACTGAGGAGATGGCGTTTGATCTTGAACGTTTTAAGTCACAGCCTGTATGTGGCGTCGGATACGACAATTGTTGTGTGACAGCAAACGGTGATGTGTATCCGTGTGCAGGATGGCAGGATTACGTGCTTGGTAATGTTTGCCATAGCACACTAAAGGATATTTGGGAACAAAGCGATAAGATAAAGCAATTGCGGACAATTACGCAGGCATCTTTCCCGCAGTGTTTAGAATGTGAAGCAAGGCAGTTTTGCGCTCGCTGTCTTGTGAGAAACTATAACGAAAACAATGGAGAAATGCTTACTGTCAACAAGCATTTCTGTGATGTCGCATTCCTCAACAAACGTCTTGTGGAAGAGCGTTATGGCGACAAAATGTTGGAACTAAGAAAATTATTCTCTAAATAAAATCAGATGGTAATTAAATATATTGAAGATTCGTGTTGTTTTAACATAACTGAAATTCATCCAAACGATTTCAGGCTTATAAAAGATGTTATTGATTTTGTTTATTGTCATCTTAATGACTCAACAATGACATCGATCGCTGACGAGCAGGATAAGGAAAGGTTAGCTAAACATATGGAAAAAATTCTGCTTGCTTTCAACGAGCAGAATGACTCAAGCACGGCTGAATCTTATGAGATGACGCTAATAAGAAAATCGTTCGAGTAATCTGATTGACTACATCTATGCTATATATGACAGTCAGATGATTTCATCCGGTCTGAGCGATATCCATCAGCATACTGCAGACCACCGCGACGAGATATTGAACTCTTCACGGTGCTTTTGCATATATTGTATGCATGAATTTAAGTCTGATGAGATTGATGATTGGATTGATGAGGGTGACACCGCGCTATGTCCTCACTGCGGCATAGATGCGGTGATAGGCGACGCGTCGGGATTTAACCTTACCCCCGATTTGCTCCATAGGCTTCACAAGGCATATTTTTGGTAGTGGACAGATGGCCCGGCCATAAATGGTGTCAGAGAATACGGAAATTTATGCCGTGCCGGCGGCCGCAGACGTATGTGGCCGGGCGCTGCGATTCCTTGCATAGGTTGTCAAGATATAACGGTTGTCCGGCTACTATCAGATGGCAATCAAAGGTGTCGCCGGGAGCCAGTTTTGAGCCTTGAGAACTCAAGACCACAAAGTGGCCATCGCCCCGGTGTTCGACCACGCACTCGCGGTCGGGGAGCCATGTGAGCAGTAATTTCTCCCCTTTTCTCAACATCCTCAACACGTCAATGCTGTCAGAGGCAACAACACCACTCTCGGCATCGCGGATGTCCCTATGGCAAAAGTCCTCCCAATTGTTCCATCCGGCATATCTCGCAAGGGTGTCGAGTGTGGAGGGTCGCGGAGTCACAGGTTCGTTGATATATCCCCACAGGCGTTTGAGTGTGGTCGGGCTCATCAAAATGCCTGTACGTCGAAATATGCTCTCGCTCAGACGCTCAAAATCTTTTGGTGTCTTTAGTGCCTCTCCAAAGGTATCCTCGACACTTTTCCGCAGTCTAATTGTGGTCTCCATCGTGATTTAAAACTTCTCTTTGCCAGTCGTTGTATAGCATCACCTCCTTGTTCCAAATGCAATTGTAGACCTGTGAAAAGTCGTCGGAGGAAAGAGATTTCCTCGCTCCTTCAAGATATCGGTTGATGGAGTGCGACATGGTCTGTATCAGCATATTATTGATTTCTGAGGAAGTAGCTCCATCTTTTCGTAGCGATGCCACAGATTCGCCGTTGAATTGCCGGAAAATCGCCTCGACAATCTCCATGCCATTCTTTACCACCCTGTCAATTTCATCATTGTGGCGGTTGATGAGTTCCTGCTGTGAGGCTGCTTCTGAAACTTTTTTCTGAATTTCAGAAATCGAGTCGTTGAGACGGGTAATAGTCTGCTCACCCAAGGAGGCTCTGGCCGATATCTCTGAGATTGAATCCCTCAATAGCTCCACTGTGGCGAGGTCAGCTCCTCTCTGCCTCTGCAACAGGGCTATTTCATGGCCCATCACTCCAAAAACAGCTGCCACGACAACTGCCAAAGCCATCCATCTCAACGCCTTGCCCACTGCATGGCGGCGTTTCATAGCCAAGAGGAGGCTATGAGCGTTGGCATATCTTTTTTCTTGTGGCACAAGACACTTCCTCACCACATCCGGCATCCTAACGGAAAGTTTCTGCAATATAACCCCGAGGCTATACACATCGTCGCGTGTATCGGTATCCCGGCGCAGACAGGCCTCCGGTGACATATAGCCCACTGTTCCGGCTGCTTGCTTCAGGGTGGTGTGGGTGTCAGTGTCTGCAAGCCCGAAATCCACGATAACAGGCGTCAAGCCGTTTTTCCGTACCATTATATTGGAGAGTTTCAGGTCGCGGTGGGCTATCCCCAATGAGTGAATGTGAGACACGGTCTCAACGATTTCATAGGCCCACCGTTGGCGGACACGGATCGGTATCTTCCTGTCGATGATCATCTCTTCAAGCGTGTAGCCTTCGATCCATTCCATCACAATAGAGAGTCCGAGATTTTCCACATTCCCGATACTGATGGCTTTTACGATACCGGGATGATTGAGCGAGGAAAGTATTTCAAATTCTTTTATGAGGCGTTGAGTGGAGATGGTGGATGAGCCGGATGGCGGGATGGATTTGAGAAACCATTTGTGGCCGAACCGTTCAGCCGAAGCTGTGATGCTCATGGCGGAACGATGGATGATCCTGATATTGGTGAAAGAGGACGATGTGGCGCCGATCAGGTCGGAATCACAAACATATCCGGATTCTATGTCGTCAATATGTTTCACATCGTAAAGTTAACGAAAAATAATATCATGGCAAAGGAATGGACTTAAAAGGACTTAAAATACCTGTCAGGGACGAAGATTAATCATTAACTTTGCAAAATAGTCCACGCGATAGTGCGAAAATTCGAGAATAATCCTTAATTTTGCAATGCGTAGGCAAAAAGTCTGCGCATCACATAAAGGAGAGCTTCTCAACGACGCCCATCAGAGAATCTGGAAAATTCATTGTTAAAGAGCGGAAGTTGAATAAGTCGCACTCCATATATTCTTGTGTCTGCATACTATGGACTGACAAGAAATATATGGGCGTGGACTATTCTGTTTCTTGTCTTTAACAGGTTATTCCAGAACCTTCTGATGGCAAAATGCAGGAAGTCTTGCGCCCTTTTTGGCTCAGGAAGGGCAAAAGGACTTGAATGGACTCTGCGGAGCCGGTGCGGGAGCGCTACCTTTGCAACATGAAACTAACCATGCATATAGGAGCCCGCATAAAAGAAGTGTTGGAGTCAATGCCGAAGGAATACACAATCACTTGGTTTGCCTCGCAAATCCACTGCGACCGCCGCAATGTGTATTACATATTCGAGCGTCCTACGATTGATACGGGACTTCTGCAGCTAATCTCGGAGGTGGTAAATCATAATTTCTTCCGCGACCTCGCTGATGATTTCGATTCTGCAATCCCGTCCGAAGGTGACATCGGAGATGAGGTTGAAAGATAAAAACTCGAGGATAAAAAGACGCTGACAGGTAGAGGCTGATATACATGATTCGTGTGTCAGTCTTTTTTTTTTGTCCACTATGCACATAATGGGATTGATGATGCCGGAGATTGCGGAAGTTTGTTCGGGAAAATCAAGTGTGTTAGGATTATTTTGTGTAATTTTGCGTCGTAATGGAACGTAATGATAACGAAAAGCTGAGAGAGCTGTCCACGGTGTCGCCGGCGAGGCTTCTGTGGCGCTACTGCCTGCCTGCGGTGGTAGGAATGCTCGTGATGTCTCTTTACAATATCATTGACCGTGTGTTTATCGGTCAGGGAGTGGGGGCGGAGGCTATCGCCGGCCTTGCCATCACGTTTCCGGTGATGAATCTTTCGGCGGCGCTCGGTGTGCTGATCGGTGCGGGCGGATCGGCGCGGATCTCGATTCTGCTCGGTGCGGGGGAGATGGAGGGTGCCAAGAAGGTACTCGGCAACGCTCTCGTGATGCTTGCGATAATCATCACTTGCTACCTGACGGCGTTTGCGGTGTTTATTGATGATATTCTGCTTGCGTTCGGGGCAAGTGAGGTGACTCTGCCGTATGCTCGCGATTTCATGCTATATATTCTTCCGGGTATGTTTCTGACGAATTTCGCGTTCACGTTCAATAATTTCATGCGTGTGACGGGGTATCCGGTGAAGGCGATGGTCACGATGTTTATCGGTGCGGGGATCAATGTTCCGCTGGCGCCGCTGTTTATCTTCGTGTTCGGCTGGGGGATAAAGGGCGCGGCCATTGCTACTGATATTTCCATGGCGATATCCGCCGCTTTTGTGATGTCGCATTTCTTCAATGGCCGCAGCACGTTGCATTTCGAGCGGTCGGGGAAGATGTACAGGCTGAGCCGGAGGGTTGCGGTCTCGATAGTGTCGATCGGTGCGGCTCCGTCGCTTGTCAATGCGGCCGCCTGTTTTATCAATGTGATAATCAACAAGACGCTTTATGAATATGGCGGGGATATAGCCATCGGTGCGGCAGGTATATTCGTGTCGTTCACTTCGCTTATGACGATGGTAGTGGTCGGTATATGCCAGGGTATGCAGCCTATCGTGGGCTTCAATTATGGTGCCGGTCTGTATCACCGTCTGAGGTCAACATACTGGATAGCAGTGGGGGTGTCGACTCTTATAGTCACGGCCGGGCAGGCCGTCGGACTTCTTTTCCCGGAGTATATTGCGAGGGTGTTTACGACGGATGCCGGACTCATCGAGGTCTCCTCTACTTGTCTGAGCAATGTGATGCTTGCTTTCACTGTGGTGGGCTTCCAGACGGTGTCGACCACGCTTTTCCAGTCGCTCGGTAAGGCGGGTGCATCCATATTCCTGTCGCTTTCACGGCAGGTGTTGTTTCTCATACCGATGCTCATCGTGTTGCCTCCGAGATACGGGCTGATGGGTATATGGTGGTCGTTTCCGCTGTCGGATGTCATGGCTACGTCTGTGACGGCAGCTATGGTGGCTTTCGAACTGAGATCGATATCGCGGCATTCGCAAAAGATGCGTCTTGAGGCTGCTGCGGGTTAGATCCTCCGGTGTGTGGACGAACGGGCTGTGTGTAAAAGCCGCAGTTTTTTCCGAATTTTTTACTTTGATATTTTGGGTTGTGGGGTGAGATTGACTAACTTTGCAATTGAAAATCCCATTAAGAAATAAATACAAATCTCAGAAAACGACATACAATGCTTAAAAACGTACTTTCGATATCCGGCCGTCCCGGTCTGTACCGTCTTGTCAACCGTGGTAAGAATATGCTTATCGTGGAGAGCCTTTCCACCGGTAAACGCACTCCTGCATACGCCCATGACAAGGTGATCTCTCTGGCCGATGTATCTATATATACCAACGAGGGCGATACTCCTCTTGCCGGTGTGCTTGAGGCTGTCAAGGCTAAGAATGATGGTAAACCGGTGGATGTGAAGGCGCTGGGTAAGGATGATAAGGTGCGGGAGTATTTTGCCACGATCCTTCCGGAATTTGATGGCGACCGTGTGTACACGACCGATATAAAGAAGCTTTTCACTTGGTATAATCTTCTTCTCGAGGCCGGTATCACCGAGTTTGAGGAGAAAGAGGAAGTGGAGACTCCCGCAGAAGGGGCAACTGACTCACCGGAGGGCAAGTGAGACGCGGCATCCCCTTCACGGCATCCGACAGTGTGGTAGATCTCATAAATTCCGATTATGAGATTCTGCCTGTCCTGAGCAGATTCTCTCTGCCGTTGGGTTTCGGCAGTAAGTCGATAGGCGATCTGTGTGAGTCGTCGGGCATCAATACCGATGTGTTCCTGCTGGTGATCAATTTCCTCATGACCGGGGAGATTGATCTCGTGAGGCGTGAAAAGGTTTCGCCGCTCGATGTCGCCACGTTCCTGCACAATTCCCACGACTATTACCTGAACTACAAATTCCCTCATATCAGGGCCAATCTGCTCGGTGCGCTCGATCCTCTCCATGCTGATGTCAATCCGGTGATCATCAAGTATTTCGATGCGTATATAGATCAGGTGAAGACACATTTTCTCTACGAGGAGAAAATGCTTTTCCCCTATGTGAAGGCTCTGATAGGCGGCGAGGATACCAAGAAATATAAGGTGGATCTCTTCGCCAAGCAGCATGATCATGATGTGGAGGGGAAACTTAGCGAGTTGAAAAATATCATATTGCGATATTATTCCACTTCCGTGCCATACAGGATGTATGATGCGCTTGTCGATATATATAATTGTGAAGAGGATCTTCAGAAGCACGCCCAGATAGAGGACAATATACTCGTTCCGCTTCTGAGAGAGAAGGAGGGACGGAAAGGATGAGTCATACGATGAAGACAGTGGCCATAAGGATGTATTCTCCGCTTCTCAAGGCGGGGATACAATCTGTGGTAGGCTCGATGGCCGGTGTCAGCATCGTGTCAGAACCGGATGGCGCGGATCTTATAATAACTGAAGGTGTGGACTGTGGCACCGCCATGCGACATTCGGTGGAATCCGACGGAGTTCCCGTCATGGCTGTCATGACCTCGTCTGTCCCTCCGGAGTTGGCTGACGGTCTGGCGGATAAGATAGATCTGTACGATACGGAAAACGTGATAGTCGAGAAGATCTCCCGTTTGCTGCACAACAGGGATGAAGAACCGGATCAGGCCGGACAGACTGACGCTCTCTCCCCTCGGGAGAAGGAGGTGATACTCGGTATCGTCAAGGGACTTTCCAACAAGGAGATAGCATCGGCCATGAACGTGTCGGTCAATACGGTCATGACCCACAGACGCAATATAGCGTCGAAATTGCAGATCCATTCGGCCGCCGGCCTGACCATCTATGCCATCACTACCGGACTTGTCGACATAGAGGATATTAAAAATTCCGATTATATATAGCTAAGTTAAGATTTTTTTGCTATTTTTGTGCGGAAAACAAACGCGTGGCAATGAAGAATCTTCTACTCCGAACGATAACCGGGGCTGTCTATGTGGCTCTGATCTGTGGTGCTGTCCTCATGGGGGGATGGTGGTTCATCTCACTTTTCTCTTTGTTTGCAGTGCTGGCTCTCAATGAATTTTATGGTCTGAGCAATGCCTCAGCCGGAGGAGAGAATATCGTGACGCTTGTGCTCGATATAGCCGGCGGCCTTATCCTTACAATCGGCATAGGGTGTGTCAATATCGGGCTGTTGTCGCCGTTTACCGTCCGGGTGCTCGGCGGAACGTTCTTCACGGTCTATCTCCTATATCTTGTGGTCAGGCTTGTGGTGCAGCTTTACAGTCAGGAGGCTTCGCCCCTGACAAATCTTGCCTACTCTTATATGGGTCAGATGTATATCGCACTTCCGCTTGGACTCATGTCGATGTATTATACTCTTGCCGACGGTGCCACCCTGCTGCTCGCGATGTTCGTGATGATATGGCTCAGCGACACGGGCGCCTACCTCGTGGGCTCTATGATAGGTAAGCACAAACTGTTTCCCCGCATATCCCCGGGGAAAACCTGGGAGGGATTTGCCGGAGGAGTATTGTTTGCCGTCGGATCGGCTTTCGTGTTCAAGTATTGTTTCGGCGCATGGTATGAGAGTTATTCCATCGTCAGCTTGTGTGGGCTCGGTATTGTGGTGAGCCTGTTTGCCACGTGGGGTGATCTGGTGGAGTCGCTTGTGAAGCGTACTCTCGGCGTGAAGGATTCAGGCTCGTTACTTCCGGGCCACGGCGGCATACTCGACCGTATCGACTCATTGCTTCTCGTCATCCCGGCTTCGCTGATCTATCTCATTACCATCACGCTCTACGCCTGACCGAATTCCAATTTCTACAAATCATACTTACACCTCTTTTTTTACATTATGAAGAAACTTACAACCATCGCGGCTGCCGGGCTTATGGCTCTGTCGGCCTGCAATCCCGGCAGTGATTCATCTGCCGCAGATGAGGTCACGAATGACGACGTGATACTTCATGCGTGGTCATGGTCATTTGACACGATCGCGGCCAATATGAAGGAAATTGCGGAAGCCGGATATGCCTACGTCCAGACTTCTCCGGCCAATACCTGCTTTGTTGGCGAGGATGGCGGTATGGCGCTCTTCTCACAGCCGGGTGACTCGGTGAAAGGGAAGTGGTACTATTACTATCAGCCAACCGACTGGAAGATAGGTAACTATCTGCTTGGCACCCGCGATCAGTTCAAATCCATGATGGACAGTGCCGCGAAATATAATGTGAAGGTGATCGTCGATGTTCTCCCCAACCATACCGCAGTCGATCATACGGCTGTGCTTCCGGATCTTGATGCGGCTGTGGGCGGTCATGACAAGCTGTTCCATGCCAACGGATTCAACGATATCACCGACTATAACGACCGCTATCAGTGTACGACCGGAAAGATGGGTGGCCTGCCTGACGTGAACACGGAGAATCCTGATTTCCAGGCGTACTACATGAACTATGTCAATGATCTGCTGAGTCTTGGTGTGAGAGGATTCCGCTATGATACGGCCAAACATATCGGCCTGCCGTCCGATCCGCTCGACAGTCTCGCCGAGAGAAACAACTTCTGGGATGTCGCCACCGGCCGCGAGGCCGTGAAGGGGGTAAAACTCGCCGTCCCATACGACAGTCTGTTCTTCTATGGCGAGGTGCTTCAGGACAAGAATGTCAAAGAGGAGGAGTATGCCGGATATATGAAACTGACCGCGAGCAACTACGGCCATGCGCTGCGTAATGTTCTGGAAAATGAGAATTTCCAGGCAGACAGTCTGCTCGTATGGCACCATCCGGCTTCCGGCGACAAGCTCGTGACATGGGTAGAGTCGCATGACACATACGCGAACGAGCATGAGTCGGCCGGGCTAACTGATGAGCAGATCAGAATGGGTTGGGTCTTCTTGGCTGCACGTCAGCAGGGTACACCTCTGTTCTTCAGCCGTCCGGCCGGAAGCTCAAGGGACAACTACTGGGGCAACAACCGGGTAGGAGCGCGTGGCAATGCCGAGTTCCGTCATCCGGAGGTCGTTGCGGTCAATAAATTCCGTCGCGATATGAGCGGTCAGCCGGAAATGATCGCTGCATCGGAGGACGGTTCTGTGATAGGAGTGTCGAGAGGCCACAAGGGTGAGGCTATTATCAATATCACCACTTCTCCCCAGACTGTATCGCTGCCCACCGGACTCCCCGACGGTGAATATACCGACAATGTGTATGATCAGAACTTCACGGTGGCTGACGGTGTGATTTCAGGCCAACTTATGCCCCTGACATCATATATTATTGAAAAATTATAGGGAAATGAACCAAACGCCGATTAATTTTGTTGTCAAAATGAACGGTGTTTAACAAATTTTCATTAAATTTGCCGCTGTTCAAACTATATTATGTGACAAAAATAAATTTTGTATAACCAAATAACATCCTACACAAAATGAACACAGACACTATCGGCCTCAATGCAGGCTCTGTTTGGGCAGCTCTCAACGAAGCGCAGGCACTTGACACAAAGCAGCTCAAGAAGAACGCCAAGCTGAAAAACGACAAGGAGCTTTTTGCAGCTCTTGGATGGCTTGCCCGTGAGGGGAAGGTGACTTTCGCTCCCAGCGAGGACGGAAAGGAACTGATCATCTCCCTCGTCCAGTCCTGCTGATCCGGACTTAGAATCTGCAAAAGGCAGACTCCCGATATAACTCTCGCCGCTTCCGCTCTCCATCAGTGTGGCTGCCGCGAGAGTTTTTTTATCTCCGCCAATGAACCATTGACACTATTTAATAGTTGTTAAGGTATAAAAATTCATCCATTATGGCCTTCGTGCGAAAGATTGCGAAATATTTTCTCAGGATCCTGCTCGGACTTATAATACTGGTTCTTCTGATACCCGTATTGCTATACGTCCCGTTCGTGCAGGATTTTGCTGTCAGGATTGCATCAGAGAAGGTCAGCGAAAGCACCGGCATGAAGGTGGAGATCGGGCGCTTCCGACTCGGATTTCCGTTGAGATTGCGTGTGGATGATGTGACGGTGATACAGGCCGATGCCGATACGATGTTGACAGCCGGAGGTGCGGCGGTGACTGTGAAACTGCTGCCTCTGATTAAAGGCAAGGTGGATGTGACACGTGTCGAACTTGACAGCGCGTTTTATCAGATGGGAAATTCCGACTCTATCATGTGGCTGAGGGCTCATATAGAGCGTGGCGAGATAGATGGTGCGGATATTGATCTCAAAAATAATGCGATAAATCTTGCAAATGCAGATTTTGATGGCGTGAATGTCCGTCTGATAATGGGTGAGGACACAACATCTGCACCGGTCGATACCGCCGCATCTGTGCCGTGGCTTATCCGTGCCGGGATGATCAATATGAGTCGTGTCGTCTATTCGATGGAAATGACTCCACTTATAGACTCGCTCGGGTGTCGGATCGATGACGCACGTCTGCGGAATGTCACCGTCGACATGAGGACAAGAAGAATAACCGGCCAGTCACTTTCCATCGACAGTGTGTCAGCGACTTATCTGTATCCTGCTGTGTCCGGCTCCATCACCGATGTCGATACTGTCAATGTTGCGGCAGCTTCATCATCGGATATGTGGACAATCACAGCCGATACTCTCCGTCTGACAGCGAGAGATGCGCTTTATGCCCAAACCGGCGCGAAGCCGCTTGCCGGGTTGGATATGGCGTATATAAAGTGTACGGATATAGCCATCGAGGTGGATTCATTCTATAACAAGGGTACATCCATACGTGTACCATTGAGGAATCTCCAGGCAACTGAAAGATGCGGACTGTCGCTTCACGCTGACGGTGTGTTCTCGATGGATGAAAAAGCCATGAGAGCCGATGGATTCTCGATAGAGACCCTCCGGTCGGTACTCCGGTTCAGTGCATCGATGGGTGTCGGTGATCTGATGAACGATCCTTCCCTCCCTCTTACGCTCAAGGCTTCGGGAAGGATTGATCCGTCAGATGTGTCAACCGCCTTTCCGGACATGAAAGCCATGCTTGCTCCCATGCGGCCTCTGTCGTTGTCGGCTGATGTGGACGGGACTGCTTCGGAATTGAATATCTATGCCCTGAAAATGGATATGCCGGGTGTGGTGAGAATGAATGTCGAGGGTGCGGTGGAGAATCCATTCAATCCTGATAAGCTCGGAGGCAGCATGACGATAGATGGATCTCTGGCCTCAGTCACGGATCGTCAGTTCTCGTTCCTGCCCGTGAAGTCGCTCCCGGCTTTGTCGCTTACAGGTGATATCAACTACCATCCGGGACAGGCTGACGGAGATATTGCTGTCACCACCCATGGAGGACGTATGGCCGCTTCCGGCTCATGGACCGCGCGGACGGAGGATTATGATGCGAAAATAGTTCTTGACCGTTTTCCTGCCGGACTGTTCATGCCTGCATCTGTTGGCATTGGCGAGATTTCCGGGCGGCTGGCCGTCGAAGGAAGCGGATATAATCCGATGGCTGCAAGAACATCGATAGATGCCGATATGCACATAGACCATCTGTCGTACAACAAAAGGAATTACAGTGATATAACCCTTGATGCTACTCTTCATGCCGGTGAGGCTTCGGGGTCAATCGTGAGTCATAACCCCGGTGCGGATGCGACCGTGGCTTTTGAGGCTGAGATCACGGGGGATACGGTGAATTATCATATCGACGGAGATCTCCGTGATATCAATCTTCTCACACTTAACATGGCCGACACAGTCAATGAGGGCCATCTAAAGCTCGTGTCGTCAGGATTCTACGATGTTGTTTCGCAGGGAATGGATATAAACGCTGATGTAAGTGATCTATACTGGCATCTGCCCGGTATGATCATAAATCCGTCCGATTCCTTGATCCTGTCTGTCACCTCCGAGGATTCGCTGTCGAAAGCAAAGGTGGTCAATGGTGATCTCAGACTTGATTTCTCGTCGCCCGGATCATTGTTTGCCTTCGCTGAGAAGCTTACTCCGGCCATGGATGTCATTAAGTCGCAGATGGACAGCATGAGGGTGAATGTGAAGGCTCTCAGCGCTGCATTGCCACCTTTTGCACTGATGGCTGAGATGGGTACGGATAATGTCGCATCGGATATACTCAGAGGATCGGGAACGACAATAAAGCATCTGTTTGCTTCCATGTCCAATGATTCCATCATCACGATGGATGTAAGAGCCACCGGAATAAAGACCGGCAGCACGGCTATAGACTCACTTTCGCTCAATGCAATCCAGCATGGTGACTACTTGGTTTATTCAGCCGAGATGAACAACAGACCCGGGACATTTGATGATTTCGCACACGTGACGGCCAACGGTTTTGCCGGGTTCAACCGTATGTCGATATTCTTCAAGCAGGAAAATATATCGGGAGAGAAGGGCTTTAACATAGGATTGAATGCGATGCTTGCCGACAGCACACTGACTGTTAGGTTCGTCCCGCTGAAACCGACAATAGCATATAAACAGTGGGCTATAAACAAGGATAACTTCATAAGTTATGATCTTGCCACACACCATATTGACGCGGATCTGGATCTAACAGGTGATCACAGTTTCCTGAAGATATTCACCGAACATTCCGACTCTGTGGCTGACGGAGGTCAGGACGATGTGAGAGTACAGATCTCTCAGATCAAGCTTCAGGACTGGCTGTCAATCAATCCGTTCGCTCCACCGATCAAGGGCGATCTGTCGGCTGATCTGACTTTCCGCTACGAGAAGCCTATGATGACCGGTGACGGGACGATTTCACTGGCGGATTTCTATTACGGACGTGACCGTGTGGGCGATTTTGATCTTGATGTCAACGTTTCCAATACGGCCGGCGGCAAGACTATGGCCGAGGTGTCCCTTATGGTGGATTCGGTCAAGACTATCACGGCGAGTGGAGTGCTCAATGATTCTACTCTCGCCACTCCATTCCTGCTTGATTTTGACATGGTCCGGTTCCCGCTTCATATCGTCAATCCGTTTATTCCGGACAATATGGCCACTCTGAGCGGTCTGCTCAACGGAAAGATGAAGATTACGGGAGAACTGTCCAATCCGGTGTTCAACGGTTATATCAATTTCGACACGACGGCTGTCAAGGTGAATATGCTCGGGACTTCGTTTGTGTTCGATAGCGAAAAGATCCCCGTTGACAGCAATGTCATAACGTTCAATAATTTTGCGGTCAAGGGATGCAATGATAATCCTCTCGTTATAGACGGAGATGTGGATGCCCGTCATATTTCCGACATACTTCTCGACCTTTCCCTGAAGGCGAATAATATACAAGTGGTCAATTCCCGCCGGGCATCAAAAGGCGCGGAGGTATACGGCAAGGCTTATCTTGATATCGACGCTAAGGTGGCGGGATCAATGTCTTTCTTGCGAGTCAATGCGGATCTATCGGTACTTGAGAGTACAAATGTGACGTATGTCATGACTGATGCGGAGACGGCGATCACCAAAAGCTCCACTGACGATATGGTGCATTTCGTGGTGTTTGCCGACACTGCGGCCGTGGAGGCTTCCGATTCGCTCAAGAATACAGCCATGATGCTGGCGTTGACAGCTGATCTGCATCTGCTTGACGGGTGTACGATTAATGTGGATCTGGCCGGGTCGGGTTCAAACAAGGTGCAGATACTTCCGTCGGGAGATCTTGATTTCTCCATGTCTCCGCTGAATGGCAACAGACTGACGGGAAGATTGAACATCAATGGTGGCTTCGCGAGATATTCGGTGCCTCTGATCGGTGAGAAGAATTTCAAATTCGAGGATGGATCTTACGTGGCTTTCAACGGCGATATAACGAATCCGGTTCTTAACATCCATGCCGTGGATGAGGTCAAGGCTAATGTGACGCAGAGCGGCGAGGACTCGCGGTTAGTCAATTTTGACATATCGCTTTCGGTGACCAACACTTTAGAGAACATGAATGTGGCGTTTGACCTGTCGACCAACGATGACATAACTGTCCAGAACGAGCTTTCATCAATGTCGCCGGAGCAGAGGGCTAACCAGGCAATGAATCTGCTCCTGTATAAGGTATATTCAGGATCCGGCACAAAGGCTACGGCCAATATCGGGGGGAATCCTCTCTTCTCGTTCCTGACATCGCAGCTAAATTCCTGGGCGGCAAACAACATAAAAGGTGTGGACATATCGTTCGGTATAGATCAGTATGACCGTACATACGAAGGCTCCACCTCTACGACCACGTCATACAACTATCGTGTGTCGAAGTCGCTGTTTAACGATCGTTTCAAGATCATGGTTGGAGGAAATTATTCGACGGATGCGGATGCCGATGAGAACTTCTCGCAGAATCTTATCAACGACATATCGTTTGAATATATGCTCAACAAGTCCGGCTCTATGTATATACGTATCTTCCGCCACACGGGCTACGAAAGTATCCTCGAAGGTGAGATCACACAGACCGGTGTCGGCTTCGTGCTGAAACGCAAACTGAACTCCTTACGCGAACTTTTCGGAATAAAACGTGACTGACAATGAGAAGATCCATCATATATCCGGTATTATCCGTCCTGTTGCTTGCGGTGGGGGCATCGTGCTCCACCACCAAGCGGCTTGAGGAGGGTGAGATCCTGTATACGGGGCTGAAGGGTGTGAAAGTTGAGACATCAAAGGATGACAAGTTTCCCGGAGATGTCAAATCGTCGCTCACCGATGCCGTGTCAGTGAAGCCTAACAATTCACTTTTAGGTTCGTCGTCAGTAAGGATTCCTTTCCCCGTAGGACTATGGGTATATAACAACTGGTCCAATCCTCCTAAGGGACTGAAGCACTGGCTGTATGAGAAACTTGTGTGTCAGCCGGTGCTCGTAAGCGATGTAAGGCCTGATCTGCGTGTGCATATGCTTGATGATATTCTTGACAACAACGGATATTTCTCGGGTTCTTCCTCATATGATCTCGTGCAGGGCAGAAACAAGCGCAAAGCCTCTATTCTCTATAAGGTGAACCCCGGAGAACCGTATCTGATCGATTCCATCAGGCTACTTCCTGACACTACACATTTGCTGAGGCTGATCGATTCTGTGGCTATTCACTCCAAGTGGTTCCAGAAAGGGTCGAGATATGCCACCGATTCCTTGTCGGCTCTGCGTGTCGATATAGCCAATGCGGTCCGCAATCACGGATATTACTTCTTCCGTCCGGAGTTTATCCAATATCTTGCGGACAGTACTATCACGAAAAATCGTATAGCCATGAGATTGGAGATAGCGGACAATCTTCATCCCTGGGCTCTTGACCGTTTCAAGACAGGTGAGATCACAACCTATGTGTACAGGAACAATGGTGGCGGAACACCTGACACCACGGAGACAGACAAGGGGACAATCATACGCTATAAGCCGTCGCGTCTGCGTGACGGACTGATCCCGTCATGCATAGTGTTCAGGGAGGGACGGACGTTCTCCGTCAGGCAGATGAATGTCACGCAGACACGTCTGTCACGTCTCGGGATTTTCAACAGTATAAATATAAATGTGATTCCTGATACGGTCAATATGGACAAGCGGCTGCTTAACGTGGTGATAGAATGTACATACGATAAGCCGCTTGAGGCATCGGTGGAGGCTAATGTGTCATCGAAGTCCAATTCTTATCTCGGCCCGGGTATCACGCTTGGAGTGTCTAACCGCAATATGTTTGGCGGAGGAGAGCTGCTCAATGTGTCGCTGACCGGATCATACGAGTGGCAGACAGGGCGTGGACGATCATCCGCATTCAATTCGTATGAGGTGGGACTCAACGGGACTCTTGCATTCCCCCGGCTTCTCGCCCCGAGATTTATCCCACGCTCCCGCAGGGAACTTAACTGGACGAAACTGTCGCTTGGCGTGGATGTGCTCAACCGTCCGCATTATTTCCGTATGGCGCAGTTCAATACTGGCATATCATACGACTGGCAGTCTTCGAGGTATATATCGAATTCATTCACTCTTTTCAAGCTCTCATATACCAAGCTGCAGAACACTACGGCTGAATTTGATTCGATCATGCAGGCCAACAAGGCTATCGCACTCAGTTTCCAGAATCAGTTTATCCCGCAGATGAGTTACAGTCTCACGTTCGACCGTGCGCTCGACAGGAACAATACCCTGAACATACAGGCTCAGGCCACTCAGGCCGGCAATATATTCTGGGCTATCTATGAGGCTTGCGGAAAAAAACAGGAGAAGAAGCTTTTTGGGACACCGTTCTCTCAGTTTATCAAGGGGTATCTGCAGGTTGTGTATGGTTGCCGTCTTGGTGGAGATGTATGGCTGATGAACCGTGTGGCCACGGGGGCGGCATACGCATACGGTAATTCCTCGGAAGTACCGTACAGCGAGCAGTTTTATGCCGGAGGTGCTAACTCCGTGAGGGCCTTTGCGGTGAGATCAATAGGTCCGGGATCGTATCGTGCTCCGGCTGACAGGATCAACGGTTATTTTGATCAGACTGGAACATTCATATTCCTTGCAAATACGGAATTGCGTTTTCCGTTGCTCGGACCGCTGCATGGAGCTATATTTCTTGATGCCGGTAATGTATGGACACTTAAAAACGAGCCGTCCCGTCCGGGCGGGCAGCTCAAGGGGTCGACATTTCTCAATGATCTCGCGCTCGGCACCGGAGCCGGACTCAGGTTCAATATATCCATGCTCGTGATACGCGGCGATCTCGGAATCGGCATACACGCTCCGTATTCAACAGGCAAGAGAGGATATTATAATATGACATCGTTCAAAAATTCGCTCGCGTTCCATCTGGCGATCGGATATCCGTTCTGATCTTTATTTTATCCGCAGTTGCCAGAAAGCCACTGCTGCCGCGGCTGCCACATTGAGCGAGTCGACGCAATGTGACATCGGTATGCGGGCAACATAGTCGGCTGCGGATATTGTGCCGTCCGGCAGTCCGTCGCCTTCGGTTCCCATGATAATAGCCAGACGCGGTTCGTAGCATAGGGTTGCATCATCGATAGGGACGGAGCGGTCAGTCAGAGCCATTGCCACGGTCTTGAATCCAAGTTTCCGAATATCATCAGGAGAACCTTCCAACCATGTCCAGGGGACAAGGAAAACCGAGCCCATGGATACCCGTATCGAACGCCGGTTGAGCGGATCGCATGAAGTGGTGGTGAGCAGCACGGCATCAATACCGAGAGCTGCTGCCGATCGGAAGATAGCTCCTATGTTGGTAGTATCGACCACAGAGTCTATGATAACTATCCGTCGCGCTCCTGCACATATATCTTCCGGTTTTGGAGGCAACGGGCGGCGCATGGCACACAGGACACCGCGCGTAAGGGTGTAACCTGTGATTGACGCGAGCAGTTCGCGGGATCCGGTGTAGACCGGGACGTCATCTCCACACCGCTCCACAATGTCACGGGCATCTCCATCGATATGCCTGCGCTCGCATAGAAGTGCTACCGGGCTGTAGCCGGCATCTAAAGCGACTCTGATCACTTTTGGGCTTTCGGCGATGAAGATCCCTTTGCCGGGATCGAGACGATTGCGGAGCTGGGCTTCGGTAAGTGATGCGAATATGTCCACTCCGGGGTGGTCGAGAGTCTTGATTTCAATGACCGGCATCGGATCACATTGGTTTCTCGTTTTCGATCACGTATTTCCTGACTTTCTGGAAAAGGTCGTTGGCGAAGACGAATTCATTGAGGGCGGCATTGGCCGTGTGGTATATCTCTCTCATGTTTCCCACCCATTCACGATGACCTTTGTTGATGAACACGATGTTCTCACCGATACCAAGCACGGAATTCATGTCGTGGGTGTTGATGATGGTCGTGATGTTGTATTCGTGGGTGATGTCGGAGAGCAGTTCGTCAATTACGATAGATGTTCTGGGGTCAAGACCGGAATTTGGCTCGTCGCAGAACAGATATTTCGGATTGAGGGCGATGGCTCTCGCTATGGCTACACGTTTCTGCATACCGCCGGAGATCTCCGAAGGATATTTGTTGTCAGCACCCTTTAGATTGACACGTTCTATGCAGAACTGTGCGCGGTCTCTGATCTCAGCCTGCGACATGGATGTGAACATGGTGAGCGGGAACATGACGTTGCCGAGCACGGTCTCGGAATCAAACAGCGCGGAGCCTTGAAACAGCATACCTATCTCCTTGCGCAACTCCTTGACCTGGTTGACGTTCATTTTCATGATATCACGTCCGTCGAACAGGATCTCACCCTGCTCAGGATGGATCAGACCGATGATGGACTTGATCAGTACGGTCTTACCCGATCCACTCTGTCCGATGATAAGATTGGTCTTACCGGTCTCGAATGTGGCCGATATATCATGGAGTATTGTCTTTCCGTCAAATGACTTGGTGATATTTTTTACTTCGATCATTGCAGGAGGAGTTTTGTGAGGACAACATCAAGGAGGAGGATCAGGATGCTGGATGCCACGACGGCATTGGTCGATGCTTTGCCCACCTCGAGCGCACCACCTTTGACGTGGTAGCCATAAAATGAGGCCACTGTCGTGATGATGTATGAGAAGAACAGGGATTTGATGAGTCCATACCAGACGTACCATTCGCGGAACATAGTCTGGATGCCGTAGAGGAACCGGTTGAGCGGGATTATGTCAGTGACAGTCGAGATGAGCACACCACCCATGATCGAGGTGAATATACAGAAGATCACGAGCACTGGCATGATTACGAGAAATCCTACGAGCTTGGGCAACACGAGGAAATTGGCTGAATTGACTCCCATTATGTCAAGGGCATCGATCTGCTCCGTGACACGCATGGTGCCGATTTCCGAAGCTATGTTGGATCCCACTTTTCCGGCAAGTATAAGGCAGAGAATGGAGTTGGAAAATTCCAGGAGTATGATCTCGCGGGTGGCCAGTCCGGTAGAGTAGGACGGTATGAGCGGGGACACGATGTTGAGCTGCATCTGGATGGTACATACGGCTCCAATGAACAGGGAGATGACGATGACGAGGGGTATGGAGTCGATGCCGAGCTTGGTGATCTCGGCGATGGTGCGCTGGAAGAAGACTTTCCAGCGATCCGGAATACCAACAACCCTGCTTATGAACACGCAGTATTTGCCGAAAGTGGCGAGGGAATCAGAGAGAATCATTTGAGTTTTTCTATGAGATCGGTGACGGAGAGTTGAGACTGCTGTCCGGAACTCATCTCCTTGAGTGTGATTGTTCCGTCGGCAAGCTCTGACTCGCCGATTATGGCTACGTATGGAATACCGAGAGCGTCGGCCCGTCCCATCTGTTTCTTCATTTTCGCCTGATCGGGGTAGATCTCGGCGGCAATTCCGGCAGCCCTCAGCCTGCGGATTATCTGCAGCGAGCGTGAAGCTTCGGCTGCCCCGAAGTTGACGAACATGACTTTAACCGCTTCCGATATGTCGGCAGGATAGAGGTTGAGTGTGTTCAGCACGTCGTAGATACGGTCGGCGCCAAACGATATCCCAACGCCTGAGACACCGGGAAGGCCGAACACACCGGTGAGGTTGTCGTAGCGCCCACCTCCGGTGATACTGCCGATCTCGACATCGCGGGCCTTGACCTCGATGATGGTTCCGGTATAGTAGTTGAGCCCGCGGGCAAGTGATACGTCAAGCTCAAGAGTGGCGTTGAGTCCGAGAGCATCTGTCCCGGCCATCACCTCGCGCAGTTCCTCAACTCCTTTCAGCCCGGTCTCACTTGAGGCCAGAAGAGTTTCAAGCTGACCCAGCCGTTCGGCGTTGGTTCCAGAAAGAGTGATGATTGGAGTGATCAGATCCACTGCTTCGGCGGAGATACCGCGCCCTATAAGTTCTTCCTTAACGTTGTCAAGTCCGATCTTGTCGATCTTGTCGATGGCGACGGTTATATCTACAATTTTGTCGGGTTCGCCTACGAGTTCAGCTATGCCGGAAAGAATTTTACGGTTATTGAGCTTTATGACGATCCGGACACCAAGACGATGGAACACTTCGTCGATGAGCTGCAGAAGTTCGATCTCATTAATCAGGGAGTCAGACCCCACGACATCGGCATCACACTGGTAGAACTCGCGGTAACGGCCCTTCTGCGGACGGTCGGCACGCCATACAGGTTGGATTTGGAAACGCTTGAAAGGGAGTTGGAGATCATTGCGGTGCATGACAACGAAGCGGGCGAAGGGAACCGTGAGGTCATACCGCAGACCTTTTTCGCACAGTTGTGCCGCAAGACGGGTGCAGTTGCCACTGTCAATCAAAGCCGGATCCACACCCTTGAGGAAGTCTCCGGAGTTGAGTATCTTGAACAGAAGCTTGTCACCTTCTTCACCGTATTTGCCCATGAGAGTCGATAGGTTCTCCATGGCCGGAGTCTCGATCTGACGGAATCCGTAGAGCCGGAAGACTTCCCTGATGGTGTCGAATATATAGTTGCGCCGCGCCATTTCATCGGGTGTGAAATCGCGGGTCCCTTTGGGGATTGATGGTTTCTGTGACATTGAAACGTTTGTTTGACTGTGATACCTGAAAGTGAGGGGAGAGGTGAGAGTATTGATCCCAACTGCAAAGTTAGCAATAATCGTTCAAACTGCAATGTGTGAGGGCTTCAAGTATGGCAAAAAAAGACAGGAAGGCCGTCCGGACGAAACCTGTGGACAGCCTTCCATGTTGTGTGATCTTCAAGCGAGATCTCCGAAGGGGGAGAATCTTACTTTCTGATACCGAGCTCCTTCTGGGCAATGATGGCACGGTAGCGATTGATGTCCTTGCGGATCAGATAGTCGAGAAGACGACGACGCTTACCAACCAATGCCTTCAGGGCACGTGCGGTCGTATAATCTTTGTGATTTGACCGAAGGTGCTCGGTCAAATGAGCAATACGGATGGAGAATAATGCAATCTGTGCTTCAGGTGAGCCAGTGTCAGTCTTGCCCTTACCGTATTTCTCAAAGATTTCTACTTTTTCATCAGAGTTCAAGTGCATTGATACAGATGTTTAAAAGTGGATAAATGAAATTGGTTTGCTCGAAAGCGAGTGCAAAGGTATGTAAAAAACCTGTTGTTTGCAAACTTTTCGAGCAGAAAAGGATTAATCGAGATTAAAGTTGTCCTTTGTGGGGTTACGGAACTGGAGTTTGTGGTCGAGATACTCCTGAGTCGCGATAAGTGTGGGTTTGGGAAGACGCTCGTAGAAGCGGGAGATTTCGATCTGCTCGCGGTTTTCGGAAATTTCCTCAAGGTTGTCGTTGAGGGATGCAAACTCCTGGAGCTTTTTCTCAAGGTCGTGTTTCATCTCGGCCGCAATCTGGTTGGAGCGTTTTGCGATGATGCAGACGGTCTCATAGACGTTGCCTGTGTCCTCGCTCATTGAGATGAGGTCGCGTGTCTGGGTGTTGAGAGGTGCGTTGGTCTTCTTGTAGTCCATTTTAATATTGTCAGAGTTGTTTCTTTATTCCTGTGCGTATTTGCTCGCGATCTTGAAGATGTTTTCAGCTTCGTCGCGGTGAGGGGAGTCGGGGTAGTTGTTGACGAAGGAGTAGTATTCGTCGACAACCTCGCGGAAACGGTCGGCTTTTCTCTCGTCAACGCTCTCGCGGGCCTCCTGATAGCGTGATTTCAGGATGATCAGTTCGAGGTCTTCCTTGTATTTTGAATAAGGATAGTCCTTGATGGCATTGCGGGCCACGATGATCGCGCTTTCGTAGTTGTTGCCGAGATATGTCCCGAGATTGTAGTATAGCTGTGCGTTTTCAAGTTGCTTGAGTGTCAGTTTGTCCTGAAGCTCGAAGATAGCGTTCTGGGCGAGAGAGACTTTGTCGCTTCTCGGGAAGTAGTCGAGAAAAGCCTGGAGCTCCTGAATGGCTTTCAGCGTGCCGGACTGGTCAAGCTGAGGATCCGGAGAGTCAAGGTAGTAACCGTAGCCGCAGAAATATCGGGCCAGTTCGGTATACTTTCCTTTGGGGAAACGGGTGTAGTAGTTCTTGAACCATGTACCGGATGTCTCGTAGTCTTTATTCTCGTAGTTGGAAAGAGCGAGGAGGTATAGTGCATCTTCGGCTTTTTCAGTACCTTTGAATACGGATATGACCGGTTCGAGGACTGTGGCCGCCTGGGTATATTTCTTCTCTTCAAAAGCCCTCTTGGCATATTCGAGATGATAGTCGGGATCGGAGCTTTTGAGTACGCGCTGGTATTCGCCGCATGATGACAGCAGCAAAAGCAAGAGTAATGTGTATAATATATGTGTGTGTCGGCGCATTTCGAATTGCGGATGTGATGTATTGAACATGGGATACCCCCGAAAGGGTAAGCGTTTCAACTTGCAAAAGTAGTGATTTTTCATGAAAAATACTGTATGATGGATGAGTAAATTTTGAAAAATGTGTTAATTTTGCAATGTCGTATTACAGAAATGAAGCATGAGAAGAATATTATATATATACATTGCTACAATCATGTCGCTGATATCGGTTCCGGATATGCGCGGTGACTCACCTAAGCGTGAGTTGAGAGGTGTATGGATAGCAACCGTCTGGGGTATTGACTGGCCTTCCAATGCCGGGACTACGGTCGGTGTTGGCGAGCAACAGAGACGTGAGCTTGTGGAACTACTTGACCGTTGCAAGAACATGAATCTCACCACGGTGTATTTTCAGGTCAGATCTATGGGGGATGTAATGTATGAGTCGCGATTGGAGCCTTGGAGCGGATTTGTGAGCGGGAAACGTGGACAGTCGCCCGGTTGGGATCCGTTGGAGTTCATGGTGAAGGAGTGTCATCGCCGTGGCCTGGAGTGTTATGCGTGGATAAATCCGTTCAGATGGTCGTCAGGATCGGATTATGACACACCTGCTGACAGGGAGTGGAAAAAGAAGGGATGGCTGCTTAAATATGGTAAGTACACAGTGTTCAATCCCGGAATCGAAGAGGTGAGGGCACACATCGTCGATGTGTGTCGAGAGGTTGTCGAGGGATATGATATAGATGGTCTTGTGTTTGACGATTATTTCTATCCCAACCGGATATCAGAGGATAAAAGTTCGCCGGATCATGCCCTGTATATCGAAGAGGCTCCGTGGATGAGTTTCGGAGACTGGAGGAGAGCCAATGTGCATAAGACAGTGGCCGATGTATATGCCATGATACAGGATACGAGACCTGATGTGAGATTCGGTATCTCACCGGCAGGTGTGGCCGGGAAGAGCGAGACTTCCGCCGGAAAGTGGGGCGCGGAGAACTGTACGGTCAAGGCGGCTGACTGGCAGTTCAACGAGATATATTCCGATCCCGTGGGGCTGATGTATCAGGGAACAGTCGATTTCATTTCACCGCAGTTGTACTGGTCGACGACTCATCCGACGGCACCGTTTGGCCCGTTGGCTGAGTGGTGGAGCAATTCGGCCAATCTGTATGGCAGGCATTTCTATTCTTCCGTGACACTCGAAAGGATAGATCAGGGCGATACGGACGATAACATCAGGGATCTCGGCCGACAGATAGAGAAGAACCGTGAGGTGTCGATAGACGGAAATCTCGGATTTGTGATTTACAGCGCGAAATTTCTGCCAAGGGTCGAGAAACTGCTTGCAGAAGAGCTTTTTATAAGTCCATCGATCTCCCCACAATTGACCAACGGATATGAAGCTCCGGAAAAACCTGAGAAGCTTATCCGCAAGGGGCGTAAACTGAGTTGGCAGCCGGTAGTCGCAGACAATGGCCGCAGGATAGTGAGATATTCTGTTTATGAGATCCCGCGTGGTGTGAATATGCGCGACGCAATGGAAGAGAATGGCGACGGAATAGCCGGAGAATTTCTCCTCGGCATCACATACGATACCGAATACGTGCTCAGCTCAGACGGGAAGAGCAGATATGCAGTGTGTGCGTTGGACGGATATTCAGCCGAGAGCGCACCTGCGTGGGTCGATTGAATCAGCGGTGGCACGCTGTGTGTCCTGATTGACGTAAAAACGAATTATGGCATAGACCACATTCTGCATTGGTGTGAGGATATTCTCCGGATTTTGTCCGAGAATAAACTCCATACTCAAGGCTCTTGTGATGGGATCGCGGTCGGATGCTGAAAGTGAGTTGATCGTGTTGATGACTCTCTGGGTGATGATGACTGATGGACGCATAGTAATGAGGTTTTATCGGTTACGATGCAAAGATACAGTAGGGGATGGGCGTAAATACGGCACATTGATGTTAAAAAAATAAAAAAATGCCGGTCGGGCTTAACTTCGCCCGACCGGCATTTCAGTAATATATCAGTGGACGTGTTCAGTCCATGAATTCAATAAGCGGGGCTTCGGTGCCGACAATTTCACCGACTGAAACAAGCACTCTCTTGACGGTGGCATCGCTTTCGGCCTCAACATCGTTTTCCATCTTCATGGCCTCGTAGGTGAGAAGATGATCACCTTTCTTGACAGTCTGGCCGTCGGTCACGTTTATGGCGATGATTTTTCCTCCCATCGGGGCTACAAGAGTGGGACCGGTGATGGGAATAACCGGAGGAGCAGCCTCTGCTGCAGCCTCGACTTCAGCCTGGCGTTCGGCGGCATATTCTTCCGCACGACGTTTCCTGAGGAATCCATTGGCTACGTTGGGCAGCAGTTCGAGCAGCAGTTCCTCCTCTTTATTGGATGCGAGGTTCTTGTTGCCCATATCTGACAGTACGGGATTCTCGGGACGTTTGTAGGTGGACACATCGTAGGGTGTCTCCACGGGAGAACCTGTGATCTTCTCTCTGAACGCAGGGTCAATGGGTACAGGAGTGTGGCCGTATTCACCCTTGACAAGTGAAATGAACTGATTGCTTGTTGTGGTATAATCCGGCTTGCCATTCTTGCGGTCAAGAGCCACGAGAACTGCCTGGCTTCCAACGATCTGGCTGGTCGGAGTGACGAGAGGGATCAGACCCGCATCACGACGCACCATGGGAATGAGCCTCATGGCATCCTCAAGCAGATCCTCACTCTTGAGTTGTTTGAGCTGTGCGACCATATTGGAGTACATACCTCCGGGAACTTCGGCAGTCTTGACGAGTTCGTTGGGTTTGGGGAAATGGAAGTAGGCTTCGATGCGATGGCACATATCGAGAAGTGCTTCTTCGTCGCCATCAAGGGCAAACTGGATGGCTGAGTCGAAATATGCGGCGATTTCGGCCGGTAGCTCATCATTGAGCGGATCGAAGTCTATTGGCATATTCTCGCGGTTGAGGTCGAAGTCGGCGAGTTCCTTGCGGGCACTCAGGAGTTCGTTGCGAATCTTGCCGACGGCCTCCATATTAGCCTCGATCTCCACGCCCATGCGCTGGCAGAAGATATATATAAGCTCAATGGCAGGGGCAGCTGATCCACCTCCGAACCACCATATATTAGTGTCGAGTATATCCACGCCGTTGATGATGGCCATGAGTGCGGATGCAAGTCCATAGCCCGGAGTGCAGTGGGTATGGAAGTCAACGGGGACTTTTACCTCGCGCTTCAGAGCGGATATGATGGATGCGGCGCGGGAGGGATTGACGAGTCCAGCCATGTCCTTGAGCGTTATGATCTTCGCACCAAGAGATTCCATGGCTTTTGCCTTGCCAACGAAATATTCGTCGGTGAATATCTTCTCCGGTTCAGACTTGTGGATGAACATGGATTTGATTTTTCCGAGGAACCCTCCGGTCTCGTCGGCTTTCTCCGGTTTAGGATCGACGGTGTAGCATACAGCTCCGTCGGCAATGCCTCCGAGGGAGTTGATCAGCCGTATGGACTCGCGGACATTGTCTATGTCGTTGAGCGCGTCGAAAATACGCATTACGTTAAGTCCGTTCGCAATGGCTTCCTTGTAGAACCCTTCAAGTACGGAATCCGGATAAGGGACATATCCGAATAGGTTGCGTCCACGTGAGAGTGCTGACAGCAGTGACTTGGGATGTTCACCTTTGGAGTCCATGGCGTCAGAGATTGTCCTCAGACGGTTCCATGGTGATTCGTCGAGATATCGCATCACGGAGTCGGGTACAGCACCTCCCCATACCTCCATTATGTAAAAACGGGCATCTTCGTAGAAAGGGAGAAGACGGTCGATGGTAGCCTGACTCATGCGGGTAGCAAAGAGCGACTGCTGACCGTCGCGCAACGTAAGGTCGCGAATCTTGAGTTTCGGTCTTGTTATGGTAGCCATATATATGAGTTATATTTATTCATCAGAATCGATACAAAAGTACAAATAATTGATCAATTACGGAAAAATTTCTTTAACTGCTGATCAAAGATACGGATTTGATTGTTTCTCGCGGCCAATCGTGGTCTCCGGACCATGTCCGGGAAGGACTACTGTCGAGTCAGGAAGAGAAAGCAAGCGTTCGGTCACAGACCTGACGAGGGTGGCATGGTCGCCCCCGGGAAGATCAGTCCGTCCGATTGATCCATTGAAGAGAGCATCGCCGGTAAACATAAATCCGGAGTCAGGACAATATAACGCCACGCTTCCGGGGGAGTGGCCGGGGACTGCGATGACCCGGATCGGCTCTTGTCCGAGATAGAGTGTCTGTCCGTCAGACAGCGGGATGTCGAGTCCATGGTCGGGTGTGGATGTCCTGATGCCGAATCTTTTCGCGCTTTCAGCAAGGTTCCTGCCAAGAAAGTCATCGTCCGGATGAGCCATGATTCCAAGGCCATATTTTTCTTTCGCAGAGATATTACCGAATATATGGTCGAGATGCATATGAGTATTTATCAGATGCACCGGGCGGAGATTATTGCGGGAGATGAAGCCGAATATGGCATTTTCTTCTTCGACGGAGGTCATTCCGGGATCCACAATTGCCGCTTCGAGCGATACGGGATCCCAAAGCACGTAGGTATTGACCCCGAACATATTAAAGACAAATCTGCTTACTTTCATTTCGTGTCAGATTTCAACATAAATAAGATCCTTGGTGGAAAAGTATTCATCAGTGAAGTAGTCGCTGAGAGGGATGTCTATCAACGGCAATTTGACTCTCCCGAGTTCACCTGAAAGGTCTCCACCTTTGAGGCAAAGGAGTCCGTTGGGAATTTTGTTGACTGACTTAGTGGAAATATTCCGACGGATCAACCTGACAAGCTGATCGAGTTGCATGACAGCCCGCGACACAACGAAATCGGCTTTGAGCTTACATTCGCCAATGTCGCCATGCTGGAACGACGTGTTTTCAAGCCCTATCTCTTCGGCAATTGATGATGCCACCTTTATCTTCTTGCCAATTCTGTCGATGAGGTGGAATTTACATTCGGGCCACAAAATAGCCAACGGTATGCCCGGGAAGCCTCCACCACATCCGAGATCTATGAATGTGGTATCTTCTACCGGGGTGAAGAATTTTGATATGGCGAGGGAGTGGATGATATGGTGCGTGTAGAGGTTATCGATGTCCTTGCGTGAGATGACATTTATTTTCTCGTTCCATTCGGGATAGAGTGTACCGAGACGGGTGAATTGCTCGATCTGTCGGGCAGTCAATCCGGTAAAGTATTTCAAAAGTTCTTCCATGTCATACTTGAAGGTTGATATAATGACTGCAAATTTAGGCTATAATTGCGATATTTTGGTTAAATTTGCACTTAAAATTGTTCAAATATGGTGAAATTAGGGAAATATAATAAACTGAAAGTCGTAAAGAACGTGGATTTCGGGTCTTATCTCGACGGTGGTAACGGACTGGAGATACTTCTGCCCGCGCGTTATATATCGAAGCCTCTTCATCCGGGAGATGAGATCGAGGTATTCATATATCGAGATAATGAGGGGCGACCGATAGCCACAACTGAGCATCCATACGCACAGGTGGGGGAATTTGCGTTCCTGCAAGTGAGAGATGTCAACAGGCACGGGGCTTTTCTCGACTGGGGTCTAATGAAAGAACTTCTCGTTCCATATAGTGAACAGAGGATCCGACTCAGCCGCGGAATGGTTATACCGGTATATGTATATCTCGATGATGCATCCCAGAGGATTGTGGCATCGGCCAAGATAGAGAAGTTTCTTGGGAATTGTGTGCCGGAATATCGACTTGGTGACAAGGTGGAGGCTCTGGTGTTGAGACGGACTGAGCAGGGATATAAGACAATAGTGGATAACCTTCACAGCGGAATGATCTATGAAAATGAACTTTACAGTCCGCTTGAAATAGGGGAGAAGGTCACTGCATACGTGAAGCAGGTGCGTAATGACGGAAAAATTGATCTTGTGCTCCACGGTGGCGATGACGGGCGTATATCCACGCTTGCATCGGAGGTGATGACACGTCTGCTCGATCAGCCGGATGGATTCCTGCCCTTGAACGATTCGTCGTCACCGGAGGCGATACGTGAGACATTCCATTGCTCGAAGAAGGATTATAAGAAAGCTATCGGCTCCCTCTATCGTGATCATGCAATCACCATTGAGGAAGCCGGAGTGAGACTTGTCAGGAAGTAAGAGGTTGTTAGCAGGTCAGTCGAAGGCGGTCTGGCTAAGATTGTTTTTGAAGGTCTTCGTATTCGAGAGATGCGAGTTCCCATACAGACATCGCGTTTTCGAGCTGGCGCGTTGTGGCCGCATGGCGGTCGTATATATCGGAAGGCGGATTGCCCGAGGAAATTACGGTTTCTATACCTGACAGTTCGCTTTCAAGCCGGTTCACCTCGGCTTCAGCCTCTTCGACTTTCTTGCGGGCTTTCCTAAGAAACTTCTCACGTTCGCGCTGCTCTGCGTAAGAGAGCTTTCTGTCCGGCCGGGTAGATCCGTCGGGTTTATCTTCCTGATTTGCCGGTTTGGATTTCGGTTTTGAAGTCTCAGCCTTTACCGGTGTGTTTCTTTCAAGTTCGGCAAGTGATGCGAGTTTCTTCTTTTCAAGGAATTCATATATTCCTCCGAGACATTCCCTGACTTTTCCACCTCCGAACTCATATACCTTCTCCACAAGTCCATCAAGGAATTCCCTATCATGGCTAACGACTATCACTGTGCCGTTGAAATCCTTGATGGCCGCTTTAAGGATGTCCTTGGTCTTCATGTCGAGATGGTTGGTTGGCTCGTCGAGTATCAGCAGGTTGACCGGTTCGAGAAGAAGGCGTATCATGGCAAGACGGGTCTTCTCACCCCCTGAAAGTACTTTGACTTTCTTGTCGGAAGCCTCGCCACCAAACATGAACGCTCCAAGTATGTCGCGTATCTTTGTACGGATGTCTCCGACAGCCACACGGTCGATGGTGTCAAATACCGTCAGGCTTTCGTCGAGCAATTGAGCTTGATTCTGTGCGAAATATCCTATCTTAACGTTATGACCTATTTTGAGCGAGCCGGTGAAAGGGATCTCACCCATAATACACTTCACGAGGGTGGATTTCCCTTCTCCATTTTTTCCGACAAACGCGACTTTTTCGCCTCGTTTGATTGTGAACGTAGCATGGTCAAAAACCTGATGAGTTCCGTATGCTTTACCGACATTGTCGGCTATCACCGGATAGTCTCCTGAACGTGGCGCCGGCGGGAACTTGAGGTTGAGATGGGATGTATCAACCTCATCGACCTCGAGCCTTTCGATTTTGGCAAGCTGCTTGATACGGCTTTGCACCTGCACACTTTTGGTGGCTTTATAACGGAACCGTTCTATGAAATCCTCGGTGTCCTTGATCATTTTCTGCTGGTTCTGGTAGGCGCGCATCTGCTGTTCGAGACGTTCGGCACGTAGAGCGACATATTTGGAATAGTTGACCGAGTAGTCGTAGATCTTGCCGAGCGATATCTCGATGGTGCGGTTCGTCACATTGTCGATGAACGCGCGGTCATGGCTTACGAGAACGACGGCATTGGCTTTTGTAACAAGAAAATTCTCGAGCCATTGGATAGACTCGATATCAAGATGGTTGGTCGGCTCGTCAAGGAGCAGGACATCGGGGTGTGCGAGCAGCAGCTTGGCAAGTTCGATGCGCATACGCCATCCGCCTGAAAATTCGGCTGTCGGCCGGTTGAAATCCTCACGAGTAAAACCGAGTCCGATCAAGGTTTTTTCCATCTCGGCCTCGCTATTCTCACTTTCCTCTATGGCAATGCGGTCGCTCAACACTGTCATTGCTTCGATCAGATCCTGATATTCCTTTGACTCATAGTCAGTGCGGGAGGAAAGCTCTTCGGTCATCCGGTCCAAGCGGTCGCGCATCTCCTGTATATGGCTGAATGCGGTACGGACTTCGTCAATGACGGTGGCCGTGTCGCTTATCGTCATTTGTTGCGGCAGATAACCGATGGTTGTGTCGCGTGGGATAGACACACTGCCGGAAGTCGGTTTCTGGATTCCGGCTATTATTTTGAGCATTGTTGATTTTCCTGCACCGTTCTTTCCGACCAAGGCTATTTTGTCCTTGCGGTTAATGATGTAGGATATGTTGTCAAACAAACATTTTGCGCTGAACTCGACTTTGAGATTGTTGATTGAAATGCTCATGACGGATCTGTTTTTAAGACTGCAAAGGTAGTCATAATCTCCATCATAGGCAAATCACCGTCATCTTATGAATGGGGCAGAATGGTCGGGATCCGGAACAAACGACTCGAATGTGGAATCATCGTAATAGACCACTATGCCGATCACTCGCTGCCGGGATGATGCCTTCTGACGTGGGTGCTCATCAAACATAAATGTAGATGGTGGAGTTTTGCTCACCGGATCGGAGAATCGGAACTCACCACCGTTGTTTTCCGTATCATAAATGTTTTGGAGTGGTAATTGTGGTTCCTCAAATTTTTCTCGCTTAATTTCCCGATCATTTTCAAACGGAGTTTCCGGTGATGTATTGATTTCTTTTTCAGTAGTTTGCTGACTTGGTGAGCTGAAAAGCCCGCTGTTTTGAGGCTCTGAGAATTGAATATTTTCAGCCGTTACCATACTCCCCTCGCCAAACATCAACCAAATCACGTTGAGTTCGGGATAGCATTGATGAATCTTTCCGATTATCTCATCGCTGACCTTTTTGTTACGTCCTGCAAGCAATTGGGAGGCTGTGGGGCGGGGGATACCACACTCATCAGCAAATTGTGTTACGCTGATTTGCTGGCTGTCAAGATATTGTTTGAGTCTCGAAACAAGATCCATAGTCGTTGATTTTGTAAATTCAGGTGAATGTTTGGATGTGCAAATGTAACTATATTTTTGAAAATAGCAAAATTTAGAGATTAAAATTAATTTAGATATTCCGATTTGTGATTGTAAAATGAAATTTGCAAATCAAATCTATACTATCGATAGACAAATCATGAATCGTTTAATAATTTAATCTAATACTTCATATATCCAAGCGTAAACTGTTGGATAAATGTAATATAGGTTTATTTATGCAAGATATTTTTCGCGTTCCCTTTCCGTATTATTGATAGAGGTGTAGTATTTAAAGTAAAGATATAGAAAGATTTATTATAAGTATGATATATAGAACAATATAACAAGTGTAAATGTTTACTAAAATAGAAATTTTAACAGGAATATTCAAATCTAAATAGGTACCATGCGTCTAATTTGTGGATTAAAACATTTGATCTATTTATTAAGAAACACGTTCAAATCAATGCTATTTGTAATTGTAAAACGATGTTTGGATTTACAAATCAATACTTGCAAATAGAAATGTAAATTGAGCTTCCAAAATCAGAATTTGTATTTTCAAATAGGATTATTCTATTTTGATTTGCAAATAGGGATGTAAATATTCATAACGTCAAATGGATTTACAAATTGAAAACCCAACTCTATAATATTATAACAAGTATGCAAATAAAAAAGTCCTTGATTTCAAGGACTTTAACATAAATTTAAGTTGTGAAACGATTCAGGTTTCTAATATCCTTTGCGATATTTGTCGTCAGCAGAATCTTCAAGTATTGATAGATAGGAGGAATATCGTGATTCAGCAATAAGATTTTCTTCTAACGCCTTCTTTACGGCACAACCCGGCTCACAGGTGTGAGTGCAGTTCCCATATCTACAGTCGTGACTATATTTGAAAATCTCAGGGAAAAAGTGTCCAACTTCGTGGCGATCAAATTCGAGTGTGCCGAAACCTTTCACTCCGGGTGTGTCGATTAGTCTTGATCCTTCGGATAAGCCGGGGATATCGAACATCTCGGAAAAAGTAGTTGTGTGCATTCCGGTGTCGTGGATCGCAGATATTTCGGCGGTTGCAAGCTCTATGCCCGGGATCAGGGTGTTGATGAGTGTCGATTTCCCTACTCCTGAGTTGCCGGAGAACAGGGTCACTTTTCCGTCAAGAATATCCCTTATTCCATTCACTCCCTCCCCGGTCCGTGCGGATACGGCACAAACCTTATATCCTATGGATTCGTAGAGGTATCTGACGGCATCCAGATATTCCATGTCTTCCTCATTCTCTTCAAGAAGGTCGAGCTTATTTATGACAATCACGGCCGGGATCCGATATGCCTCAGCTGTCGCCAGGAATCGGTCGATGAAGGTTGTTGATGTCGTGGGATGGGCGAGTGTTACCACAAGACACACTTGGTCTATGTTGGACGCGATTATATGAGCCTGCTTGCTCAGATTGCTTGCCCGGCGGATGATATAATTGCGGCGCGGTTCGATAGATATAATATAAGGTGTATCTCCCCCGGCGGTATCGGTGATCACTACATGGTCGCCCACAGCCACCGGATTGGTGGTGCGGATCCCTTTGAGCCTGAAATTGCCTTTTATCTTGCAATTGACATTCTTGCCGGTCGCGGTTCTCACGAGATAGTCGCTTCCTGTATTTTTTATTACGATACCTTTCATCAGTCAAGTGTTTTCAATCGGCAAAGTTAACGAAAATATTGTCAGATCCGCTCCATTATCCCTCCTTTTTCTTTGGCGACAGGTATGTGACGGTGGCGTATGAGAAGGCTGTGGCAAGGACAACGGGAAACATCATGCCATAGTAGCCGGTTGTCTCGATCACAATGAACATTGCCATAAGGGGCGCGCGGATTATTCCGGCCATGGCACCCGCCATCCCGATCAATGCGAAATTCTCAGCCGGAAGGTGGAGATTGAACAGAGTGTTGAGTCCGGCTCCAAACAGATAGCCGGCCATACATCCAGCGAAAAGAGTTGGCGCGAAGTCGCCGGCTACACCGCCACCGCTATTGGTCGATACAGTGGCTAATGACTTTACTACCACCATGCCTCCGCAGAAAAAGAGAAGTGTAGTGATCGATGGAGCTGTCCCGGTGTCAAACAGACTGCCGACCACGATGGCTCTTGTGTCGCCGTCGATCAGTCTCGCCATGGCTTCATATCCCTCACCATATAGGGCCGGAAATATGAATACGAGCACCGCGAGAACTCCACCTGATACAATTGCCCGGATCCAGGGTGATTTGATCCGCTCGTAGGTAGTCCGGAGGTGTCCGGCAAGAGTGGAGTAATATATGGAATACAATCCGCAGAATATACCGAGTATTATCACCCATCCGCTCATGGACGGATCGAAATGCTGTGCGTGTGTCAGAGGCACATCTAATGTGAATCCGGTGAATCCGTAGCTTGTCATGGCACCTACCACACAGGCAATGACAAGAGCCAGGACTGACAGGGTGGTCAGTTGCATACCCATTACCTCGAGGGTGAACATGACACCACCTATCGGAGCCTTGAATATGCCTGCTATTCCGGCACCCGCACCGCAGGCCACAAGTATGCGTAGAAGGTTGACCGGTATGTGGAACTTCTGGCCGAGAGCGCTCGCGATTGCGGCACCGGCTGTGGCTATCGGACCTTCCGCACCGGCCGATCCGCCGAATCCGAGGGTAAACGTTGATGCTATAATCGGGCCATACGTATCTGAGAATGGAATCCTGTATTGCTTATGTTTTACGGAGTTCTCTATCTTCTCAGTGCCATGCTCGAGATTGCGTTTCAAGATCCAACGTTGGAATATCACGGCAAGAAGAATGCCGAGGATGGGGAATATCAGCAGCCGGAAATTGATATCGTCAGGATGAAAATGACCGATCAGGAAGGTGGAGAACCATTTGATAAGGGTTTTAAGTACAAATGCCAGAAATCCGGCCACAAAACCTATGAAGGCTGCGACCATGATCAGGGATATGGCGGGGGGGAATATCCCCATACGCCATTCTTCCGGTTCGACAGGCGGGGTGTACATCGTCCCTTTTTGCATAATTCAATAGATGTATATCTCTAAGAACGCATGGTGCGGGTGATTGGTTTTCCGCTGTTTTAACAAATGTTGAGAAAAATAATGTGTGAAAATGTTGCATTTATGCGTAATTTTGTAGCCAAATCTATTATGAACCAAATCAATATCATTATCATATCATGAAAAAATTATTACTCGGTGTCGCATCATTGCTCCTGTGTGGCGGCTTTGTCTTCGCTGACGATGAGGTGCCGGCATTTCCCGGTGCGGAAGGCCATGGACGCTATGTCACCGGTGGACGTGGTGGTAAGGTAATCCATGTCACCAACTTGAACGACAGCGGAACGGGATCGCTCCGTTGGGCTCTCTCCCAGAGCGGAAAGAAGATCATCGTTTTTGATGTGAGTGGATATATCGATCTGAAGTCACAGCTTAATGTCAGCTCGAACACCACTATCGCAGGCCAGACGGCTCCGGCCGGAGGCATAACCCTGCGCTATTACACTCTATATTTCGGTAATGCCGATAATGTGATTGTGCGTTTTATCCGCAGCCGTCGCAGTCAGGTCAAGGATGTCAACGATGGTGCTGACGCAACTTGGGGGCGCCGCAAAAACAATATCATCATTGACCACTGTTCATTCTCGTGGAGTATTGATGAGGTGGCATCTTTCTACGATAACTGTAATTTTACCATGCAGTGGTGTACGATCGCTGAGGGCCTCGCCAATCCCGGACACTCAAAAGGTGCTCACAGCTACGGTGGAATCTGGGGTGGCAAGGAGGCTTCATTCCACCACAACTTCATAGCCCATGTGCAGAACCGTGCACCACGTTTCAATGGCGCCCGCTATGAATGGACCACTTGGGATAAGACCAAATACGAGAATACTGTGGATGCGGAACGTGTGGATTTCCGCAATAATCTCCTATATAACTGGGGCAACGGCAACGGTAGTTACGGAGGTCCCGGCGGTGGCTACATCAACATCGTCAACAACTATTACAAGGCCGGTCCTGGTACTAAGAACAAGACACGTGTCACACAAGTGTCGGTGGGTAGCAGCGACAATTCTACCAATACTAATCTCATAGGTCTTGCCAGCCGCTACTTTATCGAGGGTAACTACGTCACCGCCGCCTCCAAGCCGGAGAATTACGACTGGAGCGGCGTCACTATCGACAGTGGACTGACACAAATAGACGGTGAGACTTATATCCCCGACACAAACCATTGGTTTGGCAGCAAGGTGACATACGTCAAAGATAGCCAGGATCGCGACTGTGTTAGTCTGAAACTTGACGAGCCGATCGACTGCGGAACAATCACTACCCAAAGTGCGGAGACTGTCTATGAGAAGGTGATGGAATATGTTGGCGCGTCGCTCTACCGCGATGCGGTCGATGCCCGCTATATGGAGGAGTGCAGCACAGGTACCGTCACCTATCATGGCAAGGAACCATACGTGGACAGTAGCGGCAATAAATACGCTATATCGAACACAGAGGGCATCCTTGACTTCATCAATGATCCGGAAGGTGAGGAGAACGTCAATACCGCAAGCTATCCGGAACTTCCGAGTCTGAGTCATCCTGAGGACTTTGACGCTGATGGAGACGGTATGGCTGACGAGTGGGAGCGCCAAAACGGTCTTGATCCTGCCGATCCGAATGATGCCAACCTCTATACCGTAGACAGCAGAGGTATGTATACCAATATAGAGGTCTATATCAACCAGCTTGTCGAGGACATAATGAAGGGAGGCAACTCCAATGCTCTGTCGGCAGTGGATGAATATTATCCCGAGTGTAACCGTTCCAGCGGTATTGAAGCTGTCGAGGCTACTGCCCCGGAAGTGATCGCAGTTGAATACTATGATCTCAGAGGTATACGTCTTGCAGAGCCTGTCCAGGGTATCAATATCCGCCGAATGATCCTCTCTACCGGTCATGTCATGACTGACAAGGTAGTAAAATAGGCGGATCCAACCATATCATAAGGGGATGAATCAGAGTCCGGATTCGGGCGTGATTCATCCCCTCTATGTTTTGACAGCCGCTAATCGCGGAGTATTCAGATCGTTGTGAAAAAGTTCATTAAAATCATATTTATTTGTTTGTGACAAGGCTTGAAATTTTGTAACTTTGCAATGTGATTGACCTCAGTACCCACATAGAATATTTGCTGCTTGGTCACGACTGTGTTGTCGTGCCCGGGCTTGGCGCATTTCTTGTGCATGAGGAGTCTGCGCACTATGATAATGGTGCGTCGCTGTTCTATCCGCCGCGACGTTCCCTCGGCTTCAATCCGGCTGTGACTTATAGTGACGGACTGCTTGTGGAAAGTGTGGCGAGAAAGGAGCGCATATCTATCGAGGCTGCATCGCAGAATGTTCAGGCGGAGGTGTCGTCGTTCCGGCATCAATTATCGCAGACCGGAGAGCTTCCTGTGGGATCCCTTGGAGTTCTGTCTGTTGGAGAGAATCCGGATGCTCTGCTATTCGAGCCTTCTGCCAATTCATCCGTCGATCTGAAATATCGCGGACTTAGGGCGGTCGAGGCTCGGATGCTTGCTGAGGAGACGGATGCGGAAACAGACAATGCGTCCGGAACTGTACATACCGTTGCGTTCCCATTGCCATTGAAGATAGCAGCTTCGTTTGTCTTCCTTCTTGTCGCGTGCGGGCTTCTTTATTCCACGACCAATCTTGTTGGAGATGACAGCCGTTTCTACGCATCGCTTGATTCGGGCTTGTCCGAGCGGATTGAACTTTCGGATCCGCAGACTGTGGATGCTTCCAAGACATTGTCGCGGGAGATAGTGCTGAATATTGCAAGACCTCATGAGAAAGCAGAGCCTCAGCATTTCGCCGTGGCAGATATGAAAGCGGAACATGACGGACGGTATCTTCTTGTCGTGGCATCTTTCCCTTCCATGAAGTCTGCCGAGCGTCATGTTGCATACATTGGAGCGGATGACCTCTCTATTATTGAGATGGACGGCAATTTCAGAGTGTATGCACAGGCTTGCCGCACCAATAGTGATGCATACGCTGCAGCCGAGAAGCTGCGTGAGCGTTTCCCGTCCGTATGGGTGTGCAAGAGATAGCCAGAGTCTTTCCAATTCTACAAACTATATAGATATGGATTTTCACGACCTTATTATAAAGCGCCGTAGCATCCGGAAATATACGGATGAACCTATCAGCGCTGATCATGTGCGGCTTATTCTCGAAGCCGCGTTGTTAGCTCCGACATCGAAGTGTGCCCGTGCGTGGCAATTGACTGTGGTGGAGGACAAGCAGAGACTTGACCAGCTTGCAGGATGCAAGCCCGCCGGAGCTGTGTCACTCAAGAATTGTCCGTTGGCCGTAGTGGTAAGTGTTGATTCTACCAAGTCGGAGGCATGGATTGAAGATGCTTCTGTCGCAGCATCATATATGCAGCTGCAGGCTGCGGATCTCGGTCTTGGTTCGTGCTGGATCCAGGTGTATGGCCGGTTTTCATCGGACGGCACGCCGTCTGATCAATATGTGCAGGAATGTCTGGGTATTCCGGAGGATTGCCCGGTGCTGTGCATAGTCACTTTCGGACATCCGGACGAACAGCGAAAGCTTCAGGACACAGATAAACTAAAGTGGGAGAATGTCCATCTCGGTCAATGGTAATAGAGTCGTCTTTATCGGAGCCGGCAATGTGGCCACACATCTTGCCCCGGCCATAGATAAGGAGGATAATTTCAGTGTCGTACAGGTCTACTCCAGGACTATTGACTCTGCCAAAGCTCTTGCAGGCAGATTGGCCGGAGCGATGGCGGTGGACAGCATCGCTGCGATAGACATGACGGCGGATATATATATAGTGAGTCTTGCTGATGATGCGGTTGAATCCGTGATTTCCGGGCTTGCCCATAGCAACGATGCGTTATGGCTTCACACTTCCGGGTCATTACCAAAGGAAGTTCTGAAGGATATGTCGTCGCGTTATGGTGTGATTTATCCGTTGCAGACATTCTCAAAGGATACGGATGTTGATATGTCGAGGGTGCCGGTGTTTGTCGAAGGATCTTCGCCGGAGGTGGAGGATTCCGTCTTTGCCATGGCGCGAGGCTTCACCGGCAGTGTGTATAGAGCCGATGGCGATCTCAGACGGAAAATGCACGTAGCGGCGGTTTTTGCCTGTAATTTTACGAATTATCTGTGGACAGTAGCGGATGACCTTCTCAAGGAGGAAGGTCTGTCTCTCGCCGTGCTGCATCCTCTGCTTGAAGAGACTTTGAGGAAGGCGGAGACGGTAAGTCCGGCAGAAGGACAGACCGGTCCTGCCAAAAGGGGTGACAAATCTGTAATGGAGAAACACATATCGATGTTGTCCGGTGATCTCGCATCCATATACCGGGAATTGTCGTCGGCAATATATAAATATCATCACGGGAATGAGTAGGGTTGATTATGATCTAAGCCAAATCCGGGGGGTAGCGTTCGATATGGACGGTGTGCTATCCGGCTCTACTGTCTCGGTAAGGGAGGACGGCACACTTCAACGCACATCGAATGTCAAGGACGGATATGCCATACAGTATGCACTGAAACGGGGACTGTACATAGCCGTGATTTCAGGCGCAAGGGATGAGTCAATGCTTCCGGCTTACAGATCATTGGGAATTTCGGATATATATTTCAAATGCAGTGTCAAGACAGCAGTTCTGCGCGATTGGATGTCCATGCATGGCCTGTCTGAGAATGAGGTTGCTTTTGTCGGCGATGACATACCGGATATGGACGCTATGGCCATGGTAGGATTGCCGGTATGTCCACGGGATGCCTCGGTGGAAGTGAAATGTATGGCCCGTTATATCTCGCCGTTTGACGGTGGAAGTGGTGTGGCGCGCGATATATTATCACAGATACTCGCGTCTAAAGGCGAATGGATGCTTGAAGATGCTCCGGAATGGTGAAAAAATAGCTTGCCAGGAGTCTACAATTGGAAAAAATAGCTAATTTTGCACTTCAATTATTCTCTCGATTATACATACAAGATGTTTGAATTAAACTTTTCACCTGTAGTTTTGATTCTTTTGGGGATTCTTGTCATCTCGATGCTCTATGTCTTGATAGGGTTTCGTCATTATGTGGCATCAGTGTCAGGCAAGGTCAGATCTGACGCTTCCAGACCTATTCCTGACAATGCGGAAAGTTATCCTACCGTCTCTGTGATAGTTTACGCAGAGGATGATGCTCCGAATCTTGAGATACTTCTGCCACAGATTCTCGAGCAGGATTATCCGGCCGTATTCGAGGTGATCGTTGTCAATGACGGTGGTATTCCCTCGACAAGAGATGTGATAGCCCGTCTTGAACAAAAATACAGCAATCTATACATGACCTTTACGCCGCAGGCTTCACGTTCGCTCTCGAGAAAGAAACTTGCACTTACTCTCGGGATAAAGGCTTCGAGGTTTGATACGGTGATGATGGTGATGGGAAATTCTCAGATTCCGTCGAAAAAGTGGCTCAAGGCAATGTGCAGGAACTTTGATGCGGATACGGATCTTGTATTGGGTTATGCTGCTCCGGCCTCACCCGACGGCATCCGTGAATGTTGGAAACGCCTTCACTCGTTCGATACGGTACGTACAGCAATCGAATATCTATCCTGGGCGATAGCCGGCCGTCCATACAGGGGAAGCTGCTATAATCTGTGTTACCGGAGAGAGCTTTTTTTCAAAAATAAGGGTTTTTCCAAAGCTCTTGACTTAAAATATGGTGATGATGATGTCTTCGTGAGCGAAGTAGCACGCAGGGACAATACGGTGGTGGAACTGTCGCCGGATGCTATGGTGCTTGATGTCGAGACAGATCCCTCCGCATCGTTCAGGAATGATAAAATTAGATATAATTTCACAGCCGGACGAGTAAAAGGGTGTGCCCGTATGTTTTTCAGCAGTTGCTCTTGGGCATGGTGGATCATGATACTATCCGGTGTTGCAGCTTCAATAGCAGGGCTCCCATCTGTCATTCCGGTCATTGTGTCCGTGTCCCTGATTCTTGTCTCTGCCTTAATAGTCATGTTCTCGTGGAAAAAGACCTCCGAGGCTTTGTGGTCAAGATCTCTATTCCTGACAGTACCTTGGTTTATGTCTTTCCATCCGGTCTATACCTTGTATTATTATATTGTTGGACGGCGCAAGCGGGATAGCAATATGAGCTGGAACTGATGGACTGTTCGGTAGAGATAGATGGCCTCCGGCTTTTCGCCCGTCATGGAGTGGAGGAGCAGGAAAGGGTAGTTGGAAATCTTTTTGAGGTTTCCGCAGAACTGCATTATCCGTTTGAGAAAGCCATGGAGTATGACGATATAGACGGAACACTTGACTATGCAGTGGCAGTCGGGGTGATCAAGACTCAGATGGATATTCCTTCAAAGACTCTTGAAAATGTAGCCTGCAGGATCAGGTCTGCACTGCTTGAACGATTTCCATTGATAAAATCAGGTATATTGAAAATTTCTAAAATAACCCCGCCGCTGACAGCTGAGCTGAATAGTGTGGCGGTCAAAATAAGTTGGTAATATAATATGAAAGTCACACCGATTCTGCTGCTGACCGGTTATCTCGGCAGCGGTAAAACAACATTAGTCAACAGGATTCTCTCAAACAAGCGCGGAATCAAATTTGCCGTGATTGTGAATGATATAGGCGAGGTCAATATTGATGCCACACTTATCGAGCGTGGAGGAGTGGTGGATACAAAGGACGACAGTCTTGTGGCTTTGTCGAACGGATGTATCTGCTGTACGTTGAAAATGGATCTCGTCAAGCAGATTGAGGATATCATGGCTATGAAGCGTTTTGACTATATAGTGATCGAGGCAAGCGGTATATGTGAGCCTGCTCCGATAGCACAGACGATTTGTTCCATACCTCAGCTTGGGGAAGGTATGCTTGACAATGGCTTGCCTAAATTAGACTGCATAGTAAGCGTTGTTGATGCCCTGCGGTTGCAGGATGAGTTCGGTTGTGGAGATAGCCTGAAAAATGAAAATCTTGATGAGGAGGATATAGAGAACCTTATCATTCAGCAGATAGAGTTCTGTAATATCATACTTCTTAATAAAGTCTCGGAAGTCACGGCAGATGAACTGTCAAGAATCAAGGCAGTGGTTCGTGCCATACAACCAAATGCCGAGATAATCGAATGTGATTATGCAGATGTTGATATTGACCGTATAATAAACACCGGACTGTTCAAGTTTGATGCGGTTGCTTCATCGGCCGCATGGGTTCAGCAGATAGACAGGTCTAATGCTGAGATTGAGGAGGAGGAACGCGAGCATCATCATCACCACCATCATCATCACGATCATGATCATGACCATGACCATGATGATGAATGCCACCATGAACACGATCATGATTGTCATCATAATGATGGGGGAGAGTGTACGTGCGGACATCATCACCATCATCACGATGAAGGCGGTGAGGTTGAAGAGTATGGTATTGGCACATTCGTCTACTATCGCCGTCCGGCTTTTGATCTCAATAAGTTTGACTTTTTTGCTGCATCCCGTTGGCCCAAGGAGATAATAAGATGCAAGGGAGTATGCTATTTCAGTGTCAATCCGGACATGAGCTATCTGTTTGAATCGGCCGGTAAGCAAAAGCAGCTCAAGGAGGCTGGTCTGTGGTTTGCAACCGCTCCTGAAGATGAGTTCCGCGAACTTGTGGAGCAAGATCCTGGCATATTGAAGGATTGGGATGACGAATATGGCGACAGAATGGTCAAGCTCGTTTTCATAGGTAGAAACATGGATCGGGAGGCGATCACAAAAGCTCTTGATGAGTGTCTTGACAAGTAGATATGAAGCCCTATCTGCAGGTTGAGGATCTGACGAAAAGCTACGGAGACCGTATGCTGTTTGAGTCTGTCACTTTTGGTGTCAATGAGGGTGACAAAATCGGAATCGTAGCGAAGAATGGTACCGGAAAATCCACATTGCTCAGACTCCTGTCAGGAGTGGAGAGTCCGGATAGCGGAACTGTCACGTTTCGCAAGGATCTGAGAGTGGGATTTCTTGATCAGGATCCTCATTTCACACCCGGAGCCACCCTTATGGAAGAGATGCTCCCTGCCATCAGGGAGGAAGACCATGATGAGTGGGGCAGAGAGGATAGGGTGAGGCAGATACTGTCGCAACTGGAACTGTTTGATCCGGATCAGAAGGTTGACAATCTTTCAGGAGGGCAGAAGAAGAGGGCTTCGCTCGCCAGGGTTATACTGTCACAACCGGATCTTCTTATTCTTGATGAACCGACCAATCATCTTGATATAACGACTATCGAGTGGCTGGAGAATTATCTCACGCGCCAGAGGATCACACTTCTGATGGTGACTCATGACAGGTATTTTCTCGATCGTGTATGTAATAAGATCATAGAGATAGATATGTGCCGGATCTTCACCTACGAAGGTAATTTTGACTATTATCTCCGCAGGAGGGCAGAGCGTATAGAAGCGTTGACCGGAGAACTTGCCAAGCTGAAGAATACACTTCGCAAGGAACAGGAATGGATGCGCAGACAGCCACAGGCCAGAGCCGGGAAAGCAAGATTCCGCATCAATGCTTTCTATGATCTCAAGCAGAGAGCATCGGTGAGATATGATGAGAAAAATATTGATCCTTCGGAGGTTAAATCGTCATATATCGGATCGAAGATATTTGAGGCCGTCGGAATATCCAAGCGATTCGGTGATAAGGTGATCCTTGATGATTTCACCTATACATTCGCGCGATATGAGAAATTGGGTATAGTAGGAGAAAACGGTGTTGGTAAGTCCACGTTCATCAAGATGCTGCAGGGCCTGATTCCTCAGGACAAGGGCGACTGGAATGTCGGTGAGACCGTAAGATTCGGCTATTACTCTCAGGAGGGGCTTAATCTGCCGGAAGGAAAGAAGGTGATAGATGCCATAACAGATATCACCGAGGATGTCGTCGTAAACGGAACTTCCCATTATACACCTATGCAGTTCCTGACGCGCTTTTTGTTTTCTCCGGCCGACCAACAGAAGTATATTTCTACATTGAGCGGCGGTGAGAAGCGCAGATTGCATCTTGCCGCCGTGCTCATAACGCAACCGAATTTCCTGATACTTGATGAGCCGACAAACGACCTTGATATCATGACACTGGCTATACTTGAAGAGTATCTCCGGGAGTTCAAAGGGTGTGTGATAGTTATTTCACATGACCGGTTTTTCATAGACTCGATAGTTGACCATCTGTTTGTGATGGAGGGGAACGGTGTCATAAAGGATTTCCCAGGCAATTACAGTGAATACCGCGAGTATGTGAAGGAATTAAAGGCTGAGAAAGATAAGGCGGATGATTTGTCAAAAAAGGAGTTATCCAGGAAACCGGTCAGAGAAAAGTCTCAGAAACTCACCTTTAAGGAAAGAAAGGAATATGAAGCACTTTCCGTGGAAATAGATAGCCTCAATGCGGAGAAATCGGAGCTTGAAGCAATATTCAATTCCGGTGAAAATATAGATGATATATCAGAAAAGGCTGCCCGGTATAGTGAGGTGAAAGATCTGCTCGATGAAAAAGAGTTGCGTTGGCTTGAACTGGACGAAAGAAATTGATCATCCTTATAATTTAATTCCGGACCTTATATATTATATATATGTAAGGTCCGATTTTTTATAAGAAAGTCTCCGGCCAGAAAGCCGGAGACTGCAAGCTGTAGTGAAGGTTAGAAAAACACGCGGATTCATAGTTGAGCACGACCCGCGTGTGTTTTTGTATATCAGTATTTACGACGTTTCTGCTCGTAGACGAGGGTCATGGAGGGTTGGTCGCATACCTCTACCGGACCAAAGTATTGAATCGGACCGGGATATGTGTAGCAAGTTCCGACTTTCCATGCTTCGCGTTCCTTGGCAAATTTAAGGAACGGTGCACCGTCGAGTTCAACGAGAGCCTTGCGGATCACAGGCTTCATCTCTCCATGACGACGTTCCATATTCATCATCATCGTGATAGGAATACCGCCTGCTATCCAGTTGACAGGAGCGAATGTGAGATTGCGCAGGCTCGACATATAGCCGGTCACACCTGCATTGATCAGACAAGCTGCGGTATAGCCGAGACCGTAGCAATAGTTCGCATCGAAGTTCGACGGATCAGCGCAGCGGCCTTCGTAGCCGAAGAAATGGTGCATTGTCGAGTATTTGCCATGGTATTTTCCTTCGGCGGCAAGTTGCTCAAGGCGTTTGCCAACCATCTCTGAAAGTAACTTCTCAGTCTCGATAAGGGATACCTGTACGTTGCCGTGGGGATCGCGGTCAAGTGTGAGCTGTCGGGCCACTCCGGCCGGAAGAGACTCGTAAGTAGAAGCATTATCTGCGGAAAGATTGCTTATCACCCACGAACGCTGGTCTTCCGGAGCGATAGCAGCAAACTCCTCTGCTTTGGCGGCAAGTAGGTCGTTAAGCTCTGCGATGAGAGCCTTGACAGCCGGTATGAACTCGATGAGTCCCTCAGGAATGAGAACGACACCATAGTTGAGACCTTCAGCTGAGCGAGCCACTACGGCATCAGCGATTTCATTTACAACCTGGCCGAGTGTCATCTTCTTGGCCTCAACTTCCTCGGATATGATGCAGATGTTAGGCTGACACTGGAGAGCACACTCGAGCGCGATGTGTGAAGCAGAACGCCCCATGAGCTTGATAAAGTGCCAGTATTTTTTCGCTGAATTGCAGTCGCGCTGGATATTGCCGATAACTTCGGAGTAGACCTTGGTCGCTGTGTCAAAACCAAAAGAGGTCTCGATCACATTGTTCTTGAGGTCTCCGTCGATGGTTTTGGGCACACCGATTACCTGTACACCTGCACCGATAGCCTTATAGTATTCGGCGAGGATAGCGGCATTTGTGTTGGAATCGTCGCCTCCGATTATTACAAGCGCTTTTATGTCAAGTTCGCGCAGTATTTCAAGCCCTTTGTCGAACTGTTCTTTTGTCTCAAGTTTTGTACGGCCGGAACCGATGATGTCAAAACCTCCGGTATTGCGATATTCGTCAATGATTTCGGCTGTGAGCTCTTTGTATTTGTGATCGACAAGTCCACCGGGACCCATGAGGAAACCAAACAGACGGCTCTTCCGGTTGATGTTTTTTATACCGTCAAACAGTCCGGAAATCACATTGTGACCGCCGGGAGCCTGACCGCCGGAAAGGATCACGCCTACATTGATGGGCTGGTTATCCTTGCCATCGGATGATTTTTCAAATATAATCTCAGGCAGGCCATAGGTGTTGGGGAATAGTTTTGCTATCTCTTCCTGGTCGCCTGCCGACTGTGTGGGCTGGCCTTCAACGACTTTTACACCACCGGTGAGGACGATGGGAAGCTGAGGACGATATGCCGCGCGGGCTATCTGCAACGCACTTTTTTTCATTGAATTAAATATGGTTTGTGTTGATTTGTTTCAACTGTATGTTTGAATTGCAAAGTTCGTAAAAAAAAATCATAAATTCAACCTTTGCATACCGTTTTTTGTAAATGGTCAGTCTGCCGGATTTCTGACTTCTACACCGTTGATTTTGACGTTGTCAAATACGACCTGAGGGTATGAGCATTGGAAGTCAGTACCGGATGAAGCCTTGACATCAATGTCTTTCAATGTCACATTGCTTACCTTATCAAGCGGATTGCCGGAAATTGTGGCGAGTGTATTGCAGTCTACATTGATGTTTTCAATCAGTATGTCACGGACGATGCCTGATGGTTTTTCGTCATAACCCTCGAGATCAAAAAACTGTGTCCATGGCTTCATGTCAAATACACTGCCACAGAAGCCCTTGACATTTCTCACGGTAATGTTTTCATATACCTGATATGTGTCAGGCCGCATTTTGAGCCTCAGCAGCGCACTGCCTGTCGCCACTTCGCAATCCTGGAGCGTGATATTGCTGGCGTGTATGCACTCACTTCCAAGAGTGATCGCCCCGTGGAGGTTCGATCCGAACACGCAACGCTCAACAAGTACGTTTTCAACGATGCCATTTTCAGGTGATATATGAGCATGAACACCTTTGCCTCCTTTCAGACATACTCCATCGTCGTCGCAGTTGAGATAGCAGTCGTGGATATGGACATCCGAACATACGTCTAGATCGATAGCGTCGCTGCTGGGTGCACGAACCGGTTCTCTCGGAGCCGTGATGCGGCAATTGGCAATTTCAATTCCGTGACATTCATAAAAATGAGTGGTCCAGAACGGTGAATTGCAGAATGTCGGTCCATCAAGTCTGACATTGTCGCAACCCCAGATGAATACGAGTCGCGGGCGATGAACCTCCAGATTTGTGCATGACCGGCCTTCCTTGGCTCTTTCCTTGCGGAGATTCCAGAACTGTTTCCAGTATTTGAGTCCGTTGCCGTTAATGGTTCCGCTACCTGTGATTGCAAATCCATCTACATGATATGCATTGATCAGAGCAGCATAGTAATATATACTTCTCCCTTCCATACGGGATGGAATAAGAGGGAAGTTCTCAATGTTGTCGGAACCTTTGATACAGGCTCCTTCCTCAAGATGCAGTGTAGTACCCGGCTTAAAGAATAAAGCTCCGGACAGGAATGTACCGTTCGGAACGATGATTCTTCCTCCGCCATCCGCCTCCGCGATATCAATTACTTTCTGAATGGCTTCGGTCTGTATCTTCGTACTGTCATTTTTTACTCCGTATTTTGTCAGCACATAGTCTTTGGCCGATACCGTGACGTGTGACACGATGCAGAGAAGGATTACGGCTATGATTCTGTTCATGACGGGCGATGGACTCTTAGAGATTATAGACTTCAGGCTTGATGTACTTCTTGAGCTCCGGAACTTTCTCAGCGAGCCTGTTGACCGCAAGACGTGCCACTATGATTCCACCGAGAACGTTGAGGTGTGTGTTGTCAACCTTACCATTAGGGCAGAATTCATAAGTGTCAGCCGGAATCCACATGAATAGGTTCTTTGAAAGGGTAGGGCCGAGATCCTGCACGAGATTGTGTGTGTCATTGTTAAGATCAATGAAGACGACTCCCTCATTTGTGGCGACATTGCGTGGAGAATCGAGGTATGCCCCATGCGTATCAACAAGGATATCTCCCTCGATCTCAGTGGTGGCTTGTGCGGATTTCCAGTCGTTCTGCTTGTCGTCGGTCTGAGCAGGTGCAGCCCCATCCGGTGCAGGGAAATTGCGCCTGACTATGGAATTCATAAGTATAGGTGTGGCTCCCTTTTCACGTGTTTCCTTCACGAATCTGGTCAGATTCTCATCGAAAGAAGCTCCGGCCACGGTATATCTCTTAGCATCCTGTTTCTTTTCGTCATTGTGGCCGAACTGAATGATGACGTAATCGCCGGGTTTGAGTGAATCTTTCACTTTATCCCATCGGCCTTCGTCGATAAAGCTTTTGGATGAACGCCCGTTGACCGCATGATTGTCAATCTTTATGGCTCCGTCAAAATATATGGGTAGCATCTGCCCCCATCCGCGTTCCTGGTTTTCCTTGTCGAGAGGCTTGTTGGCCATGGTGGAGTCTCCTATCATGAAGATGGTGATGGTATCGGCCGGTTCTGCAGCTTTAGCAGTAATAGAGAGCGATAAGGAGAGAGCGATAATGAATGATGATATGATTTTCATGGGTTATTTGTTTTTCACTGTGATCCTGACCGGGTTCTCAATATCTTTCTGCCATTTTTTTAGATATGCGAACCATTCCTTGGCATTTCTTGGTGAAGTGGTGTCACGTAAGGCAGCGGATGTGAAGCGATATCGTATTTTTCCATCGTTGTCTGGCCTGATAAGTGTCAGATAGTTCACATCGTCCTCTAATGTCCGGACGAGATAGGGCTGCTCTACATAAATTCCGAGTCCGAGAGTGTCAGTCAGTTCGGGCATATTCTTGTCCGGCAGATTCGATCCCCAGCTTCCGGCGAGTCCGTCGGAATTGATGAATCCTTCATTGTCAGTCATGAGTTTCTGTATGCCTGTGCAGTATGTCTCGCCGGCCGGGATCGGAGAGAGCTGAATATCGACGATATAGTCACGATTGCCGGCATAGATGGTGTATCTTTGTGTCATATCTGTCTTCTTCCCGTTTGACACCCATCCGTCATCGACAATCTCGATCACCGACCTGACCGGTCCGGAAGTGATTATGCGCTGTCCTCTCGCGCTTACGGAATCAATCGTAGCGGGAGACTCGTTCTCCCATCCCCTGAATGAGCCGAGAGCCACGCTTGTTCCGGCCCAAAGGATATCCCTTCCATATCCGTTGGCCAATTGATCGCGGGTCGTGTAGAAATCTGTTTCCGAAAGTTCAAGGCGGGGAGTGTTCTTGGCATACAGATCCACGCTCTGGCGGTTGTCCATATACACACGGATGGCGCTATATGTGCCTTCAAGTACGGATCCGTGACCGTAGATGCTGCTGTACATCTGGCGGTTGTCGGCATCTCCGGGATATGTTATGGCTGTGATCTTAGGATGCTTCCCGCTTTTATCGTTCAGTTTTAGATGTGAATATGTGCCCTGTGGGAAGGATGCTGTCTCTACCTCCGGTGAGAATGTAATGTCGAAAGTCTTGCTCTCTCCACCTTTCAGGTTGACGAGCATCGCGATCTCATCCGGACTACCGTCGAGATTCATGTCGTCAAGCTGATAGGGTATGATTTCATTTCCGGATATGATAGCTGAATTGATCTCTGTGTCGGACGCCGGGATGTCGAAACATACCGGAATGTTTTCCCTCGGTGTATCGGACGGATTTGTGACAGTCACACTTAGGGTTAAAAATAGCGCATTGAGTGATGCTGACATGGTATATGGATTGGTGTTGTATAAATTGAAAAGGCACAAAGAACAATAAGTCCAGACGGGAAGCGATATTGTGTCTTTGTGCCTTTGGATTCTTTAATCGTATTGCTTGCTCCGGAACAGCGGAAAACGGTCTTACTGTCCGAGATATGCCTTGAGCAGATGGCTCTTCTGGCCTTTCAGCCGTCTGATGGCTTTTTCCTTGATCTGGCGAACCCTCTCTCTGGTGAGGTCGAATTTGGCTCCGATCTCTTCAAGTGTCATTTCCTGGCATCCTATGCCGAAGAACATCTTCAGGATTTCTCTTTCCCTGTCGTGGAGCTGCTTCAGAGCGCGATCCACTTCCTTTGAAAGGGATTCCTGGGTCAAGGTGGCATCGGCCATTGGCGAATCATCGTTGGTCAGTACATCAAGAAGTGAGTTGTCCTCGCCCTCGACAAATGGAGCATCGACAGATATGTGACGGCCTGATACCTTGAGCGTATCGGCAATTTTATCAACGGGAACCTCCAACTTTTCAGCCAGCTCTTCAGGAGATGGACGTCTCTCGTTTTCCTGCTCGAATTTTGAGAGCGCTTTGCTGATTTTATTTAGAGAACCTACCTGATTGAGGGGAAGCCTGACGATACGGCTCTGTTCTGCGAGAGCCTGAAGGATAGACTGACGTATCCACCAGACTGCGTAGGAGATAAACTTAAAACCTCGGGTTTCATCAAACTTCTGTGCCGCTTTAATCAAGCCGAGATTGCCTTCGTTGATGAGATCGGGGAGGCTTAATCCCTGATTCTGATATTGTTTTGCCACAGATACAACGAAGCGTAGGTTGGCACGGACGAGTTTGTCAAGAGCCCGTTCGTCTCCCTGGTGAATGCGTTGTGCGAGCTCTACTTCCTCCTCGACGGAAATAAGTTCTTCACGGCCAATCTCTTGAAGAAATTTGTCAAGGGATGCGCTTTCACGGTTGGTGATTGATTTTGTGATCTTTAGTTGTCTCATGTAAACTTAACGCACATTATTCGTGCAAAGTTAGTTAATTTCCGGGAATTATCAGGTTGTACTTTGGTTAAAAATAATGAAATGATATGGCGTGTTTACTGATTTGATGAAGTAAGGTTAAAGTTTGGCAAATAAGGATAAAGATATTATGAAAAATTGAAAAAAAATAGTAACTTTGCGCTGCGGAATTTTTAGACTTTTATAAAATCTTCTTGTCCCGCACGGTAAAAATCCATTCACACCCGCTAACCCTATCCATTTCTATGGTGGCACAGAAAGTATTGTTCATATCTCAAGAGGTATCACCCTATTTGCCTGATACGCCGATGTCGCTTCTCGGACGCGCTATCCCGCAGTCGATTCATGGCAAAGAGTTTGAGGTGAGGATCTTCACTCCTAAATATGGCTGCATTAACGAACGTCGCAATCAGCTGCACGAAGTCATACGCCTCTCCGGTATGAATCTCATAATCGATGACAATGACCATCCTCTTATAATTAAGGTGGCTACTCTTTTGCCCTCGAGAATGCAGGTGTATTTCATAGACAATGACGATTATTTCCATCCTATGCCGGAGAAAGGGCTGGAAACTGATCTGAAAAAGGAGGACAACGATGAGCGACTGATGTTTTTTACGACCGGAGTGATCGAGACGGCAAAGAAATTACGTTGGCCACCAGCCATAATACACTGCAGTGGATGGGTGTCGGCTCTTGCGCCTCTATATATCCGCCGGCGATATGCTGATGATCCCACATTCAGAGACTCAAAGATTATATATGCTCTTCAGCCTGAATCGTTTGACGGTGGATTGGATCCACGGTTTGTGGAGAAATTGAAGATGAGCGAATTTTCAGATGATGATCTGCTCGGACTCGTGGATGGCGTTGTGGATTATATCTCACTCAACAAGATCGCGATTGATTATGCCGATGCGGTGATTCAAGTGACAGAGGATATCGATCCTATCATTATGGAATATGCAAAGGCTTCCGGGAAGCCATATCTTGAGTATGTGACGGAAGAGGAGCGTAAGGATAGATATGCTGATTTCTACCGTATGCTTACTGAAAGTGAGGATGATTGATTAAAAATTGAGAAAATTGATGAAATTTAGCAATACTGTTAAGGCGATCGCGCTTGGAGCTATCATGGCGTCGGTTGTCTCTTGTGAGGACTCGCAGACGGCTGGAGGTTCACTCGTGGCCGACGAGACTGAGATTATACTTGATTCATTATTCACCGTCAGCGGTCTGCCTGATGCGAATCCATCGGTGCGGTCACGCACTGTACTCCAGCTGTTGGGTCGCCTTGAGGCTGAAGGATATGGCGGTTTCTCATCGGATGTAGTATGTCAGTATATGCCGGCTGCCAATATGGATACCGACGGAGTGGTGGTAGATTACATCGATTCTGTAAAACTCGTTCTGTCAGTATATAAGGACGGCTTTGCCGGAGACTCTGTGGTGCCCATGGGGTTGAGTGTGCATCGCCTGACCAAGCAATTGCCCACAGTGCTTGAAAGTGATTTCAATCCTGATGGATATTATGATGAGACGCCTATCGGATCCACATCGTATTCAGGTCTGATGGACGGCTATCCATACGTCGGTACGGATTCCGAGGGGACTATGTATAAAAATATATATGTGGATTTGCCCGTCGAGTTCGGCCGGACTCTGTTTCAAAAATATATAGACTCACCACAGACGTTTGCTACCCCTCAGGCTTTCGCCGAGTGGTTCCCGGGACTGTATATCGGCAATACTTTCGGATCCGGGCGTGTGACCCGCATCAGCAACAATGCCATATTGGTATATTATCATTCCGTACATAATATTGGAACGGACGATGAACCGTCTGATACGACAATCCAGCACGTCGGTTCGTATCTCGGAGTGACACCGGAGGTATATACCAATAATAATATCACTTATGAGATGGCGGCTGATCTGAAGCAGATGGCTGATGCCGGAGAGCCGATTCTTGTCGCCCCAGTCGGATACGATGTGGATTTTGTGTTCCCGGCTCGCGAGATTCTTGACCGCTACACGGCATCGTCAGGGGCTCTTGCTCTTGTAAATTCGCTCACATTCACGCTTCCAGTCGAAGAGATTGAGAATGATTATGATCTTGCTCCTCCTCCATACGTCCTGATGGTTAAAAAATCAAAAAAAGATGACTTCTTTTCCAAGATACAGGTCAATGATAACATAAATTCATTCTATGCATCATACAATTCCTCGACCAAGAGTTATACATTCTCGTCGATGTTGAATTACATTAATGAGATTATCAAGAAAGGTTATGTAGAGGAGGAGGATGAGGAGTTTGTGATATGTCCGGTATTGGTGTCGTATTATCCAACGAGTTCGTCAAGCTCTTACTACTATTATTATTACTATGGATATACCACATCGACGCAGACCGTAAGTTCGATAACTCCGTATGTGACGGAGCCTGTCATGGGCAAACTTGATTTTGAGAACGCAAAGATCCAGTTCTCGTTCTCACGGCAGACACTGTAAGGACAGATTTTCTGTAAGAGCATGAAAAAAAGAGAGGGGGCTTCACAGCTGCCTCTCTCTCCATTCATCACATTATGCTTATTTCGCTTATCAGTGCTGTTGTTATTTCTTGTCCAAAAGAAGAATTTTCGTTGCTAACGATTATTAGATATATCTGCTCGAGACGATGTCCCAGTCGATGATCTTCCAAAGCTCGTTGAGAGCATCGGCTCTACGGTTGCGATAGTCTATGTAGTATGCGTGTTCCCATACGTCGAAAGTCAGAAGAGGGATCAGGCCCTTTGTGAGTGGGTTTTCGGCGTTGGCTCCTTTAGTTATGAACAACTTCCCATCCTGATCTTTTGATAGCCATACCCATCCGGAGCCGAAAAGCGATACTCCCGCTTCGACAAATTCACGCTTGAAATTGTCCAAAGACCCGTATTGCTCTTCTATGGCCTTACGTAGATGCCCTTCCGGCTCGTGAGAACCATTGGGTGAGAATGTGAAGAAATAGAAGATGTGGTTCCACGCCTGGGATGCATTGTTGAACAATGGCCCTGTGGCGGTCTTGATTATATCCTCCAACTCCATATCCTCATATTCGGTATCTTTTATGAGACGGTTGAGGTTGTCTATGTATGTCTTCTCATGCTTGCCGTAGTGATACTCTATGGTCTCCCGTGATATCACGGGGGCGAGCGCATCGTTGGCGTATGGAAGTTCGGGAAGCGTATAGTTCATAATATAGAGTTTTGTTTGTTGATTCGTTTTTAAAACACATTACCTCCGTTCCGGGTTCGTTATATATATGTTAAATAGGGTGATAAAGTCGTGCGATTTGCAAAATTGTTGTTCAAAATTTGCATAACTCATATAAAGTAGCTAATTTTGCATCACGAAAGGGGAGGAGTTCCCTCGGTTAAGATAACGAATTATTCAATGCGAAAATAGCTCAGTTGGTAGAGCACAACCTTGCCAAGGTTGGGGTCGCGGGTTCGAGTCCCGTTTTTCGCTCACCTCAAAATGTCCGGATGGCGGAATTGGTAGACGCGCTACTTTGAGGGGGTAGTGACAATTATGTCGTGTGAGTTCGAGTCTCATTTCGGACACCCAGAAAATCTGCAAGTATTGATCAATCTTCAATATTTG
>CAZKIE010000006.1:0-116801 GCA_964552825.1 uncultured Staphylococcus sp. | reverse complement strand
ATTGAACTCGGGACCTCCGGGTTATGAATCCGACGCTCTAACCGACTGAGCTATCTCGCCATTTCAGATTTTCACCGCAAAGGTAGGCATTATTCTTCAAACAGCAAAGAAATCCGGTCAAAATTTATAAACATTTTTAAACACAAGTGTTGATAACTTTTTATCCAGTGTTGACAACTTCTTCCTAATCGCAAAATAACAACTTTATTTACAAACACTTATAAACTATCACAATATTTATAAGTCATGATAAGTTATCAACATCAAAAAAAATCACACCCGAGCCGGGTAATTGGCTCAGGTGTGATTTTATCAAATAGGTTATCCGGATCAGATCCAGCGGACGAGGGCGAAGTCCTGGCGATGGGGGAGGTTGGCGTTCCAAGGATACAGACGGTAGCTGTAGCGGAACACACCCGGATCGCGGAGCTTGTCCTTGCACTCGAAGGTGACGACGTTGCCCTCCTTCGATATCTTCTTGAACGGCAGACTTGCGATGCGCTGGGTGACATTGTCGACCACCTTATCGACAACAAGCTCAAGGCAGAGATCGTCAGCCAGACCGTTGGCATCGATCTTCACTATCGTGGTGAAGTTCTGGCCGGTGATATTGTTCTGGTGAACATCCTCCTTGGTGTGGACGTCAAGCACCTTGATGCCATCCCAGGCAGCGGCTACCGATTCTTTCCATGCGGCAATCTCCTTCGCGAGCTTGTCGTTGTCGGCGGAAAGCTTTGCATAACGCTTTGCTTCCGGCTCGTAGAAACGGGAGATATAGTCCTCTATCATGCGCTGCATGGTGTACTGGGGAGCGATATGGCCGATGGAACGTTTGATGTACTGTATCCACTCGGGAGAATAGCCCTTCGAGTTCTTTGCGAAATAAAGAGGTATGATCTCGTTCTCAAGCATCGAGTAAATGGTGGCAGCATCAAGTTTGTCCTGCTGACCCTGGTCAGTATAAGTGCGCTTGTCGGTAAGCGCCCATCCGGCCTTTTCGTCGAGACGATAGCCTTCATACCACCAGCCGTCGAGCACGGAGAAGTTGAGCACACCGTTCATCTCGGCCTTCTCGCCGGACGTGCCGGACGCTTCGAGAGGACGAGTGGGAGTGTTGAGCCAGATATCGACACCCGTCACAAGACGCTTGGCCACGATCATATTGTAGTCCTCGAGGAATATGATCTTGCCCTGGAACTGCGGCATATGTGAGATCTCCATGATGCGCTTGATCAGACCCTGTCCGGCACCGTCGGCAGGATGCGCCTTACCGGAGAATACGAACTGAACGGGGAACTGCTCATTGTTGACGATGCGTGCGAGACGGTCAAGATCGGTGAAGAGCAGGTGAGCGCGCTTGTATGTGGCGAAACGACGGGCGAAACCGATGATGAGCGCGTTGGGGTTGATCTTCTCAAGGATCTTGATGACTGCGGAGGGATCACCCTGGTTGGCGAGCCATTTTGCTTTGAAATCCCGCTTCACGAAATTGATGAACTTATTCTTCAAAGTCGTGCGCATATCCCAGATCTCGTCATCCTTGACCTTGAAAATATTTTCCCAAGCCTTGGGATCACTCTGATGTGAGAACACCTGCTCGCCAAGCTTCTCGGCATAGAACGCCTTCCACTCGCTTGCAGCCCATGTGGGCATATGGACACCGTTGGTAACATATCCAACATGGCTCTCCTCCCAGGAATATCCCTTCCAGAGACCTGCGAACATCTTCTTCGACACCTCTCCGTGGAGCCAGCTCACTCCGTTGGCCTCCTGACAGGTGTTGAGAGCAAACACACTCATAGAGAAGCGATCCTGGCTGTCGGGGTTCTCACGTCCCATATTCATGAGATCCTGCCATGAGATACCCAGACGTGCGGGGAAGTTCTGGAGATACTTATGAGCGAGACCTTCGTCAAAATAGTCATGACCTGCGGGTACGGGAGTGTGGACAGTGTAAAGCGACGACGAGCGCACAAGCTCGAGGGCGGTCTGGAAGTCGAGATGCTTCTCCTCCACAAAGTCAGCAAGACGCTGGAGGTTGAGGAGCGCTGCATGACCTTCGTTACAGTGATATAGAGTGTGGTTGATGCCGAGCTTCTTGAGCGCGAGCACACCACCGACACCGAGCAGATACTCCTGCTTGATGCGGTTCTCCCAGTCACCACCGTAGAGCTTATGGGTGATCGGACGGTCAAACTCGGAGTTCATGTCGAAATCCGTGTCGAGCAGATATAGTTTCATGCGGCCCACATTGACACGCCATATATGGCTGTAGATGATACGGTCATGATAGGGCACTTCGAGAATCATGGGATGACCGTTTTCCTCCGTCACCTGCTCGATGGGAAGCTGGTCGAAGTTCTGCGGCTCATAGTTGGCGATCTGCTGACCGTCGACACTGAGAGTCTGGGTAAAGTAGCCGTAACGATAGAGGAAGCCGATAGCCGTCATGTCGACACGGCTGTCGGAAGCCTCCTTGATATAGTCGCCGGCGAGCACACCGAGTCCGCCGGAGTAGATCTTCAGGCAGTTGCAGAGACCATACTCCATGGAGAAGTAGCTCACGGAGGGGATATCCTTGCGCATGGGTTCGGCCATATACGCCTTGAACATCTCGTAGACATGGTTCATACGGTCCATGAGGAGATTGTCAGCCATGATCTCCTCAAGACGCTCGGAGGAGAGCTGCTGCAGAAGCATCACAGGATTCTCACCTGTCGCGCGCCACAGATCGTGGTCGAGATCGCGGAAGAGATTTTTGGCATCAGAGTTCCACACCCACCATAGGTTGCGGGAGAGCTTTTCGAGAGGTTTGAGTGCCTCGGGAAGCTGAGCCTTAACGGTAATGTCGCGCCATACGGGGGCATTGGTGTTACTTACAGGAAGTTTCATATTAAAAAGGTTAATATTTTCCGAATATTGAGGTTAGAGATATTTTATAGATTGTGTTATCGACACGCTATTTGCGTTCGGCGGCCTTGGCGAGAGCTATGGAGTAAGCTTCGTCGTAATAATTGATAAAGTTGCTCCAGGCGGCAGCTCCGGCTGTCCTGATGGCCGCACGGTGGATACGCCTCAACGTCTTTTCGTCAGCACAGGTGAGATACTCAACCGAGTGGGCAATATTATGAACCACACCGTCATAATTTGAATCGCCACGACCGATGACATTCACACCGCATGATTCAAAATCGTTGTCGTAAGTTTCAAGAACCCACTGTCCGAACCCTGACAAGGAAGTGGTGACTGTCGGAACTCCGAACGCAACGCTCTCGAGAGGTGTATACCCCCACGGTTCGTAATAAGATGGGAAAACAGTGGCATCCGCACCTATGAGCAGATCGTAATAACTGCGGTTGAATATTCCGTCAGTCCCGTTGAGATAACACGGCACATATATCACCATCACACGCGGATCTATTGTCTCCCATCCCATCTGACGGATACGGCATATCACCGCATCACTGTCGGGATTGTTGAGCCAATGGGTAAGCACCGGCTCCGGGAGAGGAGCGGCGTCCATCGGGCATCCGCTGTCAAGACGGGCACGCAGATCCGCACGAGCCTCCTTGGGCCACGCCGGAACCATCACGTATGCCACAACCTTACGGCAACAGGATATACTCTTTAGCGTTGCCGCCATATCGAGATATAAATCGAGACCCTTGTTGCGGTATTCACACCGGCCGCTCGTAATCATGATGAACGTGTTGTCATCAAGTGTCTCGCCGGTCAAAGCCGAGGCCACATCAAGCATGACTTTACGTGCAGCCTCACGATCAGCCTTGAATTGCGGCCCTGACGGTACGAAACCTTTCTCGAAACCGTTAGGAGTGACAACATCCGGCCGACGGCCAAGCAGCTGCTCACACTCACGTGCGGTAATTTCGCTCACCGTCGTGAACGCGTCGGCCTGAGTGGCGGCAGTCTTCTCAAGAGAATGTTTTGCCTCCATGTTCAGCTCGCGAGCCATCTGATCGCCGTCATAGTTCGACAACTGGTCATAAAGCGGCTTATTGTTTCCGCATATACTACGGCCTATGCTGGTAGCATGGGTTGTAAACACAGTGGCTACCTTAGGCAGCTTCCACTTCACATACAGCAATCCCATACCTGTGGTCCACTCGTCAAAGTGAGCCACGACATCAAATTTAACTTTACGGGGACGTCCACGCTTGCCTTTTGCCGCTACCATTTCTTCCGGAGCGCCATAGCCGGATGCAAGGATGGATTCGATCACGACTCCGGAGGCATGGGCGAAGGCGCAACCTTCGTCATAGTCTCCATAAGCATGGAGGGAGTCAACTCCAAAACGGGTCCACATTTCACCGTAGAATTCATCTTTTACGGCATACATACCGTCAAATTTCACCAATACGGCTATCGGACGACCCGGAATCTCCCAACGGCCTACACGCACACTCACTCCGGCAGGGAGCTGCGCATTTCTGGCCCATACAGAAAGACCCGGAACATTACATTCTGCAAACCAAGGGGATGGATTTTCCTCCGTCCATACATCAGGCCCGATAAATATAGTCTTATCTTTATTGATCTTCTGAAGAGTCCTGGCCTTTGTGGAAAGAACCGTATAAATCCCGCCTATCTTGTTACACACTTCCCAACTGACCTCAAAAAGCAGGTCAGGTTGCTGCGTAGCAGGTTTTTTATCCATTTAAACTTTATAATATTAGTTTCAGGGCGCAAAGTTACAAAAAAATTTCCAATTCTCTCATTTTTAGCCTGCTCAAAAACAAACGCCTGCATATATCTTATTGTTTTTTAAGTTAAACAGCTTCCATTTGAGATTCCGCAAATCCTTTCCATACGTCTCATAATCGCAAAGAATTGTTAACCCCGGTGTGCAATTAATAATGAAATGTTAACGAATCGCAATTTTCACGAATACATTCTATTGATGCCAAAAAAATTTGACCTACCTTTGTAGCTTGAACTAAAATTCATCTTATGATTGACAATATCCTCACTCTCCTGCCCGCCCGCCACGCCGCGACACGTCCTGATGCTCCGGCCGTGGCCGGTCAGGACGAAAAGGACCAATGGTATGACATATCCTGGCGGGAATTCGACCGCCTTGTTGTCACCACGGCCAAGGCTCTCGCCACTCTTGGTGTCGAGCCGGGTCACTGCGTCGCCACATTCTCGGCCAACCGGCCGGAGAACCTTATAACAGACTTCGCCTGCTACCGCAACCGGGCAGTATCGGTCTCAATCTATGCCACATCTTCGCCTGAACAGGTAGAATACATAGTCAATGATGCATCCTGCGCCATACTCTTTGCCGGAAACGCCACGCAATACCACTATGCCCGCCAAGTGCAACAAAAATGTCCACTGCTCAAAAAAATTGTGGTCATAAAGCCCATTGATCTTGATCCGGACGACACAACCTCACTGCTATGGAGCGACTTCCTTGCAATTGGCAATAATGCATCCGGTGAGATTGCCGCAATCGTGGAGAAGAGAGCATCAGAAGCAATCCCCTCTGATATAGCGACACTTGTCTACACTTCAGGAACCACCGGCGAGCCTAAGGGTGCAATCCTCACCCACTCCAACTACGATTATGCCCTTGATGCCCATGAAGTACGTCTCGACACCCTCACATCCGAAGATGTGTCCATGGCATTCCTGCCCCTGAGCCACATTTTTGAGAAGGGATTCACATACGTTTGTCTGATGAAAGGCATAAAAGTGGCTGTAAACAGGGATCCACGGGCCATTCAGGACACGATCAAACAGGTGCGACCCTCGTGTATGTGTGCCGTCCCACGTTTCTGGGAGAAAGTATATACGGCGGTCAAGGAAAAAATCGGGTCAATGAACCCATTGGCTCGCACAATGGTAAACATAGCGCTCAAAGTGGGACACAAGCGCAATCTCGAATACGTAAGATTGGGTCGCAAGGCACCTTATTGGCTTGAGACATCCTACGGATTCTTTGACCGCAAGGTGTTCGCCATGCTACGCTCCGCAATCGGAATTGACAGGCCGAACATCTTCCCGACGGCAGGAGCACCGGTGTCCTCCACTATCGTCGAGTTCTTCCACTCGTGCGGACTAAACTTAGTGGTAGGCTACGGACTGTCCGAAACGACCGCGACAGTCACCTGCTTCCCGACCAAAGGCTACACCATAGGATCAGTCGGAACCCCCATCCCGTATGTCAACATAAAGATAGGACCTGACTCGGAGGTGCTTGTCAAGTCACCAACCGTCATGTCCGGATATTACAACAAACCGGAGGCTACCGAAGAAGCGTTCTATGACGACGGTTGGTTCCGCACCGGTGATGCAGGATATATCGATGAGAGCGGAGCATTATTTCTCACCGACCGAATCAAGGATCTTTTCAAGACCTCAAACGGGAAATATATAGCACCCCAAAGTATCGAGACACGCCTTGGCACTGACAAGTTCATAGAGCAATGTGCCGTGATAGGCGATTCGCGTAAATATGTGGCGGCTCTTATAGTGCCCAACATGGAGCTGCTCAAGAAATGGGCTGCCGAGAACAGGATAGAGTATGCATCCGTAGAGGATCTTGTGGCCGATACACGTGTGAATCTGATGATGGAACGCCGGATCGAAGTCCTCGAGAAAGGGCTTGCTCCATACGAGAAAATCAAGAGATTCACCCTTCTGCCAAAGGAGTTCGCCATGGAGACCGGCGAACTGACCAACACTCTGAAACTCAAACGGAAAGTTATAAGCGAGCGATATAAGGATATAATTGAAAAAATGTATTAGTAAAAAAGATGAAAGTAGCGATTGTTGGCGCCAGTGGCGCCGTAGGACAGGAGTTTCTCCGCGTCCTCGACGAACAGAACTTCCCCATCGATGAGCTTCTGCTCTTCGGATCGGAAAGATCAGCCGGTAGAACCTACAACTACCGTGGAAAGGATGTCAAGGTACAGCTTCTCCGCGATGAACCCGACGACTTCAAAGGTGTTGACTTCGTATTTGCTTCGGCAGGAGCATCGGTATCTAAAAAATATGCCGATGTGATCACACACCACGGAGCTATCATGATCGACAACTCCAGCGCGTTCCGCATGGATCCGGACGTACCTTTGGTTGTACCCGAGGTTAACGGAGAGGATGCTTTCGACACTCCACGCAATATAATCGCCAACCCCAACTGCACCACAGCCATAATGGTAGTGGCACTAAAACCGATCAACGATATCTCTCCGATAAAACGCGTCCATGTGGCAACCTATCAGGCTGCAAGCGGGGCGGGTCAATCAGGAATGGATGAGCTTGTGAAGCAGACGGCTGAACTCGTGGAGGGAAAGACCGCGACCGTAGAGAAATTCGCCTACCAACTCGCCTACAATCTCATACCTCATATTGACGTCTTCACCGACAACGACTATACCAAAGAAGAGATGAAGATGTTCAACGAGACCCGCAAAATCATGCACTCACCCGATCTTAACGTAAGCGCTACCTGTGTCCGGGTTCCGGTGATCCGTGCTCACAGCGAGGCAGTGTGGGTTGAAACCGAGGAGCCAATCGCTTTAGAGAAAGTCCGGGAAGCATTCAACAACGCTGAGGGACTCATAGTGGTCGATAATCCGGCAGAAAAGAAGTATCCGATGCCGCTTGATGCAGCCGGATCTGACCCTGTATATGTGGGCCGTCTACGCGCCGACCTCGCCAACCCCAATGGTTTGACATTCTGGCTTGTCGGGGATCAGATCAAGAAGGGTGCGGCTCTAAACGCCGTGCAGATCGCACAGTATATGCTCGCACATCCAAGAAAATAGACAAGACTTTTCTAAAACATATAAATATAGCGTGGCAGGACAACCGTCAGGCCACGCTATTTTTCATGTTATGATCAGCCGGGGCATTAACGCCTCACTCCGATCTGATATTATTTCTTTTTTGCGCTTGTTGTTTTCTTTGTTGTCGTCTTACGCTTTGCATAAGTCTTGCTGCTCTTCTTCGCTACACGCTTCGAAGGTGAATATTTCTGCGACTTGGTGTATGTGGTCTTATCGAAAGCAAAAATATCCTTATGCGGCACACCGTTTTCAAAATCTATGATCGCCGTAGGATTTATGGCGATACCGAGATAACGGGTCTCGAAATGGAGATGCGGGCCTGTCGACCTACCGGTACTTCCACCAAGGGCTATAGGATCTCCGGCCTTGACAACCTGATTAGGCTTCACAAGGAAACGTGACAGATGCCCATACACGGTCTCCATACCATTGTCATGACGCATCACGACATAATATCCATAGCCACGAGCCTCATACTTGGTAAGGCGGACTTTGCCGGAAAACGCTGCCCTGATCGTATCGCCTGTATGAAGTGCTACATCCGCTCCATAGTGCATACGTCTGAAACGGCTTCTGTAACCATAACCCGACGTAACGGATCCTTTCACCGGATGACAATACTCACTGACATCTATATTCTTATGTTCGGGGATCACAACATCCGTTCCGTATGGATTGACACGCTCCGATGCCCAGAATTTTGTATATATCTCGGCATCAGTAGCTATATCAGCCTGTTCGCGTTCTTTAATCTGATCAAGAAGCAGATTGTTATTTTCAATTTTGAATGGGTTTAGTGTCGGCTTCTGGTTGGCGAGCAGCGTATTATGCTCGCGCGAATGGGAAGCCGGGAGTCGGCGTTGAGCCGAGGTCGAGAATGAGAGTGTTGTGATGAGAAGAGCTGCGGAGAGAAATATTTTTGTGGAGAAATTCATTACGTTACTTGTTGTTTTCTTGGCAAGAGATATGATTTTACGGAGATTGGTGGTATATAAGGCTACTTTTCAGAAGGGCCGTTGATGAATTTCATCGTGGCCGGGGTGTAATCGAACAATTCGCCGGGCTTGAAGAAGCGCTTCAACTCGACTTCCGCGTCATCGGCATTGGCCGAAGCGTGGATTATGTTTTCCTGGTTGGACATGGCATAGTCGCCTCTGATTGTTCCCGGGGCAGCCTGCCGTCCGTTGGTCGACCCTGTTATGGAGCGCACGACGCTTATAGCCTCTACGCCGCGCAGACACATCACAATAACAGGTGTCGCGGTCATTGAATCAATAATTTCGTGGAAGAATGGTCGATCCACCAAGTGTGCGTAATGCTCGCGAAGTATCGCTTCGTCAAGCTGCATCATCTTCATCCCGACAATTGTCAATCCTTTGCGCTCAAAACGGCCAAGGATCTCTCCGACAAGCCCACGCTGAATCGACGACGGTTTAAAGATAACAAGTGTCTGTTCCATTTCGCTTAACAATTATTGACATTTCGTTTTCATTCACTTCAAAAGTAATCATTTTGAGCATTTTAACCAAATGTTTTTTCTTCATCGTCGACAAATTCAATATATATTCCCCATATTAGGATCGACAATCAACTAATTGACAACCAGTTGAGCGCAAGTGTCAAAATAATATAAAAAAATCCAACCTGATTTCACACTTCTCCGAATATGCTAATTTATGTCAATTATTGTAATTTTATCACACCTATATTTAACAAATATCGATTATTCTTATACTATCCAGTATCATATTTGCCTCCACACATATATAATATTACACGGATTTTTTCGTATCTTTGCCTCCAATATGAAAATCGCGATAATCGGATACGGAAAGATGGGTCATGCCATTGAGCGCATCGCCCTTGAAAGAGGCCATGAGATAGTGGCCATAATTGATGCCGACAATACCGGCGACATGGATAGCAAAGCGTTCGCCTCGGCAGACGTGGCTATTGAATTCACCACACCGGCCACCGCACCTGACAACATCAAGCGGACAGTCAGAGCGGGCGTTCCCGTAATATGCGGTTCTACCGGATGGAGTGCACACCGCGAGGAGGTGGAGAAATCCGTGACTGAAGCTGATGGAGCACTTCTTGCATCAAGCAACTTCAGCATCGGAGTCAACGTATTCAACATGATATCACGCCGTCTCGCATCAATAATGTCCCATCTTCCGCAATACCGGCCTACAATGACCGAGGTCCATCACATCCACAAACTCGACCATCCCTCCGGAACCGCGCTTACACTCGCTGACGGGATCATGGAGGAAGACTCTAATATAACCTCTTGGACCGATGCCGGCATTGTATGGGCCAATGCTACCCCAGAGGAGCGCAAGATGCAATTAGACGCGGCCGGAAAGATACTTGACTCTGTTTCGGACAATACCGTGCCCATTCTTTCGCTGCGCAATGGTGAAGTCCCCGGAATCCACACCGTAAAATGGGATTCACCGGTCGATGTGATAACAATCGAACACTCCGCCAAATCCCGTGATGGTTTTGCGCTTGGAGCAGTAATGGCCGCCGAATGGCTTGCCGGTAGAAAAGGTATTTTCACCATAGATCAAATGATGGAGGAACTTATAAAATGACATCCGAGCATCCAAATAGCAAAAAAAAGACATTCGCCGATGACTTCAGGGATCGGCTGAGTGCCACCAAAAAGACACGTTGGATACGTTTCGCCATCGTTTCGTTGGTCTTCTTCCTCTGGGTGGCATGGCTCGGCAACTGGTGGGTAGCACTCGCATGGTTGCTTCTGTTCGACATATATATCACCGGATATATACCGCTGACCTGGTGGAAAAAATCAAAGAACGCGACTGTACGCAGTGTCATGAGCTGGGTGGATGCAATTGTATATGCGCTCGTACTCGTCTACTTCGTGTTCACCTTCATCGGCCAGAACTACCAGATCCCGTCGTCCTCACTCGAGAAGTCCCTTCTTGTCGGCGACTACCTGTGGGTCAACAAGATGGCATACGGACCGCGTGTCCCTAACACGCCTATCCACTTCCCTCTCGTGCAAAATACGTTCCCCATACTCAACACCAAGAGCTATCTTGACAATCCTCAGTGGAAATATCACCGTCTGGCCGGGTTAGGCAACGTAGAACGTGGCGACATAGTGGTATTTAACTTTCCTGCCGGCGACACAGTGGCATCAAAAGTCCAGAACCCCGACTACTACACACTCGTGAAGATGTACGGGCGCGACAACGTGCACAACAATCCCCAGACATTCGGTGAGATCATTTACCGGCCTGTTGACCGTAGAGAAAACTATGTGAAACGTGCCGTCGGTCTGCCGGGAGAACGCATAAAGATCGTGGACGGAGAGATCTTCATCAACGGCGAACCCATCCCGCAACCGGAGAACGTCCAATTCAACTATTATTACCAGTTCGAACGCGAAGCTGACATTGAGAAGGCATGGGAAGAACTTGGAATAGCAGTCGACGACCGCCATCGTGTACCTGTGACACCGGAGGACATAGAAGCGATACGCTCGCTCGGGTTCAAGGTCGACCCCGATGGATCCGTACCTCCAATCTATGTATCACCCCTCACTCCGGCAATGGTCAAGACACTTGAAAGTGACAGCCAGGTGTGCAAAGTCATGAAGATGCCGGCAACGGAAGGAGAGATGCTCTATCCGGCAGGTGTGGCAGACTCTTGGACACGAGCCGACTATGGAGAGCTATGGATCCCCAAAAAAGGAGCGACGCTCCGGCTCTCGCCAAGAGCCTGGGAGATCTACGGACGTGTGATACGTGACTACGAAGGCAACCATGATGCCACCATCAAGGATGGAGTGGTCTATATCGGGGGTGAGCCGCAGGACACCTACACCTTCAAGATGGACTATTACTTCATGATGGGCGACAACCGCGACAACTCCCTTGATTCACGCTACTGGGGATTCGTGCCGGAGGATCATATCGTAGGTCGTCCCGAGAGAGTGCTGATATCCTTCGACAAGGATAAGTCCGTGTTCAATGGCGGGATCAGGTGGAATCGCATATTCCGAAATGCCAATCCCGACAAAGACTCATTCTGATGCGTCCGATCCTGCATCCGGATCTCTGTGTCAAGCTTCCGCCACGTCTGTGTGCGACAGTCGGGGATTATGCTATCGCGTGGTCTTGCGGAGCCTCCTTTCAGGACTGGACAGTCCCGTTTGACAAAAGAGACAAAGCCACCCACAGATTTGACATCGCCGACACCCACGGGCGGCTGAGTCTGACTGTCCCGATCCGCAAACCGGAGTCATCACACTGCCATTGGGATGAAATCGGAATCTCTGACCACGGCGAATGGTGGGATGTGCATCGGGTAGCTCTCGAAAGCGCATACGGGCGTACTCCTTATTTTGAATTCTATATCGACCGTTTTCTTCCCATGCTCACATCCGGTGTCAGCGACCGCTACCCTCGCCTGCGCGACCTTGCACTTGCCTGGGATCATGAGATACGCGACATACTCGGCATCGGATCTCACCTCGTGACTGATGACAAAATCACGTCTTATCCGGCACTTCCGGAATCCATAAGGCCATATCGCCAGATCCGTGCTGACCGACTTGGATTCATACCGTCGCTCAGCATACTCGACCTCATATTCAATCTCGGACCTGAAGCCCAGCTCCACCTCAACGGAATAGCAAAGGAGATCCGGTTCAGGCATTGAACATTATCAATATCGTTTCAACAATACCAATTCATAAATCCCAAATCATACACCATGAGACCCAACCTTTCAAAGACTTTAGCTGCCACTATTTTTGCAGCCTCCCTGCTGACAGGATGTGCCGGATCCCCCGAAAATGTGATCCTCTTCCCTGCCAACGGAGCCGAGAACGTCAATCCGGACACACATCTGACACTCACATTCAAATCCGAGCCAACCATCGGCGACAAAGGTATGATACGTGTCTTCGACGTTGAGACAGGCGAAGTTGTGGACAGCATAGACATGAGCATCCCCGCAGGTCCCACTGCATCCCGGACTTACGGACCGGATTGCGACTACACCAAGGTGCCATACGACTACACACGCACCTCTATGCCCACCAACCGGGACACCAAACCCGGAACACCATCAGGCACAGCAGAGCCTACACCACCGGACTATCAGCTCAACATCATCGGAGGCTTTACCGACGCATTCCACTTCCATCCTATTATAGTACACGACAGCACTGCTACCATATATCTGCATAACAACGTGCTCGAATATGGCAAAACATACAGTGTATCCATCGATCCGGGCATACTCACAGTAGCCGACGACAGCATCAACGGAATAAACAATGATTTCCTCTGGGTATTCTCCACAAAGGAATCAGCTCCCGTGCTCGGCGACACTATAACAGTCAGTGCCGACGGCAATGCCGATTTCTCTACGGTCCAGGGTGCGCTTGACTTCATACCCGACCATAATACGACTCCTGTCGTGATCAAGGTGGCCGCAGGGGACTACGAGGAGATTGTCTATGCCCGCAACAAGAGCAATATAACCATCAAGGGCGCAGGCATGGACAAGACCAAGGTTCACTATGCTAACAACGAAGTGTTCAATCCCCACCCCATGACAGTGAAAACCAACGAATGGCCCGGAACATTTCCTTCCCGCCGTGCAGCTTTCATGCTCGACAACTGCACCGACATCGTGATTGAGGACATGACCATAGCCACTGACCTGAGAGGCCAGGCCGAAGGACTCCTGCTCATGGGCGACCGCATAGCTCTATACCGTGTACACATCATTGGTTCAGGTGACGCGCTCCAGGCCAACGGCACAATCTATATGGAGAACTGTCAACTCGACGGTGGTGGCGATACCATCCTCGGAAGAGGTTCCCTTTATGCTTACAGATGCGACTTCCGCAATGATGGCGGTCCTTTCTCTTGGGTACGCAACACCAAGGGAAACCACGGCGACATATTCGTGGAATGTACATTCTCGACCTCCAATGGCAAGAAAGCCGACTACGGACGCACTGGCACAAACCACGGATTCAAATATCCTGATGCCGAACTTGTGCTGATCGACTGCCGCACCAAGAACATCAGGCCGGAAGGATGGAGCTCAATCGGCGAGCCCACACAGACAATGCTCGAATACAACACACGCGATATGGAGACAGGCGAACCGGTCGACGTAAGTCAGCGCCACAAATATTCCAGACAGTTATCCATGGATAAGGACTCTGCCCTGATTGCCTCCTACCGCGACCCGGCCTTCTCTCTCAAGGGCTGGAATCCTAAAAAATGAAACAATTCCCGACCACAACCATACTTAATATACCGATCCTGTCTCTGACCCGGGAAGAACTGCTCGGATCGCTTGATGAGGGGATGCTTTTCACGCCCAATCTTGACCATCTCGTCAAGCTCCAATCCGACAGAAGTTTTTTCGAGGCTTACAGCAGAGCGGAATGGATCGTTTGTGACAGCCGTGTGCTCCGTATGTGCACACAGTTGCTCCGCCACCCTGTCCCCGAAGCCATCCCGGGAAGCAGTTTCTTCACCGACTACTACCTCCATCACGCCTCCGATCCGGAATGTCGCATATTTCTGCTCGGTGCGCGTGAAGGGGTAGCGGCCGAAGCCGCCCGCCGCATCAATGCCAAGGTCGGACGCGAGATCGTTGTAGGGACATATTCTCCGCCTTTCGGATTCGAGAAGGACGACGGAGAGATAGACAGGATCATATCCGAAATCAACAATTCGGATGCGACCGTATGTCTCGTAGGACTCGGAGCGCCCAAACAGGAACTGTTCATCGACCGCTATCGGCAGCGTATGCCCGGCATCAGGCTATGGATGGCTCTCGGCGCGACAATAGACTTCGAGGCCGGGAATATCCGGAGAGCTCCGCGATGGGTACAGAAGATATGTATGGAGTGGTTCTATCGGTTCCTATGCGAACCAAGACGTATGTTCCGTAGATATTTCATCGACGATATCAGATTTTTCCATTATTTCACACTCCAACTGCTTGGCCGATACAAATCTCCGTTCCAGAGCCATGCAAAATGACATTATCGCACCTTTGTCTTGGCTTTTTTATGTACCTTTGCAGAAAATTCAATATTAAAATCAGAAAACTATGTGGTTTGAAACTAAAGTACGCTACGATAAGACAATGGAAAACGGCTCTGTGAAAAAAGTCACTGAGTCTTTTATGGTTGATGCCCTTTCTTTCACAGAAGCCGAGGCACGTATCACCGAAGAGATTGCCCATTTCACATCCGAATTTAATGTTTCGGCAGTGAAGATTTCAAAGATATCTGAGATTTTCCGTGAACGCACCGGTGATAAGTGGTATCTTGTTAAGGTTGCCTTCATAACTCTCGATGAGAAGTCTGCTGTCGAAAAGAAATCCATTTCCCAGATACTCGTATCAGCCGATAGTTTCAAGGAAGCCTACGATAACTTCATGGAAGGGATGAAGAGCACTATGGCTGACTTTGAGATCAACACCATACAGGAAACACCCATTCTTGACGTCTACGATGCCGATTTATCCGGCAAGAAGGAGGATTAGTATGATGGAGACTGTCACATCCAGACTGAATGCACTCCGGGCAGAGATACCTGCCGGGGTGGAACTTGTGGCCGTCTCAAAGTTCCATCCTGCTGAAGCTCTGATGGAAGCATATCACGCCGGCCAACGGGTATTCGGTGAAAGCCGTGCCGTCGAGTTTGTTAACAAGACTTCAATCCTTCCGCCGGATATATCATGGCATTTCATCGGCCATCTGCAGACCAACAAAGTCCGCACCATTCTTCCTCATGTCTCGCTAATTCACAGCGTTGACTCCGCGCGTCTGCTCAGGCTGATAGATACCGACTCAGCCCGTATCGGCAAGACTACGGATGTCCTGATGCAACTTCATGTCGCACGCGAGGAGACCAAATTCGGCTTGACGCCGGAGGAAATGACAGAACTGTTGTCGCCGGATTTCATCAGCAGCCTCACAAATACGAGAATCATCGGTGTGATGGGCATGGCCTCGAATGTAGACGATGAAGAGCGCATACGCCATGACTTCCGGGAGATTCGTGAGACGTTCGATCGGCTGCGTGCTACCTCCTTTGCTGACCGGTCGGAATTTCAGGTCGTGAGTATGGGGATGAGCCATGACTGGCGCATTGCGGTAGATGAAGGATCAACCATGATACGCGTCGGGACAACTATCTTCGGAGAACGGGAATACTAAAGGACCATCATAATGCGGAACATTGCTATTGCCACCGGAACCCGTGCCGACTGGGGACTCCTCAGTCCGATAGCGTGCGCGCTTGCCGCTCGGGATGACTGTCATGTTGAGATTCTTGCTACAAATATGCACTTGTCCTCCCTTTACGGCAATACTATCCGCGAGATAGAGGCCGACGGGTTCGGCGAGGAGATCAGGAGGATTGAGATGCCCGCCGGTACCGACAAGCCGACAGAGACAATCGAGGCAATGGCAGTATGCATGACCGGGATGGCCAAGGCTCTTTCAGAAAGCCGTCCGGATATGATAATCATCCTTGGCGACCGGTTCGAGATGCTGGCCACGGCCACTGCCGCCATGATGTTGCGGATCCCGATAGTCCACATTGCCGGAGGGGAGATTTCCGAGGGCGCCATTGATGATTCTATACGTCATGCCATCACAAAGATGGCCTCGCTTCATCTTACCGCCACGGAGGAATACCGCCGACGGGTCATCGCAATGGGAGAACAACCCGACAGAGTGATAAATACCGGTGCGATAGGTGTCTACAACATCATGCACACACCGTTGATGTCTCGATCAGAATTGTCGGAATCCGTCGGTCTTGAGTTCCGTCACGGGACTTTGCTTGTCACATATCATCCGGCCACACTGGACAGTGGCGACACAGCCGTCCGTTGTCAGGCTCTGCTTGATGCCCTTGACCGCTTCCCCGACTCGGACATACTCATCACCTACCCCAACAACGATCCTCGCGGACGCGTCATAATAGATCTCATGGAAAAATATGCCGCCGCAAATCCCCAGCGCATACGTGTGATCCCCTCACTCGGAAAACTCCGCTACCTGTCGGCTCTGCGCTACGTCAGTGCGGTCGTCGGTAATTCATCGAGCGGAATCGTCGAAGTCCCGTCGATGGGGATCCCTACTGTTGATATCGGCATCAGGCAGAAAGGACGGTTATGTTCGGATTCCGTGATCCACTGCGGAGACTCCACTGACGAAATCGCATCCGCCATATCTGAAGCTCTGTCTCCTGTCGGTCGTGACCGTGCGCTCACATCTCCAAACCCATATTCCAAGCCGGACACTCTTGGAATTATGGTAAGCGCGATAATCGGGGCAGATCCCGAAGCACTCCGTTCAAAAAAATTCCATGACGTATGACAGATCCCGGGAAAGCACTGTATATCATACCGGCCAGAGGAGGAAGCAAGGGGATTCCCCGTAAAAATATAAAGATGCTTGCCGGCAGACCTCTGATCTACTACTCTATCGATGTTGCCAGAGCACTCGCAGGAGATGACTCCCGTGTTATCGTTTCGACTGATGACGATGAGATTCTCTCCGTTGCCGAAGCGACAGGATTATCCGTCCCTTACAAGCGTCCCGATAGATTAGGAGCCGATACGGTCGGTTCGCGGGAAGTCATTCTTGATGTCATGGACTATGCCGACAGCTCCGGTATCTCCTACGAGTGTGTAGTGCTTCTCCAGCCCACGTCTCCCCTCCGCACGATAGCAGATGTGAAGTCATGTCTGGATCTGTACACTCCTGATGTAGACTTGGTGGTTTCAGTAACCCCGGCCTCATGCAATCCCTACTACGACTGCTTCGAGACCTCGTCCGACGGCACACTGCACGTATCGAAAGGCGATGGATTATATACCCGTCGTCAGGACGTTCCGCCGGCATATCAGTTCAATGGAGCGGTCTACGTTATTAACCCGGATTCCATCCGTCAGCTTCCTCTCGGAGCATTTCCACGTCGGCTCCCCTATGTGATGCCCCGCGAACGCTCCATCGACCTTGACACCCCGCTCGACTGGATGGTTATGGAAAAGATAATGGAAAAATGAAACGACACATCATAGAGCAATCAGCCACTCTTATCGAGGCGTTGGATCGTCTCAACGACCTGTCCGGCGGCATAATGACACTTTTCGTCATATCTCCGGATCACACCATGACCGGAACTCTCACCGATGGAGATATCCGCCGGGCACTCCTGCGTGGGCTTCCGCTCACGGCACCTGTTTCAGACGCCATGAGACGTGACTTCCGATACATACGCGAAGGTGCGGATGCCGTATCTACCATACGCGATCTCCGCTCGCTCCATATCCGTCTCATCCCTGTGCTTGATGCCGGAGGTCACATTATCCGCACCATCGACACATCCGTCACCTCCACCATCCTTCCCGTTGGAGCCATCCTCATGGCCGGAGGCAAAGGTGAGCGACTGCGTCCGCTCACACTTGACACACCCAAACCTCTGCTCCGGGTAGGAGACCGCGCCATCATCGACCATAACATCGCAGCCCTCTCCGCAGTAGGCATATCTGACATTTCCGTAACAGTCAACTATCTGGCTGACAAGATAGAGCAACATTTTTCTACCCCGGTGGCCGGAGTAAAAGTAAAATGCGTCCGCGAGCCCCTTCCGCTCGGGACCATCGGATCTGCAGCTCTATGTGAGATCCCGGAAGAAGGAGCCACGATAGTCATGAACTCCGATCTTCTCACTACCATTTCCTTCGAAGAAATGTATCTTCAACACATGGCCGAGGGAGCGGACATCACAATAGCGGCGATACCCTACAACGTCTCTGTCCCATACGCGATCCTGTCCACCGAAGGTTCGCGGGTGAAAGCGCTCGAGGAGAAGCCGTCATACTCTTTCTATGCCAATGCAGGTATATATATAATTGCAAACAGGCTGCTTCGCTCTCTTCCGGTCAATGAACGCACGGATGCCACGGATCTCATAGATTCCACTATCTTGTCCGGAGGTAAAGTCACATTTTTCCCCATTTCCGGAACATGGATTGACATAGGCTCCCCGGCTGACTATGACCATGCCTGCCAGCTTATGAGACACGTGATGAACCCCAATCGTTCCGATTTGTTTAAATTATAATCTCCAATCTATAAATTTATATATCCCTCAGATGGCTGATTCCAACTTCATAGACTATGTTAAGGTTCTCTGCCGCTCAGGCAAGGGCGGTGCAGGTTCACGCCACTTCCATCGTGCCAAATATGTTCCGAAAGGCGGCCCTGACGGCGGTGACGGCGGGCGAGGCGGCCATATAATCCTTCGTGGGAACTCGCATATGTGGACACTGCTGCCTCTGCGATACCGTCGTCATATCTTTGCGGAGAACGGCCAAAGCGGATCCGGAGGGCGCTCGTTTGGCAAGGATGGAGAGGATGTTATCGTCGATGTCCCGTGCGGAACGGTAGTCTTCGATGCCGAGACTGGTGAATTTCTGTGTGAGGTAACCGCCGACGGAGAAGAGGTGAAACTCTTGCGCGGTGGTCGCGGTGGCCTTGGAAACTGGCATTTCAAGTCGCCTACAAACCGTACACCCCGTTATGCCCAGCCGGGTGAACCGGCCATAGAGAAATCCATCATAATGGAGCTGAAACTTCTGGCCGATGTAGGACTTGTAGGTTTCCCGAATGCTGGAAAGTCCACTCTGCTTTCTGCCATCTCTGCCGCACGGCCCAAGATAGCCGACTATCCGTTCACCACGATGGAACCACAGCTTGGCATCGTGTCCTATCGTGGAGATCGTTCTTTCGTAATGGCTGATATTCCGGGTATCATCGAAGGCGCAAGCGAGGGAAAGGGTCTCGGCCTACGTTTCCTTCGCCACATAGAACGCAATGCTGTGCTTCTGTTCATGGTTCCGGCTGATGCAGATGACATAAAGGGACAATATGAGATTCTCGCTGCCGAACTGGAAAAATTCAATCCGCAGTTGGCCGACAAGCCACGTGTGCTCGCCATATCAAAGAGTGATATGCTTGATGACGAGTTGCGCGATGAGATAGTAGGAACTCTGCCCGAAGGTATTCCCAACATATTCATCTCAGCCGTGACCGGACAGGGGATCACACAGCTCAAGGATCTGTTGTGGGGAGAGATCACCGACGAACGCAACCGGATAGAAGTCTCTCCGATCACCCACCGTCCGCTCGACGGCCATCATCGTGTGCGGGAGGAAGACGAGTTCATCTTCGAGAATGTGCCGCCCGTACCAGAGGATCCTGAAGAAGAATCGGATTGGGATGACGATGATTTCGAAGGAGATGACTACGGTTACGATATGCTTGATGAGGATGATCCTCGAGGATAAGCGTTATGGCTCAGCACAACGAACTCGGAGCATGGGGAGAAAGACTTGCCCGTGAATATCTCCTCGCCGAAGGCTATGCTATCGGAGCCGAGAACACGCGCTACGGTAATGTCGAGATCGACTTTATAGCGTTCAAGGACGACATGGTTGTCTTCGTGGAAGTCAAGACCCGTTCCTCCGACTTCATTGATCCGATGGAAGCGGTAGACCGACGGAAACGTGCCCGTATGGTACGTGCTGCCGATGCATATCTGCGTAACAACGACATTTCTCTTGACTACCGTTTTGACGTGATTCTCGTCATCGGCACTCCGGACACCACTCACACCATCGAGCACATCCCCGATGCATTTCTGCCTACACTATTGAGGTTATGAGCTCGGACGCTACTGATTTTTGATTACATTGACGACCGGTTGAGAACCAAAAATCCTAAAAATTAGGTATTTCAACACTTGTATAATTGTCATAACTTTGCATACGGATAATTATACAAATAAGAATTAGTTCTCATAAGTGATTGAGTAAAGATTTGCCCGGCTCCAGGTTGCGACAACCCGGAGCCGGAGTTTTTTTATTCGGATCTTTACAACAACTACCAGTCTATGCCGATAGTGACACCAATGGCATTCAGCGAGCAGTTGGATGCGTAGGAACGATAATAATTTGAAGTCAGGAACTGATAGCTCACACCCACGTTGAGAGCCTGCTTCCCGGATTCATTCAGAGGTATTCTCAATCCCATGGTAGGCTTCAGATAAAAACATCCGGAATTTGTGAGATATCCGTCCCCGATCTCAATGTAGTCATTCCCTATAAGGAACGATCCTCCCACACGCAGATCTATGAAGAATGTCACATCGCTCTGACTTCCGCCTATATTGAACCGGAAGTCGGAATACAGCGGTATCATGCAGGCTGTCTTCGTCGTGCCGCGATCCGGATCAAATCCGTTGGCAGGATATGGTGGTGGAACCGGATTATCGGCATTCGCGAACATCACCTGAACACCGGCACCCACACCCATGAAGAACCATGATGAATAGCGGAAACCTTGTGTCGTGGTGATCTCCGCAAAATCCGCACGACGATTGCCGAGACCGGCAATATATGAAGCATCGACATATCCCTTGTAGTTCAATCCGCCCATCAGAGCCGGCTGGAGCAGACTTGGGATCTGGTTGGCTATCTGATAATATTGCGCACTTGCCTTTCCGGCTCCGCACAGCAGCAAAATTGCCACCAATAATGTACTGATCTTTCTCATAACATCAAATTCTATCGAGTACCGTACCGATCAGGTCGTGTACCGCTGTTTTATAATTTGGATTTGCCTCGGTGTTCATCCGGTTGGCGATGATGGAACATACAGTCATGGCCCTATGACCCATAAGTTTTCCCAAGCCTTGGAGAGGAGCTGACTCCATCTCATAGTTAGTAACTTTGCGACCTTTGTAGCGAAACTCCTCTATCAGTCTGTTGAGATCGGGATTTGACAGTGGAAGACGCAATTCCCGTCCCTGCGGCCCATAGAACCCCACGGCAGAGATTGTGTTGCCCCTCACCATATCATCGCGTCCTATCTGATTGACAAGCTCTTCATCCGCATCAACCACGTATGGTTTGGCCCACAATGGATTCCATCCGACAGACTCACAGAAAGCTTGCTCGAAGTCTATATCAGCCACTTCATTGCGGCCTGCGTAATAATTGAGTACTCCGTCAAATCCTAAGGACTTCTCGGCTATGACCGGAGTTCCGAGCTTCAGTTCAGGTTGGAGAGCGCCCGATGTGCCGATGCGCACGAGCGTGAGACGCCGCTTCTGCTCCCTAACCTCACGTGTGTTGAAATCTATATTGGCAAGCGCATCAAGCTCGTTGATCACGATATCGATGTTGTCCGGCCCTATCCCATGGCTCAGACACATTATGGGTTTTCCCCGGTAAGTACCTCCTATCGTATGAAACTCGCGTGATGAGACCTCGAAATCGACGGAGTCGAAAAAGGATGCCACCATACTGACTCTTCCCGGATCACCGACAAGGATCACACGATCTGTAAGCTGATCCGGACGCAGATGAAGATGAAACACCGATCCGTCAGGATTAATGATAAGCTCCGATGGAGCAATGATTTTCTTATCCATAATAATGTCGTTATTTTATATTGATGATTATAAATTCACTGCCGGCCGGTATAGTCCTCCGGGGACGGCAAGCAGCAGATTTCTGAACTCCATATCGATCAGCAGTCCCATGAGACGCGGAGTAGGTATATCCACTGCGACCGCTATATCATTAAGCGAAGCCTCTCCTTTACGGGCAAGGACATCAGCGACAGCCTGTTCATCCGGAGTAAGTTCTGTAAACAGTCCGTTCTGGGTTCCGTCCTCCGCTTTCACAGGCCAGCGCATCGCCTCTATGATATCATCGGGAGATGTGACAAGCTGTGCCACACAATCCGATATGAGTTTGTTGCATCCACGTGAGTAGCGGTCGTTGATACGTCCGGGCAGAGCGAACACATCGCGTGAATATGCGGAAGCAAGCTTGGCAGTCACCATCGCTCCACCCTTTGTATCGCTTTCCGCGACTACAAGACAATCGCACAGTCCGGCAACGATCCTGTTGCGGGCAAGAAAATTTCCGCGATGGATCGTATCCACACTCCGGTAATCGGAAACGAGCATTCCGCCCTCTCTGACCATCCTCGCCGCCACAGAGCGGTGGGAAGATGGATATATCGTGTTGAGTCCATGGGCAAGGACTCCGATGGTCGGCAGTCCCGCGGCCAGAGCCGCGTCGTGAGCCGACACATCTATTCCGTAAGCAAGTCCGCTGACAATCACAGGTCTCTCCGCAAGTTTTCCCGCGAGACCGGCCACAAGTTCACCCACGAAGGCATTGCCATAGGGAGTGGCATGGCGTGTTCCCACGATTCCGATGAAATGAGCGGAGTTCAGATCACAGTCACCTATCGTATAAAGCATAAGCGGAGCATCCTCACACTGTCTTAGCCTTACAGGATAGTCCTCATCGGTGAAATATAGCGGACGGATATGGTTACGCTTGATGAAATCAACCTCCTTCTCACCCTCTTCCATAGCCTTATTGCGGATACTTTCTGAGAAAAGGCGATTGCTGAATCCCAACACAGACGCAATCTGTGAGGACGTGAAAGTAAAAAACTGCTTCTCGTCACCTACACGTGCCAATATATCACCCGCGAGCCGGGGGGTGATACTGCGCAGCGATGCAAAAGCCACGCGATAAAGCAATTTTTCATCTTCATTCATGGCGCAGAGTGTCACAAATAATTTTCAAAAGCCTTGGCAAGCAGATCTCCTCGTCCGAGATGACCATCTTCAAGACAAACCACCGTCACCACAGCCTTGACCACAGGACTGTCACCGGCAAGATTGAAAATATCCTGTTCGAAAATGAAACGGGCACCCTTGCGGCGGAGTTTCAGGCAAGACCGCATGGAATCCCCGGGACGGAGTGAATTAAGATACTCTATCTCAACCTTCCTGACCACCGGATCAAGTCCGTTCTCATGCATTGTCCGGAACGAAGTCCCGGCCTTCTCACAGAACTCATGGCGTGTCAGCTCAAGATAGTGCAGGTAATTGGCATTATTGACAATGCCCTGCGAGTCTGTCTCGTAGTCACGCACTTTTATGATTGTCTCAAAATCGTAATGGTTCATCAGGCATTATATAGATAGCGTTTTATCGATCTTTTCGGTGTTTTCTCAAATTCGTTGGCGATAAGCTGGATGCGGTCAATCTGTTCGTATGGTGCCACAAGCTTGTTCAGGCTCTTACGGACAGTCTCCATGACCTCCTCAAGGCTACCGGTAGAAATGCTGTCGCGATCCATGGCCTCATAGTCGGGATAGACAAGCGCCACCAGATGTTTTCCACGCTCCACGACAAGACTCTCGGCCACGTATGGCATATTGTTGAGTTTTGCTTCGATCTCCTCAGGATATATGTTCTGTCCGCTGGCGCTAAGGATCATTGTCTTGTAGCGTCCACGGATAAAAATGGTGCCATCATCGGAACACGTGCCCATATCGCCGGTATGGAGCCATCCATCAGCATCAATGGCCGCTTCCGTCGCTTCAGGATTCTTATAATAACCCTTCATCACATTCTCTCCCCTCACGCAGATTTTCCCCTGCTCCTTAGCAGGATCAGAGCTGCCGGCAATGCGGGTCTCCATATTGGGAAGAGTACGTCCTGAAGACGTAGGGATAAATTTACGCCATGGAGTATAGCTTATCAGAGGTCCACATTCCGTCATTCCGTAACCGACCGTAAACGGGAATCCTATACGATAAAGGAACCTCTCGACTTCATGGTTAAGCGGCGCACCGCCCACAATCACTTCCTCAAACTTTCCGCCGAGAGCCTCGACAAGCTGGTTGCGGATCTTTCGGTAGATCATTTTATTCACACCGGGCACTTTCAGCAATCTGCGGATCGCAGGCTTCTCTATCACCGGACGCAACTTGTTGCGATATATCTTCTCAAGTATAAGCGGCACACATATTATAAGATCCGGCTTCACTTCCGCAAAGGCCTTCAGGAGCAGCTTAGGTGTCGGCAGCTTGCCGAGGAGCGTTATGTGGGTTCCCACCGCAAGCGGCACGAGCATATCGAATGCACAACCGTAGGCATGGGCAAGCGGGAGGAATGAGACATTGCGGGATCCGCGGAAATGCAGGCGCGAACGGATGCCGAATCTCACATTGCCCCCGAGATTGCGCAGTGTGAGCATGACACCTTTGGAGAACCCGGTGGTACCCGATGTGTAGTTTATCTCCGCAAGTTGATCCTCGTCAATCTCAGGATAGTCGACATCCGAAGCCGTGAACCCGTGCGGGTAGCGGCGACGCATTTTCTCACCGAGTTTCGAGATAAACTTTTCAAGAGATGCTCCGGACTGTCTGTCGGCAAGAACCTTCTTGCTGTCAAGAGAGAAGACAGCCCTGACTTCCGGCAGTTTGTCGAACTCCATATTCTCATATATGGAATCATTGACAAAAAGCACGACACTTTCGGAATGATTTATGATATGTGTGGCATCCTGCACATTGAAGTCATGGAGCACCGGCACAATCACCGCACCATACGTGATAGTGGCCATATAAACCTCTACCCAAGGAATAGAATTCTTTCCCATAAGTGCGATCTTGTCACCTCTCTTGACTCCACACTCCTTGAACACGAGATGGGTGGCCGCAATGCGACGGGCCAGATCGGCATAGGTCATCGTAGCACCTGAACCAAACTCACTCAGAGCCTTTAAATCCCAGTTCTGACGGAACGAGGACGCATATATCTGCAGTAGATTTTCCCTGTTCATCTGATGTTAAATAGCATTTCATATATTATAACGCCGGCTTGTAACATACTGTTTGCACGACATCTATAATTATATGCGCCTTTTTCACATTTCAGCAAAAATAAACAAAAAAATCTTAAATAGCAAATATCATGATATTAACGATGAAAAAAGCGGCTGTCACCGTGATCGATGACAGCCGCAATATTATCAGATATCCGTCGGGGGGTATCAGAGTTTCTTCATGACCTCATTGACAGGTCCGTTCTCCGGGTCAAGCTCGAGAACCTTGGAGAAGTAATCACGGGCAGCAGCCTTGTCGCCGGAGTTCATGTAATATGAACCCATACGCATATAGGCAGTCATATACGCATCCTTGTATTTCTCCTTGTTGGCCGGATCAGCATCGAAAGCCGCGAGCATATCATTGTAAGTCTGGATAAGCTCGGGAGTGGTGTCGGCACCGTCGCGTACCATCAGAAGGGTTGCCTTGTTGCGGTAGAGGGGACCCTTGTTGGCAGCCTCAGCGAGAGCAAGATCAATATACTTTATACCGTTGTTGGCAGCCTCAGCACGTTCGGGAGATCCCTCAGGCAGTGAGAGACCGAGATTCTTATAACGGTTGGACAGGATGAAGTAGTCGTTGAGAGTTGCATCGCCGGAATCGACAAACTTCTGCATATACTCCACAGACTTGGCATCGTTCTCCAACTTGTTGTACATTTCGGAGATCTCGGCAAGCACCTGCTTGTTCTTCTCGGGGTTGAGATTGTATGCAGCCTCGTATGCCGCGATAGCATCCTCCGGACGATTGAGCTTGGAAAGCACCTCGCCGTATGTCATGTAGTCAGTGGCGGTGAACTTGGCGTTCTTGTGGGCAAACAGCTTCTTACCGGCTTCCTCTGCACCGGTGTAGTCCTCAAGAGCGGCCTTGTTGAGCATCACCATACGCTGCATATACTCATTGTCCGGGTCCTTGGCGAGCACCTGGTTAGCCACGTCAAGAGACTCCTGATACTTCTTGCCGAAATAAAGAAGACCTGAATAACGCTGCTCATCACCCTGGAAGTGGTTGGGGTTGCTCATGTACTTTCCGTACTGCTCGGCGGCACGGGTGAACTGGTTGTTGTCATAATACTTCTCCGCGAGCTCGCTCTGTGCGAGAGCAGAGGTAGGAAGTTTCTCGTTGAGTTCAACAAGCTTGCCGATGCAGAAGTCAGGATTCACCTTATTATAAAGGTTGGAGTATTTCACGTAAGCCTGAGGATTGATATTGCCTGCTTCCTCATCATATATGATAGCCTGCTCATAATATCCGGCGGCGACACCCTTGTCTGTATTCTTTGCAAGGTCGCCCTGAAGCACATACACCTGTGGCTCTTTGTTCTTTGAGGTCTTCATAGCCATAGCTATGTACTTGTCGACATCCTTGGCATTAGCAACAGGATCAACCTCAGCGTATGCACGTGCGATGGCAGCCATCACAGCGGGATCCTTCTTGTTGAGCGACAATGCCTGCTTGAATTGCTTCTCCGCCTCAGCCTTGTTGCCACTCTTCAGTGCGATTTCACCAAGACCTACATAATTGTAGCCATTCTGAGGATCAGCGGCAACACCCTTGTTGAAGTTATCGGCAGCAGCCGAGGTCTTTCCCTCGCGAAGGTCGAGCGATCCGAGATAAAAATAGCTTACAGCCTTGTCGGTACCTGAGTCGTTGATAGTCTTCTCAAGTATCGTCCTGGCCTTTTCGAAACGGTCGGCATTGTAATAGTCCACACCGTCCTGATAGCCGCCCTGTGCGAGTGCGGTCAGGGCAAGTCCTCCCATGCAGAGGGAGAGCAGTGAGCGTAATTTCATTTGAAAATCAGTTTTCTATTGGTTTTTATTATTATCTAAGGTTGTATGTGTGCCGAAGCCACAATATATTATTAACGTATTACTATTTGCTTTTATTTTAAAGCTCATTGCACTTCCACCATCCTGGGACGCACAGTGGCCGGCAGGATACCGGTCATCTGGATAAGTTTCTGACCCTGGAATCCCGTCACAAAGCTATAGAAGCGATGTGTGACAGTCCCTCCCGGCGCAGTGGAGATCATATAGACTGAACGGTAGAGAGGATATGAGCCATCGAAGATGTATGCCTGATAAGGACGGTAGGCCGTCACTTCGTTGTTGCCTCGGATCTTGAGCACCTTCACATCATCCCTGAACTCCAATGCGGTCGTATCACTTTTCTCCACAGCCTGAGCCAATTCCTCGACTGACTTCTGCCGTCCGGATAGGTCGCTTGACACCCAGCTCACTCCGATCACACCAACTGCATTCTTATTGGAAGCGACCGCTTTGAACACTTCAGGATTGGACTTCACGGCCGACACATTCGGGCCGAACGGTTTTCCACCCATGATGGAATCACGCATATATTTCACTGTCGATGAACCCTGATGATCGAAAATCACACTGATCTCGCCGAGTTTGCAGGGTTCAACCTGATCCCACCGTGTCACTTCGCCGGAAAGGATCTCTGCAATATCCTTTTTCGAGAGGATCTCGACAGGATTGGCCGGATTGACAATCAAGGCCAGAGCATCCACAGCAATCTTCTGCTGATGGACAATCTTTTTATGCGACCGCAGATAGCTGACCTCCTTGTCAGTGAGCGGACGTGTAACCACCGCACCCTTCACAGAGCCCATGGCCATGATAGAATCTATGGCAGCATTTTCGGGCATATATAGTGCGATCACATCCTCCTTTGGATAGATGTATTCATAGACGTTGACCTCCTGCTCCATGATCGACTCGAAGGATTCATCGCAGGCTATCTTGGCAATACCGGGAGCCTTCTGCTCCTTCTTGCCACCACACGCGCCAAGCAGCGTCACACAAAGCAACGCTGCACACGCACGGGATATGACTGATATCAGTGATTTCTTCATGATCTGACGAGGACAAATCTATTCGTTATCCGTATCATTATCGTTGCCATAGCCGGGGTCAATGCCCTTGAACTGACGGTATGCTCTCCAGAGTCCGTAGACAGTGAACAGGATGCCGCCCACCCATCTCACCCATCCCCATGTGGGGAAAAGGATGTTGAAATATCCGCAAAAGAAAAGAATGCCCACGCCAATGTATATGACAATCATTATGATGCCAAACAGATTCCGCATGGTCTGAGGTGTTCCGGTGTTTCGTTGAGCGCTCATGGGTTGATAGTTTAAAACGTTAATTTATCACATTCTTAATAGTAATAAATTAACAACGGTGCAGGACATAATGTTCGTGATAGTCCCACGCCGTAAAATTAACAAAAAATTCTTAATGCCGAAAGACGAAACTATTTCATTAAACTCATTTAACACTAAACGGCTTGCTTTTTCGTTAATAATAATATGAACATACCTTTGGCAGAGCGTCTGAGGCCAAGGACACTCGAAGACTACATAGGCCAGAAGCATCTCGTGGGTCCCGGGGGCGTTGTGAGACGCATGATCGAGTCCGGGCGCATAGCCTCTTTTATCCTGTGGGGACCGCCGGGTGTCGGCAAGACGACACTCGCACGGATAATAGCCAATACTGTCAATGTCCCGTTCTACACACTCTCGGCCGTCAACTCCGGAGTAAAGGAGGTCCGGGAAGTCATCGACAAATGCAAGCGGGACGGCTCAAGTATGTTCACACAAGGTCGTCCCATCCTGTTCATCGATGAAATCCACCGTTTCAGCAAATCACAGCAGGACAGTCTGCTCGGGGCGGTCGAAAGCGGCATAGTCACGCTTATCGGAGCCACTACGGAAAATCCGTCGTTTGAAGTGATCCGTCCGCTCCTGTCACGCGCCCAGGTCTATACCCTCCGGCCTCTCGAAGCCGAAGAACTTCAGGAGCTCCTCGACAGAGCGATAGAAAAAGACGACACCCTGCGCAGCCATGGCGTCGAGATCGAACAGACCACCGCACTGTTCCGGTTCGGCGGAGGCGATGCACGCAAGCTCCTCAACATCCTTGACCTACTTGAGCAATCCACACCCCAAGGAGAGAAGATACTGATCAACGACAGGATCATAACCGACCGTCTGCAAGAAAATCCGGCCGCCTACGACAAAGGCGGCGAAATGCACTACGATATAATCTCAGCCTTTATAAAAAGCATACGCGGAAGCGATCCGGATGCAGCCGTCTACTGGCTCGCCCGCATGATTGAGGGAGGAGAAGAACCGGAGTTCATAGCCCGCCGGTTGCTCATCCTTGCCGCTGAGGACATCGGTCTGGCCAATCCGAACGCACTGCTCCTGGCCAACGCCACATTCGATGCGATCCATAAGATAGGCTGGCCGGAAGGCCGCATACCTCTCGCCGAGTGTGCCGTATATCTTGCACTCTCTCCAAAAAGCAATTCGGCATACATGGCCATAGACTCCGCACTTGCCGAAGTGAGGGAGAGCGGCGATCTTCCGGTGCCGCTCCACCTGCGCAATGCCCCGACAAAACTGATGAAGGACATGGGATACGGTCGTGACTACAAGTATGCCCATGACTATCCCGGCAATTTTGTGATACAGCAATATATGCCCGATGCGCTCGGACACAAGACATTCTGGACACCCTGCGACAATCCGGCGGAAATCCGTTCAGCACAGCTCCAGAACCAACGATGGGTTCCGGAGAAATAGCCGGCCGGATCTAATAATGGAAGGAACTCCCGCCAAGGAATTCACGCAGCAAGCTCGTCGGAGGGATATGACGGGAAGAGACCGGCGAGAAGTAGTTAAGGAACCGACGCAGACGATAGGCCGTGGCATATTCTATTCTGTCGCGCGGGACAGAGCGGAGCACCCGCTCGGCCTCGTCGCGGATCACACCAAGTTCGAAAAGCAGCGATGAATTGAATATGGAATCTGCATTTTCCTGATATGGGAATATCCACTTCTCCTCTCCACGGCGGACGCTCGGCCATCGGGCAATAGTCTCAAGCGGCGAAGTGCCACGATATTTATAATCCCGGATCATACGCCGCAGCAGACGGTTGTCAGTGGTCGACACCCAGTTATGATTGTCGATGGTTATGCTTGACAGCGCGGACACATACACACGGTATTTCATCCGTTCCTCCACCTCAGACGTCAGCATCGGATTCAGTCCGTGAATACCTTCTATGAGCAGTACAGAATCAGGATCGAGACGTATCACATCACCCTTATACTCACGTTCACCCCTCTCGAAGTTGTAGCGCGGCAGCTCTACCGCCTCACCTCTGATCAAAGCGTTCAGATGTGAATTGAACAGTTCCAGATCAAGGGCATACAGTGATTCATAATCATAGTCACCACTTTCATCGCGAGGTGTATGATGACGATCCACAAAATAATTATCGAGCGATATCATCACCGGACGGATAAGATTGGTGAGCAACTCCACAGCGAGCCGCTTGGTGAATGTAGTTTTGCCCGATGATGACGGGCCCGCTATGAGCACTATTCTCGCCCCACCATCGCGATGGCGCGATGTGATTCCGTCGGCGATTTCACGTATGTATTTTGTGTGGAGAGCCTCGGCCACATTGATCATCTGTCCGTCATCGCCAGCCTCGACCATAGCGTTGACATCTCCGGCATTGCTTATACCTACGATATGATTGAACCGGCGGTATTCCTTGAAAGCATTGAACACCTTAGGCTGCGGAACCATACGGGCCGCCTTCGAAAGATCCGAACCATCGATTCCGAGCAGGAGGAATCCCGCCTCGTAGGGGACGATATCAAACGCACGCAACATTCCGGTCGAAGGCACGAGCGGCCCGAGACAAAGATCGCAGACCCCATCAAGACGATAGTAGACTGTGTATAATTCGTGAAGGGTGCTCAAGAGTTTCACCTTCTCATGCAGTCCCTTGCCGGCAAACAGTTCCATCACATCCGCGGTCGGACGCTCTTTCCGCTCCACCGGAAGATCGGCAGCAATCACCCTCTGCATCTCCGCCCTCAGCAGAGACGCACTCTTCTCATCCGGAGCGAGGCCGTCCACTTTCACATACAGACCGCCGGACACCGAATAGCTGATCTTCAGTTCGCAGCCCGGAGCCACAGCCTCAACCGCCCGGTACAACACCATACACAGCGAGCGGGTGTAACACCTCTGGCCCTCGGGTGACGAGAGAGGCAGAAATTCCACAAGCTTTGGGGTGAACACCCGGTAGGCAAGATCCTCCTGCTTATTATTGACAATAGCGCATATAGGCTCGAATCCGAGCCGGCTGCCAAGCCTCATGGCCACATCCGTAAGACTTTCACCTCCGTCAAGAGCCACATATTCCCCGAGGTTCTTGCAATATATCTTGAGTTGGTTTGACATAGTTGTAGAGCGGTCTGTCATCCACGGGACAACACTCGCGTCCCGTGGATGGATATTTTCAAAGATTTTCCTTTATCTTTCCTATCATCACGGCATATTCCTCGTCCGTGAGATATACCTCGCCGGGATTCATGCGGAATGTGCCGCCGTAGTCCGGGCCATCGACATATTTCGGTGCCAGATGGAAGTGGAGGTGGGAAAGTTTGTCGCTATACGCGCCATAGTTTATCTTCACGGGATCAAACGCCTTCTGCATAGCGCGAGTCACACGTGCCACATCGGCCATAAAGGCGTTACGCTCCTCGTCGGAAAGCTCGTTCAGGTCGTTGACATGACCATTGTAAGCCACCAAGCAACGTCCCCTGTAAGTCTGCTCCTTGAACAGGAAAGCACGGGACACACTGAGAGGGGCGATCTCTATCATAAGGTCATGAAGAGTGGCATTGTTAGTGCAGTAAAGACAGTCTTTAGGATCACTGTACATAGTCGGTCGGATTTTTACGTTTGTTTTTGTAATGAATGTGCGCAAAGATACAAAAAATCCTGCAATTAACACTTCGACATTAAATATAACCGTAATTTAAGAAAATTTGTTTTTGTTTACGGAGTTGTGAAAAAAAATCTGTATATTTGCAGGGCGAAAAAGCGCACTCTCCCCAACCGTAATCACGCCATTGCGCCAACATCAAGCATATCAGCGCAATATACCATAATCAGAACACGATACAACACGAAATATGATAGCATTAGCAATTCAAAATGCAACCCTCGCAGTGGTGGCACTTCTGACAGGTGTCGCTCTTGTGGCTGTTGCGCTTTGGCTCGCAGGATTGATTTCACCGAAATCATTCAACCCGCAGAAAGGCGAGGCTTACGAATGTGGTATTCCCACCCGAGGAGAGTCCATGGCTCAATTCAAGGTGGGATATTATCTGTTTGCCATTCTCTTTCTGATGTTTGATGTCGAGACAGTGTTTCTTTACCCATGGGCAGTGAGAGTGCATGAGCTCGGCACACAAGGACTCACAGCGATAGCAGTATTTTTCGGCATTATAGTGCTGGGTCTTGTATATGCCTGGCGGAAAGGAGCTTTGGAATGGAAGTAACAGCACAGGGAATGCCTTACGAGGCTTGGAAAGACAACGAATATATTGAAAAGCTCGTCAAGGAGCTTCAGGAGTCGGGGACCAACGTCATCGTCGGCTCTCTTGACAAACTCATCAACTGGGGGCGGTCTAACTCCATCTGGCCACTCACTTTCGCCACCAGTTGCTGCGGCATCGAGTTCGTGTCGCTGGGCGCAGCCCGCTACGACATGGCCCGGTTCGGATGGGAAGTAGCGCGTGCGTCGCCCCGTCAGGCCGACTTCATGATGGTCGCAGGAACCATCGTCCACCGTATGGTGCCTGTATTCCGTCGCCTCTACGACCAGCTGGCTGAGCCTAAATACGTGATCGCCTGCGGCAGTTGCGCCATATCAGGAGGTCCGTTCAAAAAGAGCTATCACGTAGCCATGGGTATTGAGGACATCGTGCCTGTCGATGTATTCGTCCCGGGTTGTCCTCCCCGTCCCGAAGCCATGATCTACGGAATCATGCAGCTCTCCCGCAAGATCAAGGTCGAGAAGTTCTTCGGCGGCGTCAACCGTCAGGAAAGCCAGAAGGAATTCCTTGCAGCCCACCCCGTCGAAGGGGAAAACGATTAACCCACTTGTCCAATCATCACTACATTATTAAAATATAATGGCCAACATCCAGGATAAGATTTCCGGAAAGTTTCCCGAAGCTACCTTCTCACAGACTCCGAGTGTACTTGAAGTGAGCATACCCGATGCCCGCTGGCACGATCTGGCCCATACGCTCCACCACGAGCTGAAATTTGACTATCTCGTCACCATCGTCGGGATGGACTGGAAGGAAGCAGGAATGGGGTGTATCTATTATCTTGTCTCCACCTCCACAAACGAGCATCTCGCCGTCAAGGTGATGGCGACAGGCGACAGGGAGAAACCGATGATCCACTCCGTGTATGACCTATGGCATATCGCCACCATATACGAGCGTGAGGTCTACGATTATTTCGGCATCATATTCATCAACAATCCGGATATGCGCAGGCTTTTCCTCAACATCGATTGGAAAGGATATCCTCTGCGCAAAGACTATAATGACGACCCGAACATCAACCCGGTGTCCATCGAAAACGAACGTCAGACAGACTTCACAGACACATGGGTGGAGAAAGACGGCAAGATCGTCAAGGAGGAGCGCCGTATATTCCAGCCTGATGACTTCGTGGTCAACATCGGCCCGCAGCATCCCGCCACTCACGGAGTGCTCCGCTTCCGCACCGCCGTCGACGGTGAGATCATCAAGAAAATTGATATATACCTCGGTTATATCCACCGCGGCGTGGAGAAGATATGCGAAGGACTGACATATCCCCAGACACTCCACTTCATGGATCGTCTGGATTATTTCTCAGCCCATAATTATCATCATTGTCTGTGTATGCTCATAGAGGAGGCTGCCGGAATCGAGATCTCGCGCAGAGCACAGGTGATCCGTGTGCTGATGGACGAGCTGTCCCGTATAGCTTCCCACTGCCTCTTCATCGGAACATACTGCATGGACCTCGGGGCTACCACCATGCTCTTCTACACACTGCGTGTCCGCGAGCAGATACTCGACATCATGGAGCGCACGTGTGGAGCACGCATGACGTTCAACTACGACTGTATCGGCGGAGTCATGCAGGATCTGCATCCCGACTTCGTGAAGGATGTCCATGCCCTGCTTGACGTAATACCCGGCAACATCAAAGAATACAACAAGATATTTACCGGCAATGTCATTGCCAAGGGACGTATGGAAGGTATCGGTATCCTCAATCGCGAGGATGCGATATCATGGTCTGTGACCGGCCCCAACGGACGTGCATCAGGCTGGGCCTGCGATGTGCGTAAGTGTGTACCTTACAGCATCTATCCCGAACTTGACTTCGAGGAAGTCATCCGCGAAGAAGGTGACTCCATGGCCCGCTTCAAGGTCCGTATCTCCGAGATGGAGCAAAGTGCAAAGATAATAGCACAGCTCATAGACAACATTCCGGAAGGAGAATACTGCGTCAAAGTCCCCAAGGTGCTCAAACTTCCCGTAGGCCAGTGGTTCAAGATGGTCGAAGGCTGCAGAGGCACATTCGGCATCTGGCTCGAGAGCGACGGAACCGTCAATCCCTACCGTCTGAAGATCGCACCTCCATGTCTGCCGGCCGCCGCCGCCGTGGATCATATCACGCGCGGTCAGAAGATCGCCGATCTTATCACCATCGGAGGCTCCATGGACTATATCGTTCCTGATATTGACCGATAAAAACGAAGAAAGAACAAAAAAATCCAATCAATCATACACCTTATATATAAGTTATGCAAGACTTATCAGTAGGAACCGCCTGGCTACACTCCCTCTTCCTCGGCTTCATGCCCGAGTGGGCGGCCGTCACACTTGAGTGTCTGCTCATAGGAGTGGGCCTGATGCTGCTCTACGCGCTGCTCGCACTGTTCTACATTCTGTTCGAGCGTAAGGTCTGCGCCTACTTCCAGTGCCGTCTTGGCCCGAACCGTGTCGGCCCATGGGGACTGCTCCAGAGCGTTGCCGATATGTTCAAGATCCTGATAAAAGAGCTTATCTCGCTCAATCATGTCGACAAATTCCTGTTCGCACTCGCTCCCTATCTCGTCATAATCGCATCAATGCTAACATTCGCCGTGCTCCCGTGGGGCAATGGCCTACAGATCATTGATTTCAATGTAGGCATCTTCTTCCTGTTGGCTGCCAGCTCCATCGGAGTGCTCGGCATACTGCTTGCGGGATGGTCGTCAAACAATAAGTTCACGCTCATCGGAGCCTTGCGCTCAGGTGCACAGATGGTGTCATACGAGTTGTCAATGGGACTCTGCGTGGTGACAATGGTTGTCATTGCAGGTTCAATGAACGTCACCGATATCGTCCGCAGTCAGGAACATCTTTGGTTCATATTCTCAGGTCATATTCCGGCGATCATCGCATTCGTCATCTTCATGATAGCCGGCACAGCCGAGACAAACCGAGGTCCGTTCGACCTTCCGGAAGCTGAGAGCGAGCTGACAGCAGGCTATCACACGGAATACTCCGGTATCCACTTCGGATTCTACTATCTTGCCGAGTATCTGAATCTATTCATCGTGTCAGGCGTTGCAGCCCTTCTGTTCTTCGGAGGATGGATGCCTCTTCACATTCCCGGATTCGATGCGTTCAATCATATAATGGACTTCATTCCCTCAGTAGTATGGTTCCTCGGCAAAGCCATCGTGCTGTCGTTCATAATCATCTGGTTCAAGTGGACATTCCCCCGTCTGCGCATTGACCAGCTCCTCACGTTAGAGTGGAAATACCTCCTTCCAATCAATCTCTTCAACCTTGTCCTGATGGTACTCATAGTCACCTTCGGGCTATACCTCTAAGAAAAACCAACCTACCAACCCCTCCTAAATATTAATCGCGATGAGTGAAAAATATGGCAAAATCGCCCAGGTGATCGGCCCTGTTGTCGATGTCATTTTCGACGGCGACGACAACATCATCCCTCCCATCTACACAGCCTTGAAGGTTGACAGGCCCGACGGCTCACAACTCATACTTGAAGTGGAGCAACACATCGGTGAAGACACCGTGCGTTGTGTGGCCATGGAGAGCACCGATGGTCTTCAGAGAGGATCGAGGGTTGACTCGCTCGAACGCCCTATTGCCGTTCCGACCGGCGGACAGGTGAAAGGACGTCTGCTCAATGTCATTGGTAATGCTATTGACCGACTTCCCGAGCTCGATCGCGAAAACCTTCGTCCCATCCATCAACCCGCTCCCGAATTTGAAGAACTCACCATCGGCACCGAGATCCTTTATACCGGTATCAAAGTGATCGATCTTCTCGAGCCATACAGTAAAGGCGGTAAGATCGGACTATTCGGCGGTGCCGGCGTGGGAAAGACCGTGCTTATCATGGAGCTTATCAACAACATCGCCAAAGGCCATAACGGATTCTCAGTGTTCACCGGTGTAGGCGAGCGTACACGTGAAGGCAATGACCTGCTGCGCGAGATGATCGAGAGCGGTGTCATCAAGTATGGCAAAAAATTCGAGGAGGGGATGGAGAAAGGCGAATGGAACATCTCTGATGTCGATATGAGCCAGGTCGAGCAATCACAGGCCACCTTGGTGTTCGGACAGATGAACGAACCGCCGGGAGCACGTCTGCGTGTCGCTCTCTCCGGTCTGACCGTTGCCGAACAGTTCCGCGATCAGGATGGCGGAGGCAAGGACATCCTTCTCTTTATCGACAATATCTTCCGTTTCACACAGGCAGGATCAGAGGTATCAGCCCTGCTCGGACGTATGCCGTCAGCCGTTGGATACCAACCTACACTTGCCTCTGAGATGGGTGCTCTTCAGGAGCGAATCACCTCTACGAAAAACGGATCCATCACATCCGTACAGGCCATCTATGTACCTGCTGACGACCTTACCGACCCCGCACCTGCAACAACATTCAGCTTCCTTGATGCTACCACAGTGTTGTCACGTAAGATCACGGAGCTGGGTATCTATCCGGCTGTGGATCCTCTCGAATCGACTTCACGTATCCTCGATCCCAACATCATCGGAGAGGATCACTACAATACTGCCCAGGCGGTCAAGCAGCTTCTGCAAAAATACAACGAGCTTCAGGATATCATCGCGATCCTCGGTGTGGATGAGCTTTCCGACGAGGACAAGCAGGTCGTGGCCCGTGCACGCCGCGCACAGCGCTTCCTCTCGCAGCCGTTCCACGTGGCCGAACAATTCACAGGTCTCCCCGGTGTCATGGTGCCGCTCTCAGAGACAATACGCGGATTCAAGATGATCCTCAATGGAGAGGTGGACGACCTGCCCGAACAGGCGTTCCTCAATGTCGGCACCATCGACGATGCAATCGCCAAGGGCAAGAAACTGCTTGCCGAAGTGGAAGCCTGACGAATATTTCTTAAACAACCACCAAGATGACACTAAAGATAATCTCTGCCGACAATGTCCTCTTTGAAGGAGATGTGACCGTGGTACATCTTCCCGGCACAATGGGAGCCTTCACCGTGCTTCCCGGTCATGCCTCACTCATATCCACCCTGACACCCGGATCCATCCGATACACGACAACATCCGGCGAACAAGGAAGCATCGAGACGAGCGGAGGTATTGTCGACGTCGACTCTGATATTGTCTCAGTGTGCATCTACTAAACTATCCCGTCCGAATGACACGTCAACTCTTCACATCAATAGCATTGGCAATCATAGCGTTGCTGCTTCCCGCAGTCGCCATGGCCTCCGGTCATGACGGCAAAGACGCTGAGGCCGCGGAGGGAGTCGATGCCCAGGGTATCATCTTCGAGCACCTTGGCGACGGCTACGGTTGGGAAGTGCCCTTCAACCATCACAAACGGATCCCGCTCCCCGTCATCGTGTGGGGTAGCGACGGACTCCATGTGTTCTCTTCATCAAGAGTGACCGACGGAGGTGTGTGGCGCGACGGCAATGCCGAATTCAAGATAGCCGGAAAAGACAGCGAACACAAGGGCAAAATCGTGGAAATCATCGATGGCAAGGAAGTGAAACCGGTCATCGACATATCAATCACCAAGAATGTCTGCGCACTGTTTATCGCAGCACTTCTCACACTATGGTGCATCCTTGATGTGGCCCGTTGGCATAAGACTCAGGGAATGAAAGGACCACGGAAAATGACCGGAGCGATCGAATTTGTCATACTGTTCATCTACGACGGAGTGATCAAACCGACGCTGAAGACCAAGGCCAACAAATTCGCGCCTTATCTTCTCACGGTATTCTTCTTCATCTTGATAATGAACCTTCTCGGGCTCATAGTCGTATTCCCCGGTGGTGCCAACCTGACAGGCAATATCGCCGTCACGCTTGTCCTCGCACTGCTCACATTCTTCATCACAAACATATTTGCCACCAAGCACTACTGGAAGGAGATATTCAACCCCGATGTACCCTGGTGGCTCAAATATCCCCTCCCGATCATGCCGATCATCGAGATATTCGGCATATTCACCAAGCCGGCGGCTCTGACTGTCCGTCTGTTCGCCAACATGATGGGTGGACACATGATCGTCATCGTACTGACACTCCTGATCTTCATTTTCGCAGCCATGGGACCTGTAGTCACAGGAGCCACAGCCGTCGTCTCGATCATATTCTCAGTGTTCATGCTCCTCATCGACGTGCTCGTGAGCTTCATCCAGGCCTACGTGTTCACCATGCTGTCAACCCTCTTCATAGCCCTCGGACAGGAAGACGGTCACGAGGAACACCACAAGGAAGAGGCAGCAACAGCAACTCCTCAGCCCCTCGCGGACAAACAATGAAATAAATTAAAAAACATAATCACCCCTCTTAAACAAACTACAACTATGTTAGCAATGATCTTAGCAGCTATCGAAGGAACTCTCGGAATCGGCGTATGCATCGGTGCAGCAATCGCAGCAATCGGCGCAGGTATCGGTATCGGCAAAATCGGCGGATCAGCCATGGAAGCTATCGCCCGTCAGCCTGAATCAACCGGTGACATCCGAAGCAACATGATCGTTATCGCAGCCCTTATCGAGGGTGTCGCACTTTTCGCAGTTATCGTCTGCATCCTCGCAATGTTCGTAGGCTAATCTTGAGCCAGGTTTTACGCCATGGAACTATTCACGCCTGATTTCGGCCTGATATTCTGGATGTTCGTATCATTCGCCATCCTCTTCTTCATCCTGTGGAAGTGGGGTTGGCCTGTGATCATGAAGGGAGTATCCGACCGAGCCGACCTCATCGACAAGGGTGTGGAGTATGCTCAAAATGCCAAAGAACAGCTTGACCATGCCCGCGAAGAGGCGAATAAATACATAGAGGACGCCCGTCGTCAGCAGGCGGAGATGCTGCGTGAGACTGACAAGATGAAAAACCAGCTCATCGAGGAAGCCCGCGCCGCAGCCCAAGCCGCCGCTAAAAAAGAGATGGACGCCGCAAAAGTCTCAATCGAACAGGAACGCAAGGCCGCTGAAGAGCAATTCCGTTCCGAAGTGTCAAGTTTTGCCCTCGACATCGCTCAGAAAGTGGTGCGCACTCAGCTCAAGGAGGACAAAGCTCAGGAAAAACTTGTCAGCTCCCTGCTCGACGAGATGGAAAAAAAGAACTAAAAACGCCCACTGCCTCCAAACATGAACCAAGGTCTTATACCAAGCCGCTACGCCAAAGCCCTCTACGAGTATGCCTCGGAGAAGGATGCCGACAAACGCGTCTTCGACCTTATGAAGACTCTTTCCGCCTCATTCGAGGCCGAACCACAGCTCATAAAGGTCATGGCCAACCCGTTTATCGCACCTGCCGACAAGGTAAAACTGATCGCGACCGCTGCCGGTGTAGCCGACAGCGACGACGATGTATTCAGCCGGTTCCTAAGTCTGCTCACAGACAACAACCGTCTGGATCTCACACGCGACATCGCGCTGGCCTACATGAAACTGTATCGCGCCAACCATTCGATACGGCTCGTGACTGTCACATCGGCCGCGCCGCTTGACAAGACCGAAGAAGAGAGGCTCAAGAAAATCATCGCAAGCCATCTCGACGGAGCCACAATGGAATATACTACCGCAGTAGATCCGGATCTTATCGGCGGCTTCGTGGTTACGGTAGACAACGAGAAACTCGATGCCTCCGTGGCCAACGAGCTTAAACAACTGCGACTGAAACTCCTTAATTAAATCCCATCCCCCAGTAACTCATCCATTACCAATGATAAACCCAAGCGAGATTTCTCAGGTACTTAAACAACAACTCGAGAGTGTCAACTCCAAGGTATCGTTTGAAGAAACCGGCACCGTGCTCGACGTTGGCGACGGCGTGGCACACGTCTATGGCCTCGACAATGTCTGTGCCAACGAGCTCGTGGAGTTCGAGAACGGCGTAAAGGGTGTAGCCCTGAACCTTGAGGAGAGCAACGTCGGTGTGATCCTCCTTAACAACGTCAATAAAGTCACCGAGAACATGAGTGTACGCCGCACCGGACAGATCGCCTCCATCAACGTTGGCGAAGGCGTGTTCGGTCGCGTAATCAACGTCTTGGGTCAGCCTATCGACGGCAAAGGTCCCATCCAGGGTGAACTTCTCCCGATGCCTCTCGAGCGCAAAGCTCCGGGCGTGATCTTCCGTCAGCCGGTGAAGCAGCCTCTTCAGACCGGAATCAAGGCCATCGACTCGATGGTGCCCATAGGCCGTGGACAGCGCGAGCTGATCATCGGCGACCGCCAGATCGGCAAGACCGCCATCGCAATCGATACGATAATAAACCAGCGCAAAGGATTTGAGGAAGGGAAGCCCGTCTACTGTATCTACGTTGCCATCGGACAGAAAGCCTCTACCGTAGCGGCTATCGTGGAATCGCTCCGCCAGCACGGCGCGCTTGACTACACCGTGGTAGTTGCAGCTACAGCCGCCGATTCAGCCGCCGAACGCTACTACGCACCGTTTGCCGGCGTGGCCATAGGCGAATACATCCGCGACACCGGACGTGATGCCCTCATCATATACGACGATCTCTCTAAACAGGCCGTGGCCTACCGCGAGATCTCGCTCGTGCTCAAACGTCCATCCGGACGCGAGGCATATCCCGGCGATATCTTCTATCTCCACAGCCGTCTGCTCGAACGTGCAGCCAAGATCATTGACAACCAGCAGGTGGCAGAAAACATGAACGACCTACCCGAATCACTCAGGAAGATCGTAAAGGGAGGAGGATCACTCACCGCACTTCCAATCATCGAGACGCAGGCCGGCGACGTGTCCGCCTATATCCCGACAAATGTGATCTCCATCACCGACGGACAGATCTTCCTTGAGACGGCACTCTTCAACCGTGGCATACGCCCCGCCATCAACGTAGGTATATCCGTGTCGCGTGTAGGTGGAAGCGCACAGATCAAGTCGATGAAAAAAGTGGCCGGTACGTTGAAAATCGACCAGGCTCAGTTCCGCGAGCTCGAATCATTCACCAAATTCGGTGGCGACATTGATGCGGTGACAGCCCGTGTGATCGACAAAGGCCGCAAGAACGAGCGTCTGCTCATCCAGCCCCAGTATTCTCCCATGCAGGTTGAAGACGAGGTCGCAGTCATCTTCTGCGGAACCCACGGACTTCTCGCCGACGTGCCTCTGGACAAAGTGAAGGAATTTGAGAAAAACTTCCTGCAGCTCATGCACGCCCGCTATCCTGAAGCCATGGAGGCCATCAAAGCCGGCAAACTCGACGACGACACATCAAGCAAACTCACATCTGCCGCAGCCGAAATATCCTCCTCATATAAATAATTGACAAGAAAGCACCACAGAAATGGCAACACTACGCGAACTAAAAGGACGCATCGGCTCAGTCGCATCCAGTGAGAAAATCACCGGAGCCATGAAGATGATCTCCTCGGCAAAAATGCACAGAGCCGAGGCGGATCTACGCCGCCTGCTCCCGTTCAGAAAGCAGATCGAAAGCATTATCGGCAACCTTCTGAGCACTGATGCCGAGTTTTCGTCGCCGCTCGCCGAGACCAGAGAGGTCAAGAATGTGGCTTACGTGGTGCTTGGCTCCGACGACGGCCTTTGCGGAGGTTACAACATGAACATCTTCAAGGGCCTGCTTGCGGAAATCAATGCGTCAGGATATAAGGATGGAGCTGATACGGTGATCACCATAATACCGGTCGGTAAAAAAATAGCCAAAGCAGTCGCAAAAATAGCCGGCGGAAACATAAAAGTAGAGACCTTCACCGGAATCGACTCCAAAAGCGGAGCACAGGAAGTAAAGGATTTCACACTCAGACTTGAGGAAAGATTCCTATCCTCCGGCTTCGACAAAGTCGTACTCCTCTACATGAATTTCCAAAGCGTGTCGCGCCAGCGGCTACGCAGCGACGTTCTTCTGCCTGTCGATTCCTCGACTCTGACAGGTGAGGGCGTCAAAGCCGTATGCCGCCCATGTATATTTGAGCCTGACGCGGCCACAATATACCGCTCGGTGCTTCCGATGTTTCTTCTCGCCGTGATGCAGGAAGTATTCACGGAGAACCGTGCGTCAGAACAGGCAGCACGTGTGATGGCGATGCAAAGCGCCAACGACAACGCCAAGAACCTGCTTGAAGAGCTGCAGCTTGAATACAACAAACTGCGCCAGCAAAGCATCACAACCGAGCTGCTCGACATTCTGGGCGGTCAGGTCAAAAACTAAACCATTCATCTTACGATAACTCATGGGTAGCGTAAAAGAATATTTCACCAATCTCGGTTCCGGGATCGCAAGCCTTATAAAAGGTATGTCGGTCACCGGCAAAGAGTTTGTAACCCCTAAGATCACCGAAGAATATCCCGACAACCGGGACAATCTTCCGGTAGCGGATCGTTTCAGAGCAATTTTGACGCTTAAATATGACGACCAGGGCAATCACAAGTGTATCGCCTGCGGTACGTGTGAGCGCGTGTGTCCCAACGGAACGATAAACCTTGACATCAAGCAGGTGGAGACCTGGGACGGCAAAAAGAAAAAGAAGCTCGACAAATATATGTATGATCTCGGGTCATGCACATTCTGCCAGCTCTGCGTCACCAACTGTCCCACTGACGCACTCGAATTTTCCAACGATTTTGAGCAGGCTGTATTCACCCGAAAAGTCCTTCTCAAAAAACTCAACTATCTGCCGGAAAAGGAGGAACCGAAGCCCACCCCCGAGCAGATAGCCAAGATGCAGGCTGAGAAAGAGGCAAAGATCGCTGCTGCAAAAGCAGCGGCCGCCGCTAAGAAAGCTGCCCAGACAGCAGCCGACGGGACTCCTGCCGCAACTGCCGATTCCGATCCTCTCGCCGGAATCGAACTTAGCGAAGCACAGAAGAAAGCCCTTGCCGCTGCCGCATCAGATCCCGCCAAACTTGAAAAGGTAAGAGCCGCAATCATAAAGGCCGCGCAGACACGAGCCGCCAAAGAGGGCAATGCCTGATATGAAACCGGAAAATAATTACGATAAACTATAATGGAATCAGTAGGAAGTACAATTTGTTACTGGATAATCGCTCTGGCGATTGTCGTCTTCTCGGTACTGACTGTCACCACGCGGAAAATACTTCGCGCGGCCACCTACCTTCTCTTCGTGCTCTTTGCCACCGCTGCCCTTTATTTCAAGCTCGATTATGAGTTTCTGGGCACAGTGCAGATTGCCGTATACGCCGGAGGTATCGTGGTTCTGTTCGTGTTCTCAATTCTATTGACCACACGTCCGGGCGACAATAGCGAGAGACTTGAGTCCCGCAAGAAGCTTCTCGGCATCATCGGCGCCATAGCCGCGGCCGGAGCCTGCGGATGGGCTCTATGCTCACGCTGTGCCGACATCTTCACCTCCGCCCCACAGATGGAAAATCCGACAATGCATGAAATCGGCAAGGCCATGCTCGGGACCGGCTACGGACAGTATCTCCTCCCCTTCGAGGCTGTCAGTGTGTTACTACTCGCTTGTATAATCGGCGGTGTCGTTATCGCCCGTAAACGTTAAAAAAACCGCTCAGACCACTATGGATATTACTTTGATCTGGTATCTCGTCCCCGCACTGGTGATGTTCTGCTGCGGAGTCTACGGCTTCCTGACACGCCGCAACATGATAGCGATGCTCATCTCGCTTGAGCTGATGCTCAACGCCGTCGACATCAATTTCGTGGTGTTCAACCGTTACCTCTATCCCGGCTCAATGGAAGGATGGATGTTCACACTCTTCGGCATAGCCATCGCCGCAGCCGAGACCGCACTCGCCATCGCCATTATTATCAACCTATTCCGCGTGAGCAAGAACATTGACGTCCGCGATGCCACCCATTTGAAATACTAATTGCGACCTATGGATATTACAATTCCTGTTCTGATATTGGCCATTCCGCTCTTCATGTTCCTTCTCTTGGGACTTGCAGGAGTGAAAATGAGCCACAAGCTTGCCGGAACACTCGGCACGCTCGGTATGGGCACAGTCCTCGTCCTCTCCTACTTCACGGCATTCACCTACTGGTTCTCGGGTGCCCCTGAATTCATCGACGGCACAACCCGTCTGCAATATCAGGTGTTCAACCCCACATGGCTCCAATTCACACCTGACATTTTCAATGAAGCCGGTGAGATGATAAAGGAAGGACTGGCAATAAAGATGGGCTTCCTTCTCGATCCCATCTCAGCACTCCTCCTTGTTGTGATTCCCACCATCTCTTTTATGGTTCATGTCTACTCCCTCGGCTATATGAAGGGAGAGAAGGGATTCCAGCGCTACTATGCATTCCTCTCGCTTTTCAGCTTCTCGATGCTCGGACTTGTGGTTGCCACAAATATCTTCCAGATGTATATCTTCTGGGAGCTTGTGGGTGCATCCTCTTTCCTTCTCATCGGATTCTTCTATACCTTGCCATCGGCAGTGGCCGCTTGTAAGAAAGCATTCATCGTCACCCGCTTCGCCGACCTCGGGTTCCTTATCGGTATCCTTATTCTCTCATTCTATACCGGCAAGCTTGACTTCCTGCCGATGACCCAGCACCCCGACACCGTGCTCAACGCTTTCGGTGGAGCGACCTTCATGGGAGCCTCAGTGCTGACATGGGCCTTGGTGCTGATCTTCACCGGCGGTATGGGCAAATCGGCCATGCTGCCCCTCCACATCTGGCTTCCTGACGCCATGGAAGGCCCGACGCCCGTATCGGCCCTCATCCACGCAGCCACCATGGTTGTGGCCGGTGTCTACCTCGTGGCCCGTCTCTTCCCGCTCTATATGCTTGAGGATGCAGCCCTGACATTCATCACTGTCGTAGGTGCCGTCACCGCTTTCTACGCAGCCTGTGTGGCCTGCGCTCAGATCGACATCAAACGAATCCTTGCATTCTCCACGATCTCGCAGATAGCGTTCATGATGGTATCACTCGGTGTCGCAGCCAAACACGGAGAGGCAATACATGAAGGCCTCGGCTACATGGCCTCCATGTTCCATCTCTTCACCCACGCGATGTTCAAAGCCCTCCTCTTCCTCGGGGCCGGATCTCTCATACACGCGGTTCATTCCAACAACTATACCGCGATGGGCGGTCTCCGCAAATATATGCCCATCACCCATATCACATTCCTCTTCGGCTGTCTGGCCATCGCTGGAATATGGCCATGGGCCGGATTCTTCTCAAAGGACGAGATCCTTGCAGCTTGCTTCGCCAACTCGACATTCTGGGGCGTATGGATGACAGTGGTCGCCGGTCTGACCTCCTTCTATATGTTCAGAATGTACTTCCTCATCTTCTGGTGGGACGAGCCGGACTACGCAGCCCGCGTCAAGGAGCAGGAAGCTCACGGACATCATGCATCGATGCCCCACGAGTCACCTCTGTCCATGACTCTGCCGCTCATATTCCTCGCCATCGTATCGTTCTGCTGCGGATGGATCCCGTTCGGACAGCTTGTGACATTCGACGGGCATGAATATCATATACATATAGACTGGAGCGTGGCTACCGTGAGCCTCATAGTCGCAGCCGTAGCGATAGCGTTCGCCGCATTCCTATATCTCAAGAAAAACGACAAGCCCGCCCGTATGGCCGACTCCTGTCGCTGGCTCTGGACCGCTGCCAACCGCCGGTTCTATTGGGATGAGATATACCTCTTCATCACACGCCGCATCATATTCGATGGTATATGCAAACCCATCGCATGGTTCGACCGTCATATCATCGACGGCACCATGAACGGTCTGGCATACGTCACAAACAGCCTCTCCGTGGCCATCAAGGGCTTCCAGAGTGGAAAAGTCCAGATGTATATATGGTGGTATCTGATCGGAGCCGTGCTGCTCGGACTGATCACAGCAGTATGTATCCTTTGATAGTGTAAAAACGTAGCAAAATAGTAACAATATGTTTTCAAATATATTAATTTACTTCGTGGTCATTCCCGTAGTCATGCTGCTGGGACTGTTCCTATGCCGCGACATCAAGCAGATACGCGCAGTGGCTGTGACCGGCTCCGTAGCTCTGACCGCGCTCGCCCTCTGGGTTCTCGTCGAATACATCGGTCTCCGGTCTGCCGATCCTGACACCCCGATGTTCTTCGTCGGATCCTGGAAGTGGTTCACGCCACTCAACATCCATCTCGCGGTAGGTGTAGACGGTATATCGATCGCCATGCTCATCCTCACAGGTGTCATAATGATAACTGGAAGTCTTGCCTCATGGGAGATTCCACAACCTAAGGAATTTTTCCTCTGGCTCGTACTCCTTGCCACAGGTGTCTACGGCTTCTTCATATCGATTGACCTGTTCACGATGTTCATGTTCTATGAGGTTGCGCTCATCCCCATGTATCTTCTCATCGGAGTCTGGGGTTCCGGCAACAAGAACTATTCTGCGATGAAACTGACCCTCATGCTCATGGGTGGATCCGCGTTCCTTATGCTCGGTCTCATCGGTATATACTATCACTCGGCACCTGCCGGACAACCCCTGACATGGAACATCCTTGACATTGTCAACCATGCAGCCATCCCCCATGGCTGGCAGCAGTTCCTCTTCCCGATGACATTCGTCGGCTTCGGAGTGCTCGGTGCGATGTTCCCGTTCCACACTTGGTCGCCTGACGGCCATGCATCGGCCCCCACAGCAGTGTCCATGCTCCATGCGGGAGTGCTCATGAAGCTCGGAGGCTACGGATGTTTCCGTGTGGCTATCTACCTCATGCCCCAGGCCGCACAGGAACTCGCATGGATATTCATCATCCTCACTGGTATTTCGGTTGTCTACGGAGCTTTCAGTGCCTGCGTACAGAACGACCTCAAGTATATCAACGCCTATTCATCCGTAAGCCACTGCGGACTTGTGCTTTTCGCAATCCTCATGCTCAACGCCACCGCGATGACCGGCGCAATCATGCAGATGCTGTCCCACGGTCTCATGACCGCACTGTTCTTCGCACTGATAGGTATGATATATGGCAGGACACACACCCGCGACATACGCGAGATGGGCGGAATGATGCAGATTCTTCCATACCTCTCCGTTTGCTATGTGATAGCCGGTATGGCATCGCTCGGTCTGCCCGGCCTTTCCGGCTTCGTGGCCGAGATGACAATATTCGTAGGTTCGTTCCAGCACACGGATCTGTTCCACCGCATATTCGTCATCGTAGCCTGCTCATCCATAGTGACAACGGCTGTATATATCCTGCGTGTCGTCGGCAAGCTGCTTTATGGTCCGGTCTATGACCAGCACCATCTCTCGCTCACCGATGCTAAATGGTGGGAGCGTCTGTCCACTGCAACCCTTATCGTATGCGTCGCTGCGATCGGTTGCTTCCCCAATTTCTTTGTCGACATCATCAAGAGCACCTGGAAGTTCTTCGGAGCTCTCAATATGTAATAATACCACAGAAAGAATCCCATGGATTATTCACAGTTTTTAGCCATGAAGCAGGAGATAGGGCTCCTCGTCGTGTTCCTGCTCATATTCCTCTTCGACACTTTCAGTACCCCGAAGAGCGCAAGGAACGTTCCCGTCCTCAGCGTCATACTTATGGGTGCGCTCACAATCGCAGGTTTCTGTCCCCACACCTTCTCCACAGCCGAGGCTTTCTCCGGTATGTATGCGACTTCGCCGGTGATGGGAGCTATTAAAAACATTCTCAACGTAGGTGTCCTGATAGTGCTCATCCAGTCGATAAAATGGGCCAATTCCGACTTCGTTGCAATCCGTCGCGGTGAATTTTACGAACTGATCCTTCTCACTCTGCTTGGAATGTATCTCATGATCTCAAGCCGACATTTCCTGATGTTCATAATCGGACTGGAGACAGCATCGCTTCCCCTGTGTGCCCTTGTCGCATTCGACAAGAACCGCTATGAAAGCCACGAAGCTGCAATAAAATATGTCCTGACGGCTGTATTCTCCTCTGCGATACTGCTGATGGGTCTGTCGTTCGTCTACGGACTCTGCGGCACACTCTATTACGACGGCATCGCTGTTATGTGCCGCACCCAGTTCGGAGTGATGATGGCCGTGGCGCTCGCATTCGTAATGGCCGGATTCGGATTCAAGATTTCCCTCGTGCCGTTCCACCTCTGGACTGCCGATGTATATCAGGGAGCACCCACACCGGTCACATCATATCTTTCGGTGATCTCCAAGGGTTCCGCAGCGTTTGCGTTCCTCGTGGTTCTCACCCAGGTATTCGGTTCACTCTACGCTCAGGCTTGGGAATGGATGCTTTACGGACTGATCATCCTGACCATCACCGTCGGCAACCTCTTCGCCATGCGGCAGATCAACATGAAGCGGTTCCTTGCATTCTCATCCATCTCACAGGCCGGTTACATAATGCTTGCTGTCATGGGCGACAACCCAATGGGTGTATCTGCCCTGATGTTCTATGTCCTCGTCTACATATTCTCAAATCTCGCCGCATTCGGTGTGATCGGGGCTATTGAAAATGCCACCGGCAAAGTCGAGATGACAGACTATAATGGACTATACAAGACCAACCCCCGGCTTGCCTTCACGATGATGCTTGCCATGTTCTCTCTGGCCGGTATCCCGCCATTTGCCGGATTCTTCAGCAAGTTCTTCGTATTCACATCCGCGCTCAACGGAACCGGATCAGCCGCGCTCTATGTGCTCGTGCTCATCGCATTGATCAACACCATCATCTCCCTCTACTACTATCTGCTCGTAGTTAAGGCGATGTTCATCAACGATTCCGAGACTCCGATCGCGACGTTCCGTTCCGCCTGCTCCGAAAGATTCGGAATGTGGGTATGTGTAGCCGGCATAATCTGCCTCGGCATAGTAAGTTACTTCTACAACTACCTGTTGACCGTAGTATATTGATCCTCCAAAATAAAAAGGGTACGGAGGGAATCCCCTCTGTACCCTTAACGTATCCAGATATTACCTCTCCAAACTTTTTACTATTATGGGTCCAATCGGTATCTTCGACTCAGGCTATGGAGGCCTGACTATCCTGAAAGAGATCAGAAACAAACTTCCCCGCTACGACTATCTGTATCTCGGTGACAATGCACGTGCCCCATACGGCACCCGTTCTTTTGACGTGGTCTACAAATTCACACTCGAAGCAGTGAAAGCACTCTTCGACAGAGGCTGCGAACTTGTGATTCTGGCCTGCAACACAGCATCGGCCAAAGCTCTCCGGTCAATCCAGCAGAAAGATCTGCCGGCCATCGACCCCTCGAAAAGAGTGCTCGGTGTGATCATACCGACCGTTGAGAAACTCGGGGAAGTATCGGGCAACGGCAATATCGGCATTCTCGCCACTCCCGGGACAGTTTCGTCCGGATCCTACGACATAGAGATAGCCAAATTCTTTCCGAAATTCCGCACTGTCTCCCGGGCCTGCCCAATGTGGGTTCCGCTCGTGGAAAATCGCGAGTATGATGGACCCGGAGCCGACTATTTCGTGAAGAAATACGTCGATGAGCTATTTGAGGAAGAGCCGGAAATCGACACCATCGTGCTCGGATGCACACATTATCCACTTCTGCTTCCAAAAATTGAAAAAGCGGTGGACGGACGTGCCACGATCGTAACCCAGGGAACACTTGTGGCCGATAGTCTCAAGGACTATCTGACACGTCACCCGGAGATGGATGCAAAATGCTCAAAGAACGGGACAGTCACATATCTCACCACCGAGAATCCCGACCGATTCGCCGAATCAGCATCCGTTTTCATGGAACAACACGTCGCCGCGACTAAAATCGAACTTTAGATAGCAGTCAATGTCCCGATTCATCCGACAAATATCGATATTCACTACCGGACTTCTATGCATGGCAGCAAGCTCATGCTCGTCCGACGGGAGTGCAGGTCTTACCGGGATCGGGACATTGACAGTATCCATCAAAAGCGACAACCGCCTCAGGCTACCGTCAGGAGAACTTTCAGAGATTGAATGTGGCGTAAATCCCGAGATCTCCGGGATAAGTCTCACAATGTCCGACATGAACGGCGGGTATACCCACACCTGGGAAAGTTTTGATCAGTTTCCGCAAGACGAGAGCTACTTTGCCGGCACATACATCCTTGATGTCTCCGGAGCCGGACCCGTAAAGGAAGGTTTTGACAATCCGTCGTTTTCAGGATCGTCCGAAGTTGTCATAAAAGAGAATGAACGCACGGACGCAGTAGTTGAGATCGCCCCGTCATCGGCATTTATCTCCATAACATTCGATCCAAGCCTCACCACTGCCTATCCATCGGCCAAAGCCATTGCCCACGCCTTGGGACGGACATATTTCACATACTTGCCGGACGAAAGCAGGATGCTTTGTCTGAACCCGTCATCGGCTGAGATACTGCTGTCGCTCGATATTGATGGGAAGGATATAATCTTCCGGGTGATGGAATTCGAAGACACGAAACCGGCCACACTGTATGCCCTGACTCTTGGTGCAGACATATCCGGAGAATGTCCGGTGATTACGGCCACATCCGGAGATGACAGGCTGTCGTTCGTACTGACACCGGAATTTCTATCCTCCACACCACCTGAAATCACTCTCAGCATACCGACTGATGAAATAACACTGCCGGAGGGAGATATTCCGAACGAACCGATCGTAGCGACTGTTTCCATGACAGACGGGGATATCGAACATCTCTTCCTGTCGTCACACTCCGTGAGCCTCGAAGAATATATGATCCCGACGGAAGCCGACCTTCTGAACCTTACCCCGGAGGAAAGTTCCGTGTTCAACAGACTCGGCCTTACTGTCAGTTCTCTTCCGGGATGCACAAAAGTGGACTTCACCTCAATGCTTGGCAATCTTGTATATCTTAGAGCCGACAACGCACTATCCACATTCTCACTCATCGCAGTCAATTCCAACGGACTGACCTCTGCACCGATCACTCTGAAAGTCACCACTACCCCCGTAGAAATCGAGGTAGTGGAAACCACAGATGCCGTGATGTGTGTGGACCGGACCAAAGTCTTAGTGAGATGTTCCGCCCCCGGATTCGAAAACCATGTCGATGTTGAGATCGAGAGAAGTTCCGGCCGATGGGAACGCACACCTTTCACAATAACACGATCCGAAGAATCACTCTACGAACTCGAATTTTCCATTCCCGAAGGCTCCTCTCCTGCCAACGCCCGTGTACTTTATTGCGAGGAGGTCCGGTCAACATTCTCAATTGACCGTGTACTCCCGGACTTTGACGTAGACATCGACGGCTATGCCAAGACTGCATCCATACGGATCAGGACCGAAGATCAGGAATTGACAAAAAAAATCACAGAAAGGATCAACGTCTACATTGACGGGACAGCAGTCCCCGTCTACCGCCGTTATCCGGAATCAGGAGTTGTCACGGTAATAGATCTCAAGCCTCTTACTACATATACAATCAAGACCACTCTGATGGATGGCGTGAGTGATCCGATCTTTACACCGGAGGAAAAATTCACCACCGAAGGCACTCCGCAGATCACCAACTCCAACTTTGAGGAACGGAAAGATGGTCCCTATGCCAAAAATATGCCTTCCGGAGGAGTCTATGCCCAGACCTCCGTCGACATCTTCAACTGGCAGCATCACACCGACTATTCCTGTGAGGTACCCAAGAACTGGGCCAACACGAACGACAAGACATTCAACCTGTCGGCAAAAAACATCAACACCTGGTACTTACAGCCATCAGTACAACTTGTACGCGATGATGCCACCAACGGATCATTCTCTGTGCTGCTGACGAGTGTGGCATACGATCCTGACGGTGACGAGATTCCACCATACGCACAGACCGGCCAACCGTATCTTGACTATTCACCCATCATTCCCGACATAAAATACCGTGCGGCAGGCAAGCTTTTCCTGGGAAGTTATACATACGACAAGTCCTCAGGTGCGGAAACCTACAAGGAAGGAATATCCTGGGACTCCCGTCCTTACTCCCTGAGTGGCGCCTACAAATATGTGCCTTGTACAGTCGACCGTGACGACGGTGGACTTGTGATTGTCGAAGTTCTCGGAATAATTGACGGGAAAGAGGATCTGATCGCGTCCGGCCGACTCATACTTCCCTACGCAGCAAGCTTCACGGCGTTCAATGTTCCGCTGTCCTACAATACTTTCGGTGTCAAGGCCACACGGCTGAAAGTCATGTTCGCATCTTCACAGCATATCGGGACAATCGGGGAAGAGACCGAAGGAGTGGCGACCGTCCCGGATCCACTCACAGCCACATCGACCGGTGGAAAGCTATGGATCGACAACGTCACACTGACTTACTGACACATCAGCTCTTACGCTCTATCACGTAATCTATGAGTGTCGACAGATTATCTCTCGCGCTTGACTCGGGAAATGTAGACAGTATCTCCACCGCCTCCGAGCGCAACCGTGTCAGTGTCTTCTCCGCGTATTCAATACCTCCGGACTCTTTGGCGAAACGGATCAGCCTATCGATATCATCCTCATCAATACACTCCTGCTCCACAAGACGAAGCATCTCCTGTGCATCCGGATGACCGGATCCTGTCAGCGCATATATAAGCGGAAGCGTCACCTTACCCTCACGCAGGTCATTTCCGGTAGGCTTTCCTATATCTGCGGATTCGTAATAGTCGAAAATATCATCCTTTATCTGGAAGCATAGTCCGAGCAGCCGGGCGAAACGGCGTATCCTGACGAGACGATCGTTATCCACACCCGAACAATAACACCCCATCTCCACGCAGGCTTCAAACAATGACGCTGTCTTGTGGGATATAACTTCAAAATAAGCCTCCTCGGTCAATGTATGCTCGCGGGCATTATATATCTGATCCATCTCGCCAAGAGACAGCAGTCGCCCGAGACTTCCTATGACACCGATCACTCTCATATCTCCCGTGCGCAGAGCAAGCTGGAGCGATGTCGACACAAAAAAATCGCCTATCAGGACAGCGATATGATTGGTCCACACAGCGTTGATGGTAGCCTGTCCATGTCGGCGGTCGCTATCATCCACCACATCATCGTGGATCAACGAGGCATTATGCAGGATCTCCACCGACGCTGCGGCATCTATCACATTATCCTCTCCGCCATGCCCCATCATCTCAGCTGTCAGCATCACAAGCATAGGACGCAACTGCTTCCCCTTCCGCGAAAGATAACCGGAGATGACCGTATCCATCAGGGTATTGCCTGAGTGCAACTCAGCGGCAATGATGTCGTTGAGACGATCGAGTCTCGGCGTGAGCCGGCAGCGTATTTCCTGAAACGGTGTCATAATTCGAGATGCAAAGTTACTAAATTCCTCCCTATTTAGACACTTTTTCTTAAATTTACGCTAAAATTACCGCCTTCGGCTGATTTTCACGGAGGAAATATGTAACTTTATAGCCTGAAAACTCCCTTTGACATGGAAAAACGCCTGTTTCTACTCGATGCCTATGCCCTTATTTACCGGGCATACTATGCGTTGATCCGCTCCCCGCGTTTCTCGTCGGGTGGGTTCAATACGTCGGCTATATTCGGTTTCTGCAACACGCTTGAAGAGCTTCTGCGCAAGGAAAATCCGACCCATATAGCCGTATGTTTCGATCCTCCGCACGGACAGACATTCCGGTCTGAGAAATTCGAGGCATACAAAGCCCAGCGCGACAAACAGCCCGAGGACATAACAGAATCCATCCCCTGGATAAAACGGATTCTCGAGGCCTACCGGATTCCCGTGGTCGAGGTGCCGGGCTATGAGGCCGACGATGTGATCGGTACTCTTGCCACCCGCGCTGCATCGGAAGGCTTCGATACATACATGATGACACCCGACAAGGATTACAGCCAGCTCGTCGGCCCACACATATTCATGTACCGGCCGTCGCTCAAAGGTGAAGGTTTTGAAGTGAGGGATTCTGCCAAAGTGTGCGAACGATACGGTATATCCACACCACACCAGATGATAGATCTTCTCGCTCTCGAAGGCGACGTTTCCGACAATATTCCGGGCTGTCCCGGTGTCGGGGAGAAAACTGCCCGTAAGCTCATTGAGGAATTCGGATCCGTGGAAAACCTTCTTGAACATACCGATTCTCTCAAAGGCGCACTCCAGAAGAAAGTAAGAGAAAATTCCGAACAGATACGCCTGTCAAAATGGCTTGCCACTATATGCATCGATGTGCCGGTTGATGTGGAGATATCATCCCTCGAACGTAAAGAGCTCAACGCCAAAGCCCTGATCGAACTATTTTCAGAGCTTGACTTCAAATCCCTTATCGCTCGCATCAAATCGAGAATGGCCGAGGCTCCCGCCATATCCCCCCAACCCCGGCCGGCATCCGAGCCCTCGCTATTTGACTTTGCAGATACATCATCAGACATTCCTCAGGCTGAATGTGAGGATCACTGTTACACCACGGCAACCTCCGAGGACGAGATAAAGTCTTTGATCGCCGAAGCCGGCAACCATGATGTCATAGGTCTGGCCGCTTACGCATTAGGCGATGACGTCATGTCATCACCACTCAGAGGTATCGCCCTGTCTTGGGAAGACTGCGCCGGATACTTCATCCCATTTCCGGAGAATCAGGACAAAAGGGACAGGATACGCGCTATCATCACTCCACTTTTTGAGAAAAAGACCACAGTCTTCACGAGCCACGATATAAAACGTGCATATCTGCTGCTGAAGAACGAGGACATACCTTTCAAGGCTCCGTATTTCGACACATCCGTGGCTCATTATCTCATTGACCCGGAAATGAAGCACGATCTTTCGCTTGTGGCGTCGAAATACCTGCACCTGACCCTGACCGGCATACCTTCCGACACCCGTCCCGGACATCCGGTGACAATACTTGATACGGTAAGCGCCACAAACCGATATTGCGAGGAAGCCGAAATAAGCCGCCGCCTGCGCGAGCCGCTTGCCGCCGGGATCGCGGACCGCGGAATGACTGAACTGCTTAATGATGTAGAGCTTCCGCTGATCCGGGTCCTGGCCGAAATGGAATGGACCGGGGTGAGAATCGATCCTGCCGTACTCCGCGAGATGGCTGACAGGCTACGCGCCCGGCTGTCGGAAATGGAGCAGGAAGCATACGCTATGGCCGGAGGAGAATTCAACATCAGCTCCCCGGCCCAGGTGGGCATGGTGCTGTTTGACCGACTTGCCATTGATCCGAAAGCTAAAAAGACCGCCAGAGGATCATATTCAACCACTGAGCAGATTCTTGAGAAATATGCGGCCAAGGTTCCTCTTGTCGGACTGATTCTGAAGATCCGCCGTCTGCGCAAACTTATATCCACTTACTTGGATGCGCTCCCGTCGCTCATAAATCCGCACACCGGCAAGATACATACCTCCTACAACCAGACCGTCACTGCCACCGGACGCATATCATCCACCAATCCCAACCTGCAGAACATCCCTATCCGCACCGACGACGGCCGTGAGATCCGCCGCGCCTTCATCCCCGATCCCGGCGACCTCATCATGAGCGCGGACTACTCACAGATCGAGCTGCGTCTGATCGCTGATTTGTCAGCTGACCGCGATATGATCGATGGCTTCCTTTCCGGCGATGACATACACCGCATCACCGCATCAAAAATATACAACGTCCCTCTTGATGATGTCACTGACGACCAGCGACGCCATGCAAAGACAGCCAATTTCGGTATAATCTACGGTATATCCGCGTTCGGGCTGTCCGAACGCTTAGGAATCGCACGGTCTGAAGCAAAAAAACTTATCGACGGCTACTTCGCCACATATCCGCACATCCGCGAATATCTCGACAAAGCAGTGGAGACCGCGCGTCAGCAAGGCTACGTCACCACCCGGATGGGCCGCAGGCGCTATCTGCCTGAGATCAACTCCCGCAACGCGGCTGTGAGAGGTTATGCCGAACGCAATGCCGTCAACGCACCGATCCAGGGCACAGCAGCCGATATCATAAAGGTGGCGATGGTAAACATCTTCGACGAAATGGAACGCCGTGGGATGAAATCCCGCATGATCATGCAGGTCCACGACGAATTGATATTCAATGTTGTTCCGGAAGAAGCCGATGCTCTTGGCGAACTCGTGACACGCCTCATGACTGACGCCTACCATGGAGCAGTACCTCTCGAGGTAGCCTCCGGAACAGCCTCAAACTGGCTTGAAGCCCACTAAACATCCACTAAAAATGACACCCGAAGAAAAGCTCAGGATAGAAGAGAAGATCGTGACCATGCTGAAAACGGTCTACGATCCGGAAATACCGGTCGACATCTACAATCTCGGCCTCATATATGCCATTGACCTCGACGACGAAGGAAACCTGCATATCGACATGACGCTCACCGCGCCAAACTGCCCGGCCGCCGATTTCCTCGTGGATGATGCGCGCATAAAGCTCGAAAGCATCGACGGAATAAAGACCGTGGACATACGCATCGTGTTCGAGCCGGAATGGAACAAGGATATGATGACCGAAGAGGCCAAACTTGATCTCGGATTCCTCTGATGAGAGACCGCACATATTTCATATCCGATCTACACCTCGGCGCAGGCTACATCTCCGATCCTAAGGCTCAGGAAAAGCTTGTCGTCGACTTCCTGCGGCATATCTCACCTACGGCCAGACGCCTCTACCTGCTTGGCGACATTCTTGATTACTGGTGGGAATATCGCGATGTGGCTCCACGCGGCTTCACCCGTTTCTTCGGAGCATTGGCCGAACTGGCTGACTCCGGGGTAGAGATCGTATGGCTGAAAGGCAATCATGACATCTGGATTTTCGACTATCTGCCTTCCGAGATCGGGCTGAAGGTTCATGACGGAATCCTCGTGACCGAACTTGAGGGCGGGGCGAGATTCCTGCTTGAACACGGCGATGGAGTGGGACACCGGCCTCTGTCGTTCCGGATTCTCCGCACTCTTTTCCGCTGCCGTCCGTTGCAGATTCTATTTGCCGCCATCCACCCCCGATGGACCGTAGGCTTCGCCCATGCATGGTCAGCCCATTCCAGAAAGAAAGGCGGATATGTCCCGCCTGAAAATGCCGGCAACACACTCATTGACTTCGCGGAAAATTACAATCTGACCGCAGATAAAAAGATCGATTTTTTCGTGTTCGGTCACCTTCACAAGATGCTTGACCGTCCGCTCCCGGATGGATCCCGGATCGTCATACTCGGCGATTGGATCACCCATTTCTCTTACGCCGTATGGGATGGAAGCAAGTTCTCATTGGAAAAATTCAATGGATGAAATCACCGGAAATCTATATTGTTAACATATTTTAGCAAAATAATTCATCCATTTACATCTTACAGTAACTCACTGTTATAGTGATTATTATCCAATATAAACATAATCATTGTATCTGAATCACATAAGAAAAATATGTTGGATAACATATAAAAAAATTTTTCTGCACCAAAAAGTTGGCCTACCTTTGCGTCACGAACCTAAAACAATCTTTTTTACCTTAGAAATTGTACCTATTGGAAACTCATGAAAAGGGGCTGCGTGAAGCAGTCTCTTTTTATTTATGTATAAGTTTTGTTTTTTTAACTACACATTATATCCTTACAGAGTAGATATTACTCAATTTATTACTAACTTTGCACGTTATCACATTGAATATATCCAACAGAAGAATATATCCAATCACACCAACTCATGATCAGAGAGATAATACTTACTTCCACACTTTTCCTAAGCGGGATTGCAGTGGGCGCTGAGGAAGTGCTCACCTCCCCCGACGGAGACATCCGTCTCACATTCGAACTTAAAGAAGGCAGGCCTACCTATTTCGTGGACTTCAAGGGCAAAGAGATAATAGCCCCGTCCCATTTAGGATTCCGACTTTTTAGCGAGTCCGGCCGAAATTCATTTTCATCCCAAGGCAAGAAAGCCGGAGCCGACGCGCTCTCTCTGGCCGACGGATTCAGGCTTGAGGATGTGATCCGCTCCTCAAACGATGAGATATGGCAGCCTGTGTGGGGCGAGGAAAGCGAGATCCGAAACCACTACAACCAGATGACCGTCACCCTCACCCAACCGGCCTTCGACCGCACAATGCAGATCACATTCAGGGCGTTTGACGACGGTGTGGCCTTCCGCTACGAATTTCCCGGACAGCCCAATCTCAACTACTTCGTGATTGACGAGGAACTGTCGGAATTCGGCATGACCGGCGACCATTGGGCCTACTGGATCCCTGGCGACTACGACACCCAGGAATACAACTACACGAAATCCCGCCTCAGCGAGATCCGTGACCTGTTTCCCTCGAAAGTCAATCCTGACAATGCATCGACAACCACTTTCTCTCCAACAGGCGTCCAGACATCACTCCAGTTGAAGACTGACGACGGCGTGTATCTCAACATCCACGAGGCCGCCACGACCGACTACCCGACGATGCATCTGAACCTCAACGATACCACCATGACCTTCACGTCATGGCTCACCCCCGACAACCAGGGCCGAAAAGGCTATATGCAGACTCCGACCGGCACACCGTGGCGCTCCGTCATCATCACTGATGACCCGCGAGACATCCTCGCATCCCGCATAATATACAACCTCAATGAGCCGTCCAAGATCGAGGATACTTCATGGATCAAACCTGTGAAATACATCGGCGTATGGTGGGAGATGATCACCGGCGCAGGCACATGGAACTATACCGACGACGTCTACTCCGTGAAACTCGGCGAGACTGACTATACAAAGACCACGCCCAACGGCCGACACAGCGCCAACACCGCAAAGGTGAAGCGCTATATTGATTTCGCGGCCGACCACGGCTTCGACCAGGTACTCGTGGAGGGATGGAACGAAGGTTGGGAGGACTGGTTCGGACAGTCAAAGGACTATGTGTTCGACTTCCTCACCCCCTACCCCGACTTTGATATCAAATACCTCAATGACTATGCTGCCGGGCGCGGAGTGAAACTCATGATGCACCATGAGACCTCAAGCTCCGTCCGCAACTACGAGCGGCACCTCGAGGACGCCTACAAGCTCATGAACGACTACGGCTACAACGCTGTCAAAAGCGGATATGTCGGCAACATCATCCCGCGAGGAGAATACCACTACTCACAGTGGATGAACAACCACTATATCCATGCCGTAAAGAAAGCCGCTGACCACAAGATCATGGTGAACGCCCACGAGGCATCCCGTCCGACAGGTCTCGCCCGCACATACCCCAACCTAATCGGCAATGAGAGCGCACGCGGGACAGAATATCAGGCTATGGGAGGCAACGAGAAATATCACACCTCAATCCTCCCGTTCACCCGCCTTCAAGGCGGTCCGATGGACTACACTCCCGGGATCTTTGAATTTGATCTGTCCACATTCACCCCCGGCAACAACTCGAAGATCGCATCTACAATCCCCGGCCAGCTCGCACTCTATGTCACCATGTACTCACCGCTGCAGATGGCTGCGGATCTGCCCGAGCACTACGAGAAACATCTCGACGCATTCCAGTTCATCAAGGATGTCCCGGTGGAATGGGAGCGTTCCGTCTATCTTGAGGCCGAACCGATGGAATACGTCACCATAGCCCGCAAGGACAAGAATTCCGATGAATGGTATGTAGGTTCCACCGCCGGCACCTCCGACCGCGACAGCAATATCTCACTTGATTTCCTCGACCCGGGCCGAAAATACGAAGCGACAATATATGCGGAAGCTCCGGATGCCAACACTGTCGACGGACAGACCCGCTATACAATCACACGCAAGACTGTCACCTCCAAGTCCACGCTCAAACTCCATGCGCTTGCCGGTGGCGGATATGCGATATCAATCAAACCGATTATAAAAGAAAAGTAAGTATTATAAAAGATCATCATAATGAAGAAAACCATTATCACATTCACCATCTTGGCTCTTGCAGGGCAGATGTGGGGACGATCGCTCACTCCGGCCGAGGCTCTCAGCCGCGCGCTCGGTGATGCCGCCACTCCGGCTAAAGTCAGCGCCATGGGCGGTGTGGCCAAGAGTGCCGTTACACCGGCCTACACACTCACTGACCAGACATCCGGCAATCCCACGCTCTACGTAATCACACCCTCCGACGGCAAAGGGTTCGTCATCGTATCCGCCGACGATGCAGCCGCACCTCTGCTCGGCTACTCCGACAGCGGCACATTTGATCCGAACAATATGCCCGACAACCTCAGATGGTGGCTTGGACAATATGACGAGGCCATCACATTTGCCATGAACAGCGGCAACAACATCGATGCCGTATATGCCGCATCGCCCGACCGCTCGGCAATAGCCCCGATGATAACGACGAAATGGAATCAGGACGAGCCTTACAGCGATGACTGTCCAGTCATCAGCGGATCGGTTGCTCCGACCGGCTGCGTCGCCACCGCCATGGCCCAGATCCTCAACTATCACAAATGGCCCGAACAAGGTGTGGGTTCAAACTCCTACACCTGGAACGGCAAGACCCTGTCGTTTGACTTTGCCAACACCACATTCAGATGGGACAGTATGCTTGATGTATATGATTCATCCGCGACACCCGAACAGAAAGCAGCTGTGGCAGAACTCATGTATGCCTGTGGCATCAGCGTCAATATGCAATACAATGTCAATATGTCCGGTGCTGTCACCACCAATGTCGCGCCCGCGCTCCGTGAGTATTTCAACTACGACAAAGGTATGTACACAGCTCTGCGCTACAACTACACCGCTGCCGACTGGGAAGAGCTCGTCTACAACGAGCTTGCAGCCGGACGTCCGCTTTACTACGCAGGACAGAGTGTCGAGGGTGGCCACGCATTCGTATGCGACGGCTACTCACAGGGATACTTCCATTTCAACTGGGGATGGGGCGGAATGAGCGACGGCTACTTCCTTCTCACAGCCCTTGATCCCGCGAGCCAGGGCATCGGTGGATACTCTTCCGGTTTCAACCAGCGCCACACTATAATCACCGGCATACAGAAGCCGCAGGAAGGCTCCTCACGCCCTGCGCCCAATCTCTGCCTGATGAACTTCATCAATACATATCTGGACGGTACCAGCCTCAACGTAACCGGCCCGTTCTACAATTACTCCACATACGAGCTTGCATCCCTCAAATTCCGGCTCCAGCTTGTCAACGATGAGACAGGTGCGACCTCGAATATTGATTGCAAGACTTCCGTCAAAATGGGTCTGAGCACATATACCACACTCTTCAATGTGTCTGTGGCTAACATTCCTGAAGGATCTTACACCGCAACCGTAGGATTCGTCTACAGCATGAAGTTCTATCCCGTCAATCCCCTTATGGGCGACACCGGCAAGCTCAAGATTGTGAGCAACGGAACCACCGCTGAAGTTACTCCTATCCGTTCCGGCGACATATCATTCTCCAATGTACGGACCATATCGCCATTCTATGTCGGCAAGGTGTTCGGCATGAAAGCCGACTACACATACGAAGGTTCGGAGCCTCTCTACACGAAGATAATACCGATCCTGTGGGATTCAAGCAACACCCAGCTCGCACAAGGTACCGAACTGGATATCGAGATCGCTCCCGGTTCCGGCACAATAGAATATGTGGGTGAATTTACCACCTCCGTGCCCGCGGGCAGCTACTATATCACTCTTAACCGTTCTGACGGCACGGACAAGACCGCAACCAATCTCCTGATGGTACCCGTGTCCCAGCTTATACCGATCACGATCTCCACACTGTCATGGACCCGCAATGCAATCGTCACGTGTGCCGATACCGATTGGGAAATCAGCGATGCCGACAATGTTGATCCGACAAATCTCACGATCACTGCATCGCCGCAGGTGACATTAGGCTACTACGCATCGCCGATTATCGCCGCCATATTCAGTGAGAGCGAAACAAACCTGACGCTTGCCAACGCAATCGCCACCATATACTCCGAGAATCTCTTCATCGACCAAAATGAGACGAAGACTACGACCATAAAAGGTGATTTCGTGGCTGCCGAAGCCGGAAAGACATATCAGGTTATGCTGTATCAGGCGTCCGGAACCCGTATATCAACGAATGCCAAGACGTTTACCGTAAGCGGCAACACCGCAATTACCGATATCGAGACAGACAGCTCATCCGCCCCTGCCGAATACTTCAATCTCCAGGGTCAGCGGGTAGAGAATCCCGTCCCGGGTCTCTACATCCGTCGCCAGGGCGACAAAGCTGAGAAAGTATATATCCGGTAAGCGATATATCGACTGATACGAAAAAGAACAGAGGGCACAGACCTCTGTTCTTTTATGTACAGCCACCATCCACACGCAGAGAATCATGACCATGACGAAACGAATCATACTTCCGGCAATACTTACCGCTATGCTGGCATCCTGCGGAAGCCACCGGCAGGCCGCAGTAACCGCCGAAAGCGTACAGCCCGACTATCCCTTATCCGGATTCATACCCAGAGCCCGCATATACCGCACATCGGCACCATCCGATTCGCTCGTGCCCATAACCCTAAGAGGCAACACGGTGACATCGTTTCCCGCACCTGCCGATCTTACCGCTCTCCCCGAGCGGCTTGCCGACGGATGGCTGCTCGACCATCGCGGCATCACTCCAGCCACAGTCTTCACCCGCTATACTTATGATGAGTATCGCTCCCTGCAGGAAGCACCCACGACTGCCGAGCTGCTCCGCGCCGTAGATCCGGATGTGGTCGTCACAGATATAGTGGATCTTCCGTATCCATACTCCGACATCACCGCGGAAAAGGCTGATTCGCTCATCAACGCCGGACTTCCCGGCTGCAAAACCATACTCGAAAGATAGACATGACCAACGAAACTTCACGCGAACGCTTCTGCCGGATCCTGCGCGAGACCAATCGCGAAAATATCGACTACGTGATAGAGGATCTCGAGACCTTCGGCTTTTTCGAGGCTCCGGCCTCCGTGCGCAACCACTTCAATCATCCCGGCGGACTGCTTGAACACTCACTCGGTGTATACGATGCAGCCATGATGCTCCGCAAGGACATCATCGAACGCCGTCCGGACATGGAATCCCGTCTTCCTGAGGACTCCGTGGCGATAGCAGCGTTGCTCCACGATGTATGTAAAGCCGACATCTACCATCTCGTCACGCGCAAACGCAAAAATGAGATCGGAATGTGGGAAGACGTGGAAGAATACGAGGTGGACTATTCCTCCCTGCCCGTGGGCCACGGCGAGAAATCCGTGATGCGTCTGCTCCGCATGGGGCTTGACCTTGAGGATGATGAAATCCTGGCTATCAGATGGCACATGGGCGCGTGGGCCGTTGACACCAACTCAATCGAGATGGACAAGAGCTACCGCCAGGCCATAGCCAACACCCCGCTCCTGCCGCTCATCCACATCGCCGACACTCTTTCATCGCAGATCTTCGAAAGGGGTGCCGACAAAGGATGACCGCACCTTTGATTTGAACTCTCACGCATCCGGGAGTGTTGAAATGATACATACGTTTCAACACTCTCTTTTTATTATGCGACTCAACATCTTCATCACCATCCTGCTCGTCCTCGTGTGCAGCCCGGCAAAGGCTGCTGACGCGATGCTCCCGGATGTCTCGGCTGTATCGCCGTCGAGTCTCGGCCTACCCACGGCCCGGATTGAGAGTATACGCGACATAAATGCCCCCGTTGATCCCGAAGCTGAATTTATCCGAAATGCCGTCACCCCGTCAGTCTATACCTTCCCCTATTCCTGGAGAAGCACCTGCCGTCCCAACTGGCACCGTATGTGGATCAACACTGCAGTGTTGACAGGTGCGTTCGTATCCGCACTTTTCGTCCTTGAGCTGCTTCCGGAGGATGCCACGGCATGGAACCGCCGTGAGATCGCGTCAAAACCATTTTACAAAAGATGGGCCAACAATATATTCCACCTCGACCCTGAGATTGACCACGACAACCTCATATTCAACTACGTTCTCCATCCATACGCCGGAGCAGCCTACTTCATGTCGGCCCGCTCATGCGGTTTCAACTTTTTCCAGTCCATGCTCTACTCGGCTTTGATCTCCACAGTAGGGTGGGAATTCGGCATCGAGGCCTGTATGGAACGTCCATCCTATCAGGACGTGATCATCACACCGATGGTCGGCTCCCTGTTCGGCGAATTATTCTATCATGCCAAGCGCAACATCGTCAGCCATGACTATACATTGTGCGGATCCCGCCTGCTCGGCAATATAGTCGTATTCCTCGTGGATCCCGTCAATGAAGTCATCAATCTTTTCCGCGGATCATACGAGCGGCAGCTTCATCTCGGTCGCCCCGCACCGGCGGATCCAGTCCTCACATCATCCATCCTCCCCGTTCCGGGAGGCATGACTCTCTCGCTGCGCTACACATTCTGATCCCGGCCGAGTTCGTCGAAGTTAAATAACCTTAATAATGCATTAAATACCCATTTTAATGCCTAAATTTGTATAAATCTACATTTAAGCACCATGAGAACATCCATCCTATTGCTACTTGCTTTTACTATGGCTTGCCTCACAGGCGTGGCAGCACAAGACAGAACCCTTCGTGTCGATGCATCCGGCTTCACACCCGGCACGAACATGAGCGCTCCGGCCGACAGCGGCGGAGTGGTGACACTTCAACTTACCGACCGTGGGTTCATGCCCTTCACACAGCAGGCTATACATAGCTCGGAGGCAAAGATTGTCCGTGGTGATAAACAGAAGACAGTAGGAACCGAACCATTCTTCCGTGTACGCTATGCCCTGCCAATCCCGCCGTGCTACACTGCACAGGAGACTGCCCCGCTTGTGGGCGTGGACTACGGTGTGTATGTCCACAACCACTCTCCTGGTTTTGAGATGCTGCCCAACGGCGATGCTCTTGCAGTCTACTTCAGCGCACCGAAAGGCCTGTCGGAAAACGACACTACCACCACATTCGTGCAGTGCCGCCGCCGCTTCGGATCGGAAGAGTGGGATATGCCGGAACTTTTCTTCAGCACCAACGGCGGTAACGACCAGTCTGGTCTGCTGTGGCAGGATGGAGGAAAGCTGTGGTTCTTCGGTGGCGGGCGATACATATCTGACCGTATGCCATTCCGTATAGCCACATCTGACGACAACGGTGCGACATGGACATTCAGCGTGCCGATAGTGGAAGGTGAGCCTGGCGAATACACAGCCCAGCCCATCACCAACGCTTTCCGAGGCAACGACGGAGCCATCTATATGGCCACTGACGGCAAGAGCGCATCAAGTCTGCTGTGGTGCAGCCGCGACGAGGGCATCCATTGGCATGATATGGGAGGACGTACAAGCGCACGCCACTCCACGATAGTGCCGCTCGACGATAAAGGGACTCTGCTTTCGATCGGAGGCAAAAATGCCGGATGCGACGGATGGACTCCGCAGAACATCTCGCATGACTACGGTGCCACATGGGAAGAGAAGACAGCGGCTCCATTTCCCATTCTCGGCAGCGCGCAGCGACCATCGCTCATCCGACTTCAGTCCGGTGCACTGCTGCTCGTCAGCGACGGCTATCTCATAAAGAAAAAAATCGCGCCACCGGAATCATGGGGCAAAAGCTACAACCCGTTCGTAGCCATCTCAAAGGACAACGGAAAAACCTGGCACTACAAGGAACTGCCCTACGGACTGCCCCACCGTGAGCGCACCATGCTCCCGACACTTGGCTACAGCACCGTGCGCCAGGCTCCTGACGGCACGATATGCGTGCTTGCCACAGTCGCACGACCCGGATATGAATACGAATTCAACGAGGAATGGATATATAGCGACGACACCGATATAACCCCGGCCAGGATCACAGGCAAGCCCTCGAAAAGCGTGGAGCACTACGCTGACGGAAAGAAAAAAGCCGAATGGTCAGGTGGAATGACAGCCGAAGGCCGCTATCTTCTTGACGGCAAATGCGTGGAATACTTCCCCTCGGGGAAAAAACAGCATGAGGCCGTCTACGACAACGGTCTGAAGACAGGAGTCGAGACACTATGGAACGAGGACGGCACTCCGGTATGGAAATGGGATCGTGACCGCAAGGCCGGAACCGCCACCTGGACGAAATATCACGACAACGGTACCCCCGCCATCGTTTCCTCCTGGAACATCAACCCCACCCCGCGCGATGTCAACACAACGCTCAACTATATCGGCTACGAAGCGCACGGCAAAACTACCCACTACGACCCACAGGGCAACATCACCGCAACATACATCTTCGACAAAGGAGAGCTCATGGAATGACAATTCCGCATCAATTCCGGACTCATTCTCTCTTAACATTAATTTGAATATCATTCCTGAAGGAATATGCCAAAAATGTTGTACCTTTGCATCCAAATATTCCCAACGGAGACCCATGAAAATAAAAACATATCAGGGACTGAAGTTCCGCCCCTTCATAGAGTGCGAATCGATCAAAGCCCGCGTGGCTGAACTTGGCGCGAAAATCACCGAAGACTTCAAGGGAAAGAACCCCTTGCTGGTGTGTGTGCTCAATGGTGCCGCGCCATTTGCCATCGATCTCTTCCGCGCACTCGACACCGATGCCGAGATCACATTCATCAGGCTCAAAAGCTACGACGGGATGGGATCCACCGGCAAAGTGAAACAGGTCATGGGACTCTCCGAGGATCTCAAAGGTCGCGATGTCATCATAGTAGAGGACATCATCGACACAGGCAACACCATGACAAAGCTCGTGGCCGACCTGCGCGCGATGGAACCGGCCTCAGTGAGCATCGCCACTCTCCTGTTCAAGCCCGAGGCCCTGCAGGTCAACATCGAGCCTCAGTATGTAGGGTTCAACATCCCCAAGAAATTCATTATCGGCTACGGCCTCGACATCGACGGCCAGGCCCGCAACCTCAACGACATCTACGTCCTCGCCGATGAGGACTCTCAAGCATAACCGCTCCATCTCTCTCCGGCTGTAAACCAATAGGATTTATCTAAAGAAAGAAATGTTCAATCTTGTGATTTTCGGTGCTCCCGGCAGTGGCAAGGGCACCCAGAGCGAAAAGCTCATCGACCGCTATGGTCTCACCCACATTTCTACCGGCGAGGTGCTCCGCAAGGAGATAGCCGCCGGCACGGAGCTGGGCAAGATTGCCGACTCCTACATCTCAAAAGGACATCTTATCCCCGACGAACTGATGGTCCGGATTCTCGCTGCCGAAGTAGACCGCCTGATGCCCACCTCCAAAGGTTTCATCTTCGACGGTTTTCCCCGCACCATTCCGCAGGCCGAGGAGCTGACCAAGATGCTCGAGAAGAGGGGCGAGAAGCTCCACGCCGTCATAGGTCTCGAAGTACCCGACGACGAACTGACATCCCGACTCATCAACCGTGGCAAATCATCCGGCCGCGCCGACGACAATCCCGAAACCATCAAGAACCGCCTCGGAGTCTACCACTCCACCACATCGCCCCTCCGCGAATACTACATCAACGACGGCATCTACAAAGCCATCCACGGCCTCGGATCCGTCGATGAGATCTTCGACCGTATCGCATCACACGTGGACGGAGTGAAACACAACTGATATGGAATTCAAAGACATCAAGGAGATGACCTACACCGAGTGTGTAGGCGAGCTTGAGGAGATTATCCGGATGATGCAGAGCGACAAATGCGACATTGACCATCTGGCCGCCTATACCCGCCGTGGTGCCGACCTGCTACGGGCCTGCCGCTCGCGTCTCACCGCCACCGAGGAGGAACTCAAGGAGGTTCTGGCATCTCTCGACAATTCCGGCAGATCCTGATCCCCCGCAATCAGACAATTCACCTCTCACATATTCACATTTAATCATGAAATCATTCCCAATCATCGTTGCCGGCGCAGGGCTAGCCTCAGCTTGCATAGTGGCTTGCAGCAATCACGCCACCGAGCATCTGTCGAGCCTCAACGCCGCCTACATTGACTCAACCACAGCACCCGGCACCGACTTCTACACCTATGTCAACAAGGGATGGATGGAAGCCAACCCCTTGACACCCGAACACGCCCGCTACGGACAGTTCAACATCCTCAGCGACTCATCTGAAGCCCGCGTCCGCTCTCTTGTCGAGGGGCTCGGCGCTACTGATCCCGAGAAAGGCTCCGTGGCGTTCAAGGTATGGACAGTCTATTCACAGGCCATGGATACCGCCCGCCGCAATGCCGAGGGTGCCACTCCCATACTCGCCGACCTCAAGAAAATCGAGGACACCCCGGCTGAAGGGATGGAGGATCTGTTCCTCTGGATGCACGGCAACTTCGCAAGCCCCTTCTTCGGCGCAGGACCCATGGAGGACTTCAACAATTCCGATGTATATGCCATGTACATATCCGGCGGAGGCATGGGACTTGGCGACCGCGACTACTATCTGAAAAACGATGAGCGCAACACGGCTGTACGCAACGCCTACAAGACCCTCATAGCCTCACAGATGAAGAATGCCGGCTACTCAGATGCCGACGCTGCCCGCATCGTTGCCAACGTGATGAAGATCGAGACTGCCCTGGCAGACTCCGCACTCACCCGTGAGGAAAGCCGTGACATCGTGCGCATGAACAACCGCCGGTCCATCGCAGAAATTAAGAAAGACTATCCCGGTGTCAACTGGGACCGCTTCTTCGTGGAGACCATGGACATCCCGACACCTGACTCCGTGATCGTAACCGAGCTTGCGGCTGTCAACCAGGGAGCCAAGCTCCTCGCATCCCTCTCCGACCGCGAGAAGAAAGACTATTACCTATGGAAATATGTCAACCAGGCATCATCCAAACTCAGCGACAACTTCACTCAGGCAAACTTCGAGTTCTCCAAGGTGATGAGCGGTGTCCAGGAACTTCGCCCGCTCTGGAAGCGCGCGCTCGGTGCTACCGAAGGTGCACTCGGCGAGGCCGTAGGCGAACTCTATGTGGAGAAATACTTCCCCCAGTCATCCAAGGACTACATGGTAGGTCTCGTTGAGAACCTCCGCACAGCCCTCGGCCAACACATCGACAACCTCGACTGGATGAGCGACACCACCAAGGCCAAAGCCCGCGAGAAACTCGCAGCCTTCACCGTGAAGATCGGCTATCCCGACAAGTGGAAAGACTATTCATCCATGGAACTCGACCCCAAGCTCTCATACTATGAGAATATGCACAATGTGTCGATGTGGCACCAGCGCGACACATATTCAAAATGGGGTAAACCCGTTGACCGCACCGAGTGGGGCATGACTCCGCAGACCGTCAACGCATACTACAACCCGATGGCCAACGAGATCGTATTTCCCGCAGCCATCCTCCAGGCTCCGTTCTTCGATCCTAACGCATCCGACGCCGAGAACTACGGCGGTATCGGCGTGGTCATCGGTCACGAGATGACTCACGGATTCGACGACCAGGGACGCAACTTCGACGCAAAAGGCAACATGACTGACTGGTGGACCGCCGAGGATGCCGCAAAATTCGCGGAGAAAGCTCAAGGTCTCGTAGCTCAGTTCGACGAAGTTGAGGTTCTGCCCGGTCTCCACGCCAACGGCCAATACACCCTTGGCGAGAACATAGCCGATCAGGGCGGACTCCGCGTCGCAATGACCGCATTCCTTGAATCGCAGAAGAAGAAAGGCGTTGACATATCTTCACCCGATGCCCTTATCGACGGCTTCACTCCCCTGCAGGTGTTCTACATGAACTATGCCAACCTCTGGGCCGGCAATATACGCGATGAAAAGATCCGCTCTCTCACCACCGGCGATGTCCATGCTCTCGGACGCAATCGTGTGAACGTCACCCTGCGCAACATCGCACCATTCTTCGAAGCATTCTCCATCACTGAGGGACAGCCAATGTTCCGCCCCGAAAGCGAGCGCGTAGTGATCTGGTAATCCGGCTACGCTCCTAATAAAAGGCAGCGCGATATGCACTTCTGATTGCATATCGCGCTGTCCTTATTCTCTTATATTCTTCCGTCAGCCTAACAGCTTGCGTGCGGTCTTCGCGTCGGTGGCGAGCTGGGAGCGGAGCTTGTCCACGGAATCAAACCGGCGTTCCGGACGCATATATTCCACAAACTCCACGACCACCTCCTCATCATAGATGTATCCGGTGAAATCCAAGATATGCGCTTCGATAGAGATCGTCCTGTCTCCGTCAACCTCCGCATCAGCCGAGCTCACCGTAGGGCGGAAACCGATGTTCACCATAGCCGGACGTCTCACACCATCCGGAGTCACCACGTATGCGGCGTATGCACCGGCCTTCGGGATCAGAGCCTTCGGCTCAACCGGTTCGATATTGGCTGTCGGGAAACCGATGGTGCGTCCGAGCTTGCGGCCGTCCACCACCTTCCCGCGCAGCATATAATTATGCCCGAGCATCCGGGCAGCCGCTGCAGGTTGGCCTTCGGTAAGCTTGTGGCGGATGGCCGACGAACTTACCGGCGATCCCTCTCCGCGATACTCAGGAGCCTGGATCACCTCAACGCCCACTGTCTCCCCTATGCTTCTGTACTGCTGGAGACCTTCAACATGGTCGTGGCCGAAACGGTTGTTATATCCGAGCACAAGAGTCTCTATGCCATACTTCCGGTGGAGCATGGAGAGAAAATCGGATGCCGACATCCTGCGCAGCGAATCCGTGAAACTCAGCATCACCACATCCTCGGCTCCCGCATCTGCAAGAGCCGTCACACGATCCTCGAGCGACATGAGGAGCGCCGGAGCCTCGAGAGGACGCACCAATGCGAGAGGGTGACGGGAGAATGTCACCACCGCCGGCGTGAGTCCACGTCCCTTGGCCTCAAGTTTCAGATAATCGAGAAGAAACCTGTGGCCGGCATGAACGCCATCATACATACCCACCGCAGCGATCCTGCGGGTCTTTGAATCGGATTTCGTGATGAGTCTCATATACTTATTAACGCTTTATCTCTCCTGAGGGTTTTCTGCGAGATACTTCTTCAGTATATCCGTAAATTCTGCGCCCACCGGCACGTGGACCGCCTTGAACCCTGCCTGCCGGGCAGCATCGACATTGACTTGGGAATCATCGAAAAACAAAGTTTCCTCACCCTTGATGCCGCAATGTCGGCAGGTATAATCAAAAATCTCCCGGTCCGGCTTGTAGCACTTGGCCTTGTAGCTTGCCACCACACCGTCGAAATAGTCCTTCATCTCCATGCCTTCCTTGCGGAACTCTTCGGCTATGAACCCGTCAAACATGATGGGATTCGTGTTGGACAACAGATAGATGCCATACTGCCTGCGGAGATCGCGCAAAGCCGCGAGACGTTCACGGGGGATACCGATAAGGAACCGGGTGAAAGCCCTGTCGATCTCTTCATCAGAAACCGGGCGGGAGATCAGCGGACGGATCTGCCTGCGGAACTCCGCGGCATCGATATCTCCACGCTCCAACGCCAGAAAAGCTCCTTTCTGACCGTACACACCGAGAAAATCGTCGGCATCAGCCATACCAAGCTCCTCAAAAGCCCTCACACACCGGTCGCGGTCGAGATCCATGATCACTCCGCCGAGATCAAATAGAAGATTCTTTATCATTTTCCGTCTGTTTGGACTGCAAAAATAGCAAAAAATCTCTTATCTGACAATCATGCGTTTACAGGATCGGCCTCCGCCTCGACCACATTGACATCCTGTTCGGAAGGAGTGGCGAGCTTTGTCGTGACAGGCACCGGTATCTTGACCCACAGAGCGTTGGGTATAAGCCGCCAAAGTCCGACGAGGATATTCCACCTCCAGTCTATCACAGCCACACGCCTGCGGCGCAGAAGAGCCTTGATTATCTTAGGCACGGCGTATGGCAGCGTCATCGTCATCGGATACTCCTCCTTGGGATCAAGAAGCGGTGTGCGCACCCATCCCGGACGTATATCAGTAAACCGCACATCCACCCCGTCGATATTCGCAAGCTGGTTCAGAGCACGCAGATAAGTCTGCTGGAACCGTTTGGCCGACGAATAGGATGCCAGACGCCCTATGCCATTTGTCCCGGCCACAGAAGTGATCGCAGCGATCTGACCACTCGCGCCCGTGTCACGGTAATATCTGTAAGCCGTCACCATCATACGTGCGAATCCAATCACATTGGTCTCGAGCGTAGACATCTCTTCGCGCAGATCAAGCAGCGTATTCTCATATCCCACGCCGGCAATATGGAAATAGACATCCATGCCGTCCATCTCCTTTATGAGCTTTAGAAGCTCCTTGGGTGCTCCGGCCCGAGTTATATCTATCCGTGCCGTCACCACATTTTCAGGGAAACGTGACTTCAGATCCTCAAGGACCTCTTCCTTCCGGCCTGCAGCACCGACCAGCTAACCCATACCCGCCAGTTTCTCCGCCACCTTCAGACCTATCCCCGAGGTAGCACCCATTATGACAATCTTTTTCATATTCTGTAATGACATTAATTATATACACATTTACAACATCCGCGATGTTTCCACAGTTCAACGAGCCATATCCCGGATTACATCCCTCCCGATCCTCCCGCCTTCAAAATTTTCACAAAAAATGATAAAATCCCGGATAAAATGCTTATATTTGAGACGTTTTTCAAGACCGCATCCACATAGTGCATCAACACCTATTTTCAATACCGTGATCAGAACAATACATATCCTGATACTTTCCGCCATACTCCTCCTCGCTCCGTCTGCGTCGATACAGGCCGCCAGAGCCAATCATCTCGTGAAAGTAAAGAGCTGGTCAACGAACGAAGGACTCAGCCACAAGATGATCTACAACATCGTGCAGGACGATGATGGGTTCCTATGGATAGCGACATGGAATGGACTCGAGAAATTCGACGGCTACAGCTTCCGTAATTTCAAGACCCATCCCACCGACTCGCTGCGCCTGCTCTACAACAGACTCCCGAGCATATCCACAGGACCTGAAAACGGCTTGTGGTGTCAGACCTACGATATGCAGATCTACGTGTTCGACACCCATGAGGAGCGTTTTATCGACCCGTTCTCCTTCCACCCCACCGTGAGGAGATGCGAGGAATTCTCATGGTGTTTCAATCTGCCCGGAGGAGTGATATGGCTGCTCGGTCGCGACGGATCCCTGTGGAGACTCGACGGAAAAAGATACCGCGAACAGGGTGCTGTAAGATACTTTCCCGCCACACGCGCCGAACGCGGCGAGAACGTATTCGGAATTTACCCCGACGGAGCGGGAGGCGAATGGATCCTGACCAACCATGGCTACTGGGTGTACGGTAAGGACGAAATCCACGGTCTGAGGGAATTCAGGCGAGCCACCACCCTGCAGGGCGGCCTGCTTCTCGCCGATGCCGACGGACAATTAGCCATCTATGATGCCGCGACAGGACGGATCAGCGACATCAGTACGGACAGCCGGAAAGTGAATACAAAATCAATCATGCACACTCTTTCCGACGGCCGGGTTGTCTTGGTGTCGGAGCGGAAGATTTCACTGTTCAATCCCGCTGACCGGACGATAGGAGAGATCGACTTGGATTTCTCAGGCGAAATAATGACTTGCCGCGAGCAGCACCACCCTGACGGCGGAAAGACACTCTGGGCACTGACCGACCGCTCGGATGTCCTGCGCATAGACCTGACCTCGGCGAGCGGCCGGAACATGACGAAACCCTACAATGCCGGAGCAGCAAGTCTCGGTATGTCCTTCATCCACTGCGACAAGCACAATGATATATGGATTTATCCGCCGGACGGACATATGTGTCTTTACAATGAAGCTACCGGAGAGCTTGAGAGAGCATACTGCCACACGGAGCGCGGCAATGAACCCGTGCCTGACTTTACATCATACATAGTTGATACCCAAGGTAATATGTGGGGAGCTCACACGCACGGCATACAGTTGATGACATTTCCCCTCAGCCACAACAGCATCCTCAACGACGACGGTATCGAATGTCGCGGCATGATGATCGACAGCTCCAACAGATTGTGGACATCCTTCAAGAACTCCATGATCAAGATCTACGACTCCAATTATGACTATCTCGGGAACCTTACGCAACAGGGCCGCATCGTCAACGACCGGAATGCAAGGTTCGGGGCGACAATGTATGACATCAAGGAGGACAGCAAGGGTCGCATCTGGCTCGGATCACGCTCCCACGGGCTATATCTCGCCACACCTCTCCCGGGAGGATCAGCCTACTCCATCAGACACTTCACGCCGGCCAAGGACGACCCCAATTCCATAAGCTCCGAAGCCATCTTCAACATCTGCGAGGATAGCAAAGGCCGTATATGGATCGGCACATACGGGGGCGGCCTGAATCTGGTGGAAGAGGACATGGATGGCAGGATCTCGTTCAGAAACTACGCCAACAGCGGACTGCCCACATATCCCGGACGCTCTTGCAGCAAAGTGAGATTTATCACCTGCACATCCCGGGGGATAATGATGATCGCCACAACTGACGGACTGCTGACATTTGACGGAAACTTCGACTCGCCGTCGGACATACGGTTCTACCACAACCGCTGCGACATACACCGCGACTCCACGCTCAGCGGCAGCGATGTAGCACACATTTTCGAGGACAGCCGCCATGATGTGTATCTCGCCATACTGTCAGGAGGTATATGCAGATTATGCTCGTCCGATCTGCTGTCCGAGCATCTGACATTCAGCTATATCAACCGCCGCAACGGCCTCCCGAGCGACATGGTGTACTCAATCAACGAGGACAGCCGCGGGCAGCTCTGGCTTGCCATTGACGACGCTATATGCCGCTACGACTCCGGCACAGGCGACATTGAGACATTCGGCCGCTACGACTTCCACCGGACGCTCCCGGTAGGCGAAGTCCCGTTTGTGATCGACAGTGCCGGCATCGCATCTTTCGGACTGGCCAATTCAGTGATGCAGGTCGACCTGATGGCTCTCAGCAAGAACGACTACGCGCCAAACTTAGTGTTCCGCGAGGCAAAGATCTATACCGAAGGTCACGGCGAGGAGAACATAACCATCTACGACAAGGATCTCCTGTCCCTCGCCCCGCACCAGCGGAATCTTTCGATCTCATTCGTCGCGCTCGACTATATGAATTCCGCCAATATCTCATACGCCTACCGACTGCGCGGATTCAACGACCACTGGATCGACAACGGCCACAACCGCACCGCCTCATTCTACGCCCTGCCGGCGGGCGACTATGTGCTGGAAGTGAAATCCACCAACTGCGAAGGCGTGTGGAACGACCGCATCTTCAGCCTCCCGATCCACATCGAACCGACATTCATCGAGACCGTATGGGCCAAGATTCTCTACGTCATCGCATTCCTGATGATCGCACTGACCGTATGGTATGTGTCCGTCTACATCTTCAGGCTTCAGCGCAGGATCGACATTGAGCAGGAGCTGACATCCATGAAACTCAAGTTCTTCACCGATGTCTCCCACGAGCTGCGCACACCTCTCACTCTGATCGTCAACCCCATCGACGAGGTGATCGGCGACCGGTCGCTCTCCACCCGCTCGAGGGAATACATGGCCATGGCCAAAAGCAATACTGACCGTATGCTCCGCCTGATCAACCAGTTTCTCGACATCAGGAAGATACAGAACAGCAAGATGAAAGTATATCTTGAGCAGACCGACGCCATAGGCCTGCTCCGGAAGATTTGCCATGACTTCAAGGGCCTCGCGGAGCAGAAAAGAATCAACTTCTCATTCGACTGCGACATACCACGGCTCGTGATCTACACCGATGTGGACAAACTTGAGAAGATCGTGTTCAACCTCCTGAGCAACGCATTCAAATACACCCCGGACGGGATGAGCGTGACACTGAGCGCACACGCCGAGGGCAATATGCTTCACGTGACCGTCATCGATGAGGGTTCCGGCATGGAGGAATGGCAGATGGCATCTCTCTTCAAGAGATTCGAGACACTCGGGCGCAAGAAGCACGTCCCGTCAAGCGGCATAGGACTCTCGCTCGTGAAAGAACTGACCGACATACTGCACGGCCACATCTCCGTGTCGGGAGCAAAGGGCGTGGGAAGCCGGTTTGAAGTCTCGATTCCGGGCGACTACGCCACATTCAGCCACGACACCAACGCCGAGCTGATTCTCAAGGACAGCGACACCATGACCGCCTCTCACGACGCGGAGGCCTCTGATGCTCCGGACATCCCCGGAGGCGAGAGGCTCACTGTGTTGGTCGTGGAGGACAACTCCGAGCTCCGCAGGATGCTCGTATCCATGCTCAACGGCCTCTACAACGTGGTGGAAGCCTGCGACGGAAAAGACGCGTTGGACAAACTCGCCCCCTCCAATCCCGACATAATCATAAGCGACATCATGATGCCCAACGTGGACGGTCTGGAACTGCTCGCCGCCGTCAGGGAAAACCGCGAATGGTCACACATTCCTTTCGTGCTCCTCACGGCGAAATCCTCGGTGAGCGAACGGATCGAAGGACTCGAATACGGTGCGGACGACTACATCACCAAGCCCTTCAACGCCTCCTATCTGAAAGCCCGCCTGCGCTCCATCATCGGTCAGAGATCCCGACTCTTCGAATACTTCATGAGCAGGATCTCGGACAAGACCGGCCCGGAAGAGACCGCCTCCGCCCCTACCGGCAGCCTGCCCTCACTCAGCGGTTACGATTCGGAATTTGTGGACCGGCTGTCGGCCTTCATCGAGCGGGAATACCACCGTCCGGACCTGACCATCGATGAGATGACATCCGCCATGAACCTTGGCCGCACCGTCTTCAACCGCAAAGTGAAATCCCTGTTCCACTCCACCCCTATCGAGCTTCTCACCACCGTTCGTCTCAGGAAAGCCTGCGGATTCCTCTCTGACAGCGCCGGAATGACTGTGTCGGAGATCACCTACCGGTGCGGGTTCTCCTCTCCACAGTATTTCAACCGCGTCTTCAAGAGCCGCTACGGATCCACTCCGCTTGAATGGAGAAAAAACAGAAACAACACCTGAAATTGCACTTTTTTTCGCAAATAGTGTAGATTTTTCCACATACTAAAAAGTACAATACTGCCAAGAATATCTGCAATCGGCTGATTATTAAATTATGGTAATTTTGGTCATCATTTTTTTGACCAACATTCCATGAAACCCATTTTCAGCTCATATCTTGCAATGGCATCCCTCGCTCTGCTGGCCGGAGCCTGCACAGCCGAAGAAGCGGCCTGTCCGTTCCACGCTGTGGTGGCCAAGGACGGCAGCGGCGACTTCGCCTCCGTTCAGGAAGCCGTCAACGCTGTCCCCGACAGCCTCGACTCACCCTACCTTATATTTATTAAAAACGGCTCCTATGAGGAGCAGGTAGTGATCCCTGAGTCCAAGCCTTATATCCATCTGATCGGGCAGGACAAGGAGCAGACCATAATCCACATGAAACTCAATGTGGGTGCCAAGCCCGACAACACCGAGGAAGCCTTCTGGAAATACTCCGTGCACAACCCCGAATCTCCGGTCCACGACATGGATGCAGCAGTGGTCGTGGTGAGAGCGCCCCACTTCTACACCGAGAACATCTCCTATATAAATGACTACGGGGTCTCCACACAGGATGGTCCCCAGGCCCTCGCCATGAAGAGCCACGCCGACTGCGCGGCCTTCAAAAACTGCATCTTCCGCTCCTTCCAGGACACCTGGATGACAACCGTGAAGGATAACGAGCGCCACTACGTCAACAACTGCTGGATAGAAGGAGCCGTGGACTATCTCTACGGTGGCGGCGATGTGCTGGTCGAGAACTCCACATTCTATAATGTAAGAAGCGGTTCGGTCATCGTGGCTCCGTGTCACACGGAAAGCAAGTATGGCTACGTGATCCGCGACTGCGTGGTCGACGGAAATGAGGAGGCCGCCGACGGCAAGCAACTTCTCGGACGCCCGTGGCACAACAATCCACGCGCCCAGTTTGTCAACACCACAATGCGTATTCCCATAGCAGCCGAAGGATGGACCGACATGGGCACATCCCCCGGTCTCTTCGCCGAATACGGCAGCCACGACCACGACGGTGCACCCCTCGACCTCTCAGCCCGCAAGACAACCTACACTTACACCTCCCGCGAAGGAAAGGAAATGACAGGCACTTCAAGAACCTCAATCTCCTTCGAGGAAGCATCCGACCTGACTTACGAAAATATGATTCCCGGCACTGACGGTTGGGATCCCCGCTCAATCATGGCCGCTCTCCCGCAGCCGGCCAACATCCGCGTATCTTCCAATGAGATAAAATGGGATGCCGTCCCCGACGCACGCGGATACCTCGTGCTCGACGGCGATAAGGTGGCCGCAATGACCACCGCCCGCTCCTGCACCCTGACCCATGCCCCCGAAGGCGACATCAGAGTGAGAGCCATCAACGCCTACGGTGCCCTCGGCATCTGATCCAACCCGAATTTTTTTATTATCCTTATTCTAATAACCAATTATTTAGCATGAGAACCAAATTATCAGCTATCATCAGGAACGCGTTTCTCGTCCTGATGCTCCTCGTCACTCAGGCTGCTGTCGCGCAGACCATCACAGTGACCGGAGTGGTGAATGATCCTCAAAAAGAACCTCTTATGGGGGTTATCGTTACGGAGAAAGGCAATCCCGTCAACGGAGTTGCCACCGATCTTGACGGAAGATACACTATCAACGTATCTCCCAAGGCGGTTCTCTCATTCTCTTACGTCGGTTTCACCACCGTCGACCAGCCGGTCAACAGCCGGACGGTCATTGACGTGACCCTTGTGGAAGACCTCCAGAACCTCGACGAGGTTGTCGTGATCGGCTACGGCACCATGCGTCGCAAGGACCTGACCGGAGCTGTCGCTTCCGTAAAGGGTGAGGACCTCGTGGCCAATCCCGTTTCCAACGTGACCCAGGCCCTGCAGGGTCGTCTGCCCGGTGTCAACGTAGTCTCCCAGGACGGTCGTCCCGGAGCCACAATCTCCGTGCGCGTCCGCGGTGGCGGCTCTATCACCCAGAGCAACGAGCCTCTCTACGTTGTCGACGGTTTCCCCGTGAGCAGTATCGACAATATCGCCGCTTCTGAGATCGAGTCTATCGACGTCCTAAAGGACGCTGCATCGACCGCCATCTACGGTGCACGTGGTGCCAACGGCGTTATCCTCGTCACAACAAAGGGCGGACAGTCCGGCAAAGCAAAAGTCACCTACGAAGGCTACGCCCAGTGGAAGACCGTCGCAAAAAAGCAGGAGACTCTCTCCGCTCAGGAATATGTGCTTGACAACTGGAGCTACGCCGCAGCCCGCGGTTCAGCCCATCAGGACGCTATCGAGAAATACTTCGGCCTCGGTTCCAAATATGGAAACCACTATTCCGAATATGCCGGTATGTCAACTCATCAGTATGACGACGACATCCTCCGCACCGGTTTCACCAACAACCACAACCTCAGCGTAACTGGTGGAACCGAGAGCACAAAGGTCGCTTTCAACTTCGGATACATCAACGACGAAGGCGTCCGCATCAACTCCGACTACAACCGTCTGACAACCTCGATGAAGATCTACCAGAAGATCTCCAACACCATCATGTTCAACGCCGAGGCCCGCTACACCGAGTCAACCCTCAATGGAGCCGGTGCCCGCTACACAAGCGGTGCATACCACTACAAGCCCATCGATGATCCCCTCGGAGGTGTGCCCTACACCGACATCAGCGGTGGTCTCAGCTTCGGTGTACAGAACATCGACGATTCCCACAACCCCGTCGACCTCATCAACGACATCACCAACGAGACATACAGCCGTAACTTCCGTGGCAACGCTGCCGTGACCTGGGATATCATCTCCGGTCTTCAGGCCCGCTCCGAGCTCGGCATCACTCGCGGCTCATCCAAGACCTCCTACTACGAGGACGGTCTCACCAACGGTGAGAAGAGAGCCACTCTCACACGCAGTATGTCCAAAGGTCTCCGCTGGGTGACCACACTCAACTATAAGTTCAACGTCGCCGAGACCAACAACTTCGACATCCTCGCCGGCTACGAGCTTCTCCGCAGCAGCAGCGAGTCTTCCTACATCGCCGGCTACGGATTCCCCGACACATTCGACTATGCCCACGCAATCGGTATGATCCACACCGCCACACGCTCCTCCGAGTATTCCAACACAATCGGTGTGCCTGACCGCACGATCTCCTGGTTCGGACGTGTCAACTACAACCTTCTCGACCGCTACCTGCTCACCGCCACATTCCGTGCCGACGGTTCCTCAAAGTTCGCACCCAACAACCGCTGGGGCTACTTCCCCGCAGTAGCTGCCGGATGGCGTCTCTCCGAGGAAAGCTTCATGGAAGACACCCGCGAATGGCTCTCCAACCTCAAGCTCCGTCTGTCATGGGGTGAATCCGGTGCCGACAACATCAGCTCAAACCTCTGGCGCGAGACATGGTCGAGCACACCAAACACCAAGCTCCCCATCAACGGTGAATTCCTTCCCTTCTATCAGCCCGACGGTATGCTCGCCAACCCGGATCTGAAATGGGAGACCACCGTATCACGCAACATCGGTATCGACTACGGCTTCCTCAACAGCCGCATCAACGGTTCTATCGAAATCTACTGGAACACCACCAAGGACCTCCTCATGGTTGTTCCCGTCGACAACACTTCGGGCTATACATATCAGTATCAGAACTTCGGCCAGATCTCCAACAAGGGTATCGAAATCTCCCTCAACGCCGACATCTACCGCACCAAGGACTTCCGCTTCAGCGCAGGCGCCATCTACAACTACAACCGCAACAACCTTGACAAGATGGCCAACGCCGACCAGTATGTCTACTCTTCCTACTGGGGATCATCCGCACAGACTCCTATCAACGACTGGATGCTCAAGGTCGGCAAGCCCATCGGTCTCGTACAGGGATATATCTCCGAAGGCTACTACACCACTGCGGACTTCAACTACTCCAACGGTGTCTACACTCTGAAAGACGGTGTGCCCGATCTTGAGAAAGTGATTCTCGGAACCTGCCCCACACCCTTCACTCTCGCCGACGGCCAGGTGGCATTCCCCGGTGCTCCCAAATTCAAGGATATCAATAACGACGGCAAGGTCAACGCTGACGACGCTACCTGTCTCGGCGAAGTGCTTCCCCGCCACACCGGTAGCTTCCATCTCGACTTCGGCTACAAGAACTGGGATCTCTCCGCCAACTTCAACTGGACATACGGCGGCAAGGTCTACAACGCCAACGCCATGGCCGACGCTTCCGGCAACGAATATGTGGGTCTCACCCGCCAGTACAGCGCCTGGCGCGCCAACACCTACCGCTTCTACGACGTGAGCACTTCCGGCGATCTCTACGCTGTCACGACTCCCGACGCTCTTGACGCTCTCAACGCCAACGCCTCTTCCGCCAACCCCTACCACCAGAGCGGTATCGTGTCGAGCGAATTCCTTGAGGACGGCTCATATCTCCGCCTCCAGACCATCACCCTCGGCTATACACTCCCGCAGGAGCTGACCAAGAAAGCCTGCATCTCCAACCTCCGTGTATATCTGACCGCCGGCAACCTCTTCACCATCACCGGCTACAAGGGTCTTGATCCTGAAGTCAACACAACCACCGCCGGCCGTGCCGGATTCCAGAGCGATGTAAGGACATTCCCGATGTTCAACATGGACTATGGAACATATCCCCGCGCACGCACATGGACCATCGGTGCTTCCGTGACCTTCTAAACCATCATCACACCAAATCTGACTACATACAATGAATAAATTTCTCAATATAGCAATAGTGTCGGCTCTTGCTCTCGCATCCACCGGTTGCGACGATTACCTCGACACAAATTCGCCAAGTATCACCGATCCGGATTTCGTCTTCTCAAGCACCGAATCCGCCCGTGGCGCGCTCTACGAAGGCTATGAGATCTTCCGCGGCTGCCGAAGCATCCACTCCGTAGGTATTTTCTGGGCCCCTATATGGGGATCGGACATGGAAGGTCTTCAGGATGCCTACAGTGAGGGATCCATGGGACAACTCGAGAAGAACTTCTATCCCACAGGAACATCTTCCGTCAATATCGACGGTATCGAGGGTACGGAGGTATGGGAACAGCTCTACAAGGCCATCGGCGTGTGCAATTCCCTCATCACCGCTCTCGAGAACACGAGCAATTTCAGCGAGATCATGTCCGGACAGCCCTCCGAGTTGTCTGACATCTACGGACAGGCTGTGGCTCTCCGCTCCACCTGCTACTTCGAGCTTTGCCGCTTCTACGGCGATGTTCCCTTCGTCGACAAGGCCGGGGAGGGTGCGTCGGGTCTCAACTCACGCTTCGCTGTCTATGACCTCTGCATGGACAAGCTCATAGAGGTCGAGCCTTATATGTATCGTGTCGGCGAGAACGGCGCACGTGCCGATATCATGAACCGCAACTATGTCCAGGGTCTCATTGGCCGTATAGCCCTCTACAACGCAGGCTACTGCACCCGCCGCACCGATCTCGGTACCGACTTCTATGTGGACGGCAACGGAAAAGCCCTTACGTTCGACGACTGGGGCACCGAGGACACCCAGAACAAGGCTATCTACGGACGCCGCGCCGACTGGAAGACCGTGCTCTCCAAAGGTCTCCCCTATCTTGAGGCTTGCGTCAACAATCCCGGCGGAATCCAGCTCCGTCTCACCGACCCCCGCTCGTCGGAAAGCACCGGACGCGAATACAACAGCCCATACCAGTACGCATTCCAGCAGATGCACAAGGACAACTCCCTTGATGTCGCTGACGAGAGCGTATATGAGGTTCCGTTCATGTACAACGGCGGTTCCGACCGTCCCGCTTATATCGGCCGCGCATCAACCGGCGGTAACAAGGGGGCACCCTGTGTGGCCTGCGGACAGAACCGCATCCAGCCCCACGTCTACTACGACTGGTTTGATCCCAACGATCAGCGTCGCGATGCTTCCTGCAGCGTCACCGGTTCCGACGGCAACGGCCGCGAGATTCTTCTCACTCTCGATATGAGTGCATGGGGCAAGGTTGGTATCACTTCCAACAAATGGGACTGGAACCGCATGAAGGCTCCCAACACCGCATCCTACGGCAACTCCGCCATCAACATGAGCTATATGCGCATCTCCGACGTCTATCTGATGCTCGCCGAGGTTTATGCAGCCCTCGGTCAGGACGGACAGGCCAAGACATATCTCTCGACAGTCCACAACCGCAACTTCCCCGGCGGAGTGGACAGCAAACTTGACAGCTGGATCGCTGCCTGCGCAAGTGAATTTACCTCAACTGACTGGAGCACAATGTATAAGGCCGTCATCAAGGAGAGGGCTCTCGAGTTTGTCGGCGAAGGTGTACGGCGCTTCGACCTGATTCGCACGGGATTCCTCCCCGAAGCGGCCGTCAACAACCGCAAGGAGATGGCTCAGATCATCAGCGATATCGAGAGCAACGGATATGCCGAATTTGCCAACGGCAACCAGTTCCCCGCCTATGTATGGGTGAAATCAGTCGATGCCAAGACTCTCAAAGGCTATCGTCTCACCGCATCCACTCCTGCAGGCATGGAGGATGATCCCGTCCTCTATCCCGGATGGCGCGGCGTACACGACGACTGGGACGGTGTCCTCTCATCCTACGGATTCACCATCTTCGGTCACTCGCTGACCAACGTGGCCATCAAGGGTCTGTTCAAATACATCGCTCCCGGCTCCGCCGAGGCTCAGGCTCTCGAGGCTGACGGCTACGAGAAGACTGACTGGGGCATCAGCCTCACAAAGGACAAGGACTCCCATGCCAACAAGGTGCTCTCCGGCATCAGCGATGCTGATTTCCAGGCTCATAAGTCGCCTGTAACTGTCCGTCCCTACACATCCAAGACAGTCCTGAACTCTAACGTCACCAACGGCTACGGTTTCCGTCAGGAATAACCGCAGTTCATACGCCAGTAGGAATTATTTAAGGTTAATAGATATAGATTGTTGATTTCTGTATGGACCCGGGGCAATTTGCTTCCGGGTCCATCTTGTATCCGTGCACGCACATAAAAAAGCATAAATTTACGGATGCTTACGGTTATATTTTGGTCTTGTTAAGAAAAAAAGTTAACTTTGCGCTTTGATAGACCCCACTGGCTGAAGTCTACATACAGCTGTAAGACCCGATGAAGGTAAAAATCCATAGAGAAGGGACGAACATCCTGATGGTTCTGCTGACGATCCTCGTTGTGATCAACGTGTCGGCATGGATGTTCATACGCCCTGCGGGCATACCGGTCACATTCTCGGTGATATCGGGTGTGCTCTATCTTCTTGTGGTCAATTTCTTCCGATCTCCACGCCGCACTTTCAGGGGCGACAGGGAGAAAGTGGTGGTGTCGTCGGTCGACGGCACTGTGGTCGCCCTTGAGGAGGTGTTCGAGCCGGAGGTTCTCAAACGCAAGGTCAGGATGCTGTCTGTCTTCATGTCGGTGTTCAATGTCCATGCCAACTGGTTTCCGGTCGATGGCGAAGTCCTCATGGTGCGCCACCACAAAGGCCGCTTCATGAGCGCATATCTGCCCAAGGCAAGCATCGAGAACGAGCGGTCCACCGTGCTGATCCGCGCCGCCAACGGCCAGGAAGTGCTCATGCGCCAGATCGCAGGAGCTGTGGCCCGGCGGATCGTCACATACGCCGAGCCAAAGGAGAAAGCCGACATAAGCGAACACATGGGATTCATCAAATTCGGCTCCCGCGTGGACATTTACCTCCCCCTCGACTGTGAGATCTTCGTGAAGATCGGCGACAAGACCGTCGGGGGCGTGACCACAGTCGGTCGCCTCAGGTAGCATACCGCAACAGACATCAATTCTTCCAAAAACCGCATATTTTGAAAAGCATAAGGACATATATACCGAACACTATCACCTGCCTCAACCTGCTTTGCGGCACATTGGCTTGTGTAGCGGCCTTCCACACCGACATATACGCAGCGGGTATCAACGGACTCCACTGGGCCTACATACTTATATGCGCCGCGTCCCTGTTTGACTTCTGCGACGGATTCTCCGCCCGCGCCCTCAAGGCATACTCCCCGATGGGCAAGGAGCTCGACTCGCTGAGCGACCTCGTGTCGTTCGGTCTGGCGCCGGCTTTTCTCGTGCTCAACACGATGCTCGCTCAGGAGGGCTACATCTGGGTGGCGTTCATCAGCCTGCTCATCGCTCTGACAGGTGCGCTCAGACTCGCTAAATTCAACGTTGACACCCGTCAGACCACTTCATTCATCGGTCTGCCCATCCCGGCCAACGCCATATTCTGGATCGGAGTCCTCGGATGGACGGAACGCCACGGCTATCCCGGCGACTGGGTGATGGCCGTGCTCATCGTGGCTCTGTCGCTGCTCATGGTGAGCGAGCTGAAGATGTTCTCCCTCAAATTCACCAATACAAGCTTCCGCGACAACGCCCGGCGCTATGTCATCCTCTGTGCCGCAGTGCTTTTCCTGATCACCGACGGTGTGGCCGGACTGGCATGGACAATCGTTCTGTATATCCTTATATCATTGTTGGGGAAACGCACCGATCCCGATGCGGTGCAATAGCTGACGCTCTATGCACACGGTCAAACAACTGAGAATGTTACTGGCGGTGGCGGCCGCCGCGCTGACGGTGGCCTGCGCCAATATGGGTCGACCCGAGGGCGGCCCCCGCGACGAGCTTCCTCCCGTCTACACGGCTTCAAATCCTAAGATGGGGCAGCTCAAAGTCACCGACAACAAAGTGAACGTGTCATTCAACGAAAACATCGCCCTTGACGATCCCACCAACAAGATAGTGGTCTCCCCGGCGCAAAAGACTCAGCCCGCCATATCGTCAAACGGCAAACACGTCACCATTGAGCTACGCGACACCCTCCTGCCCAACACCACATATATAATAGACTTCTCCGATGCCGTGAAGGATCTCAACGAGGGAAACGTGCTTGACGGTCTGGCCATCGACTTCTCCACGGGTGAGAGCATTGACTCGATGAGGATCTCAGGGATGGTCTTTGAAGCAAGAAATCTCGAGCCGGCACAGGGAATGATTGTGGGAGCATATTCCAACCTCTCCGACACAGCCATCACCACCCTTCCGGTCGAGAGAATCACGAAGACCAACCAGTTGGGACAATTCGTGTTGCGCGGATTGAAGCCCGACACCCCCTACCGCCTATTCGCTATCAACGACGTGAACCGCGACTACCACTGGGACCGCTCGGAAGACATAGCTTTCTATGATTCCGTCATCATACCCACCTGTGAACCCACGGTTGTCATCGACACCCTGCACAACAGGGACAACACAGCCGACTCGATAGTCAGACGCGCCGCTACACGCTTCCTGCCCGACGATATCCTCCTGACATGGTTCAACGAAGGATACTCCTCGCAGTATCTCAAGGACTATAAACGCGAGGCCGCCAATCTGATCACGATGCAGTTCGGGACAAAGGCCGACTCCCTCCCGATCCTGCGGCTTCTCAACACCCACCGCAAAGGCGACGAGATCTCGACATGGAGCGTGCTCGACGCATCCGTCACCCTCGACTCCCTCACCTACTGGATCACCGACACCACTCTCTCGGCCATCGACTCCCTGCTCATAGAGGCACGGTACTACCGGACTGACACCCTCGACAACCTCACCCAGACTACCGACACGCTGAAATTCTTCCTGCGCGGTGGCAACAGGAACAAAAACAAGGAGAAGGAAGAGACGAAAAAAAAGAAGAAAAAAGGTGCGGAGGAGGAGACCGACTCCCTGCCTCCGGTGATTCCGGCCATGGATTTCTCCGTCACCTCGCAATCTACCGTCGACCTCAACAAACCGCTGTATTTCAAGGCGGGAGTGCCCGTAGCTCGGTTTGACCGGAAAGGAGTGCATCTCGAGATGCAGATCGACACCATCTGGTATCCCGTCAAGGCTCCGGTGGTCAGACAGCCCGATCCATTGAAACCTATGGTCTACACGGCTCCCTACGACTGGGAGGAAGGAACCAAATACCGGCTCACCATCGACTCCGCAGCCGTGGAGGACATATACGGACTTGTCAACAAGACGGTGACTCATGAGTTCACCACCAAGACAAGGGGCGACTATTCGTCCATCGCCTTCAACATATCCGGCCTCAACGGCCGGCCGGCCGTACTTGAGATACTCGGGAACGGCGACAAGCTCGTCGACACCACCCGGGTGAAAGGATCATACGCGAAAGTCGAGTATCTCAACCCCGGAACATACTACGCGCGGCTCTTCATCGATGCCGACACCAACGGAATCTGGACCACAGGAAATCTGCTTGACTCCATACAGCCCGAGGAGGTGTACTATTACCCCAAGAAGCTCGTGCTGAAAAAAAACTGGGACGTTGAGCAGGCCTGGAACATCAACGAGCTGCCCGTGGATCAGCAGAAACCGCGTGAGATCGTCAAGAACAAGCCCAAGAAGAAGAAAGGCGAGACAGACGCCACCGACGAGGAGGAGGAGGAAGACGAATTCTACAATGATCCCTTCATGAACAGTTCGAGCGGCAGGCTGAGAGGCACCAACGGAACTGATCTGAGAGCGCGATGACGGATTTTAAGCAAGGAGTTATGGACAGTAATGCTGTTATGCACAGACATAAGCGTACAGATGTCGTAGGCGCACTGCTGAAATACGGTGTGCCTCCTGTCATCACCGTCGGACTGTGCCTGCTGCTGTTCAAGGACGTAGATCCCGCCGAAATGTGGCAGACCATCCGCACGGAGTGTGATTTCAGGTGGATATGGGGGAATCTCGCGCTCAATCTCGCCGCCCATGTGGCCCGAGCCGCCCGATGGCAGATACAGCTCCGTGCGCTCAACATCCGCGCGAGCCTGTGGCAACTGACCCTAAGCATCTTCGGTACATACGCCGTCAATCTCGTCTTCCCGCGCCTCGGCGAAGTATGGCGGACAGGCTATATAGCTGAACGTGAGAAAGCCCCATTCAGCAAAGTGTTCGGATCAATGGTGGCGGAGAGACTAAGCGACACCGTGGTGGTCGGGACAATCTCGCTCATCACCTTCCTCATCGCCGGAAGCCAGTTCTCGGCCTATCTCGACCAATTCCCCTCGGCAGGCGAGCGTCTCGCAGGATTCATCACGTCGCCGGTCCTGTGGGGAGCCTTGATAGCCGTCATGGTGACAGCCGCATGGGTATGGGTGAAATTTCCCGACAACAAAGTGGTGGCCGCCGTCCGCCGGTTGTGGAGCGGTCTGTGGGAAGGATTCACTGTCATAGCGAGTATGCCCGGCAAGGGTCGCTGGCTGCTGCTGACCGGATGCCTGTGGATGTGCTACTTCCTTGCCCTGTGGTGTTCATTCAATTCATTCCCCCTCACCGCGGAGGTGATTGACTGTCATGGACTTATCGCACTCCTGATGTGCTTCGTCCTGACCAGCATCTCGATGGGGGTTCCCTCCAACGGCGGCATCGGCCCCTATCAGTGGGCCATGGTGTTCGGACTGGGACTCTATTCTGTCCCCGGCCTGACCAGAGGATATGCCACATCCTTCGCCAACCTCGTGATGGGAGTGTCGACCTGCGGACTGATAGTGCTCGGCATCTTCACATTTATCTGCATAGCTTTTTCCAAACGCAACGAGAGATGAAACTATTCAACGACGAAAAGGATCTGTTTCTCCATGATTTCAGCAAGCCGGACGGGGAAGCCGACAAGGTCACGGACTCCGCCGGACCCGCCGGACAGGAATTCTCATTCGGATCCCCCGCAGACTCACGGACGGAGAAATCCCGACGCAAGGGATGCTCCCTGCTCTGGTGGTTCGCACTCATAGTGGTCTGCGCGTTGGCCGTCGCCATCTACGTGAGATACTACATCCCCCACACATCCGAATCCAAGACAAGAGGCTACATCACCATCGTCGAGAAGCGAGGTATCATATTCAAGACCTTCGAGGGAGAGATAGTCTCGGAGACCCGTCTCGCCGACACATCCAGGATATATTCCCGAGACCTCCAGTTCTCCATCCCTTCCGACTCGTTGGGACGGCTCCTGCAGAGCTATCAGGCCACCGGACGACCCGTCGTCATAACCACAAAAAAATATTACGGCACCCTGCCCTGGCGCGGAGCCACCAACACCATACTTACTGACGTAGCACCGCAATGAACATCCGACTCCTACCACCCGAAGACTACCTGCAGACGCGCCTCATGCTTCCGCTGAGCAAGAGCATGAGCGCACGCGCGTTGATAATCAATGCCCTGACTCCGGGGGCGCGCCCGCTGACCCACGTGGCAGACTGCGACGACACCGACGCATTGCGCAAGGCTCTCGCTGACCTCTCGGTCAATGAAGTCAACGTAGGAGCCGCTGGAACCACAATGCGCTTCCTTACGGCGTTCTATGCCTGTCAGCCGGGGATTGAGGTATTTCTCGATGGCTCCGAGCGGATGCGCCGGCGCCCGATAGGTGTGCTCGTGGATGCCTTGCGGTCACTTGGCGCGGACATAGAATATGCCGGCGAAGAAGGGTTCCCGCCCCTGAAAATAAAAGGACGGAAACTGCGTGGCGGAGACCTGACACTCGATGCATCCGTCAGCTCCCAGTTCATCTCCGCACTGCTCATGACGGCTCCGACGATGACCGACGGTCTGAGGCTCCGGCTCGAAGGAGAGATCGTGTCCCGCCCATACATACTCATGACACTCAAGATGATGGCTGATGCCGGTATCGAATGTGAGCTTTACCGCGAGACTGCCACAGTGAAGCCCGGCAAATACCTGCAGACTGACACCTGCATGGAGATCGAGGGAGACTGGAGCGCGGCCGCAGTATGGTATGAGATCACGGCGATCTCCGGAGGCATGGTGACGATAGACAACCTCGTGAAGGACTCCTGCCAGGGCGACAGAGTGCTTGCCGGGATCTACTCCAAGATGGGTGTCGACACAGACTGGGAGGGAGAGGACGGAGGCACCGACCTCTGCGCCAATCCCGATGCCGATGCGCGCGCTGACATTGACTTCTCGGAGTGTCCGGATCTCGCGCAATGCGTCACCGTGACCTGCGCGATGCTCGGCTATCCGTTCCGCTTCACCGGACTACGCACCCTCAGCATAAAGGAAACCGACCGGATCGAGGCGCTCCGCATAGAGCTGGCCAAGATCGGCGTGGTCATCAACGTCGAGGCTCCCGGGGTGATCTCCTGGGATGGACGCCGGCTTCCGATATCCGAACTTCCCGTGTTTGACACATACGACGACCACCGCATGGCCTTATGCCTCGCACCGGTGTCATTATTCATGCCGGGCATCATCATACGCAACGCCGAGGTGGTGAGCAAGTCGTATCCCGACTTCTGGGAACACCTCAGAGCCGCCGGATTCACAATCCTTGACGGCGACGCACCTCTCCCGACACCTGAGACAGAGATATGACCGGAGCTTTAATCATACTGTGCGCCACCATCCTCACCGGACTCCTCCTCTTCATCACCCACAAGAAAGAGAAGGACGCCGACATGGAGACCCCTCATCAGGATCCGGCGGCCGACAGCTGCTGCGGCCGCCACGTGGTGTGTGAGAAAACCGCCGCGATACCATTCGTCCCGGAATATTTCGACGATGAAGAACTCGACCGTTTCGCCGGGCGCGGACAGGACAAGTATGATTCCACAGAGATCGAGGAATTCCGGGATGTGCTCTACACCCTCCTGCCGGAGGATGTCTACCCCTGGGGAGTGTCATTGACCGCAAGAAATATCGCCCTGCCTGAAGAATTGAGAGACGAATGGATCATGCTGTGCAGGGAAGGCTGACAGGACTGTTTTATTGACTATATGGAATTTCTCGGATACGACTTTTTCCGCAACGCACTGGCCGGAGTGATGCTATTGAGTATCGCCTCATCCATAATCGGCACATACATAGTGACGAGGAGGCTTGTCGCCATCTCCGGAGGTATCACCCACGCCTGCTTCGGAGGTCTGGGTCTCGGATATTTTCTCGGGATCAGCCCTGTCGCCACGGCAGCTCTCTTCGCCGTCGGGTCATCGCTCGGTGTCCAGTGGATGTCCACGCGCCACAAGGTCCGGGAAGACTCCGCCATAGCTGTGGTGTGGGCCATCGGTATGGCGGTGGGCACACTGTTCATCTTCCTCACCCCCGGCTATGTCCCCGAGCTGAACTCATTCCTGTTCGGCAACATCATCACTATCTCGCGCGGTGATCTCGCCGGATTCGCACTGTTCACGCTCGTGCTGATCGCGTTCCTCGTCTGCCGGTACCACCAGATAGTGATCTGCGCCTTCGATCCCGACTTTGCCCGTGTGCGCCGTCTGCCGGTAGGGGTAATAACCACCGTCATGACAGTCCTCGTGGCAGTCTGCATCGTGCTGACCATACGGCTCGTCGGAGTGATGCTGCTGATGTCGATGTTCGCACTCCCGCAGATGACCGCCGAATGCTTCTCCCGACGGTTCGGACGTATCATGCTACTGTCGGCGGCCATATCCCTCGTATGCTCCGTAGGCGGACTGTTTCTGTCAACCGTGGTCAATGTCCCATGCTCGGCGCTGATCGTGCTGATAATGTCAGGGGTCTACATCCTCGCCAGAGGGATGGTCATGATTCTTGAAAAAATTTAGGCCGGAGGCCACGCCGGATTTTGGATTTTAAATAAATAGTCGTATCTTTGTGCGTTAATTCCGCGCGGTTACCTCCGCGAGGGAAATAAACCATCGGCATTATCATAGAAAAATCAAAAAAACCATAGAACATAGAATGGCAACACTCGAAAAAATCCGCAGCAAGTCAGTGCTCTTGCTCATCATCGTAGGAGCCGCACTGCTGGCTTTTATCATCGGTGACTTCTTTACCTCGGGCCGCACATTTTTCGGCACCGGGACAACTATCGCCAAGGTTGGCAATCAGAAAATAGACGTACAGGAATTCCAGCGCCGCGTCCAGCAGGCTCAGCAGCAGATGCAGCAGAGCGGACAGCGCGTGGACAATGCCGCGCTCCAGCAGCAGGTGCTTGACGGAATGATAGCCGAGAAGCTCTTCGACAAAGAGATCGAACAGCTCGGCATCACCGTGACCGACGCAGAACTGTCAGAGGTCATGGTAGGAAAAAATTCGGCTATGGTGGACCGCATGATCCAGCAGCAGCTTCAGCTTCCCGATGCCGTCACGGCTCACGACATGGCCTTCAACCCCACAAAATACGGCATTCCCCAGGAGCAGGCCATCCAGCTCCAGCAGTATTGGGTGGATCTCGAGAAAAACGTGGAGAAGATGCTCATCCAGCAGAAATTCAACAATCTGTTCAGCGGAGTGCTCGTGGCCAACGATCTTGACGCAAAAGCTCTTTATGACGAAAATGCGGCCACTGCCCACGTGGTGTATGCAAAGCAGGATCTTTCCACTCTGAAGGACGACGAATTCCCCGTAGAGAAGGCCGATGTGGAACGCCTCTACAACTCCGAGAAGAGCCGCTATGCAATCGATGAGGAGCAGCGCCTCGCCAACTATATTTCAGTGGCCATCACTCCGTCGTCGGATGATATCCTCAACGGCCAGAAGAAAGTGGAAGAGGCCATCATGGCTCTCAACAACCAGCCGGAGACACAGGGCGTGGTCGAGATGACAGAGTTCGTGGTGAACCGCGAGAAGAAATCGCAGAGCGATGTCGACAAGGACAACCGCCTGAAAGCCGCGCTTGACTCTCTCAGCGTAGGCCGTGCGACTCTCGTCAGCAAACTCGGCAACGACTACACCATAGCCAAGCTTCTCGCCAAGACAGTGGAGAGCGAGAATGTCACCCTCGACTTCATCGCCGTACAGGGCACACGCGAACAGGTGGACTCCCTGACAGCACTCCTCAACAACGGAGCATCGTTTGACTCCATAGCCGCCTCTCCCCTTGTGGCAGGATCACAGAAAGCCCAGGAGGTATCACTGATCGATGCCAACTCACAGCTCGTGAAGGATCTGATCGAAGGCCGCCAGACAGGTGTCTACTTTGCGCCCGACACCCTTGCACAGGGTGGCAGAATCATCCGCGTGGCAGAGCGTTCAACTCCCGTCACAATCTATGAGATCGCCAACGTGACCTTCACGACAGAGCCGTCAAACGCCACCGTCAACAGCCTTGAGAACAAACTTCAGGCATACGTCAGCAGCCACAGGACAGCAAAGGAATTCGTAGACAGCGCACAGGCAGCCGGATTCACCACATTCCCCGTCTATGTCAGCGCATCGACACCTATGCTCGGCAATCTGACCGACTCACACAATGCTGTGGCTTGGGTGATGGATGCAAAGAAGGGCGAGGTATCACCCGTGTTCGGCGACATCCAGACCGGACGTTTCATCGCAGTGGCACTTGACGACATCTACAACGACTACACTCCCGCCCGCGATCCGCAGCTCTACGCCATGCTCTCAGCACGTGCACGCAACGACAAGAAAGCAGCCAAACTCATCTCCGACTATCAGGGCAAAGCTAAGGATGTGGCCGGATACGCATCGCTCATGAAAGCTTCCGTCGATACCACCACCGTGAACTTCGGTCAGTATTACATCCCCGGCATCGGAGCCAACGAGTCTGCCGTACAGGGTCATGTAGCCGCCGCAAAACCCGGAGAGCTTATCGGCCCCATGCAGTCAGCCAACGCCGTCGTTGTCCTGACCGTCACCAATATCGACAACGAGGGACGTCCCTACAACTATGAGGAGAGCGCAGTTCGCTTCAACCAGCAGCGTGGCGCAGCGCGTCTCGGCAACTCTCTTGACCGCATCCTCATCGGCAACAAGAAGGTCAAGAACAACATGACAACCTTCTACAAGTAAGACGGATTTAAAAATCTATACGGATCCCTGAGGGTTTTTCCATAACTTTCAGGGGTCTTTTTTTGTGCCCGGACGGGATACAACCGGCTTCGCGCGATGGGGATCAGCCGATGCGCTTCCATTTACGCGACTTAGGGTGCAGGGATCGCTCTATGGCGCGGCGTTCGCGGCGCGACAGAGGAAGCTCTACCGGCTCAGCTGCTTCTTCTGCTTCCGCCGCGGTAGTTGCATCAGCCACGACGGGGGCTGCGTCAGGCTTACACGCCGCCGGCTGTGCCTTCCGCCTCTTCTCAGCTCTCTCGCGGGCACGTGTGGATCTGACCATCGCGCGGTCAAGCTCGGCCTTTATCATATTGAACGCAAGCATGGCAATAGCGTCCTCACTCACGGCATCCTCCCCGGCAAGATATGCATCGACGACGTGCATGGCCTCCGCAGCGGAATACGGTGAGAAACTCAGTGTGGTGTTGATACGCTCGGAGATGTCCGAGTAGACTTTCTTTGATACTGTCAGTGTGTTCATAATTCCTGTTCGTTTTTTCTGCAAAGGTAATATGCGGAAAAAGCGAAAAGGTGCGATAATGTCGCGCAGCATCAAAAATTTTTCCGTCCGCACGAACGCAGAAATTCATTATCAAAAATTTGATTATTATAATTCCAATTATCAGATTTATAATAATTACATATTAAGGCGGATTCATGATGGCCCTATATTTTGCCATTCGGGGGATTTTTGCTATTTTTGCGGTGACATGAAGGCAAACGGATCAAACAGAGGGGGACTCGTAAAGCCCAAGAAAGCTCTCGGGCAGCATTTTCTCACGGATGAGTCTGTGGCAGCACGTATTGCGGCCACCCTTGACGGCTGTGGTCCGCTGCCGGTCCTTGAAGTCGGACCGGGTATGGGAGTGCTCACCAAATATCTGATTGCAAACGGGCGTGACGTGAAAGTGGCCGAGATAGACACCGAAAGCATCGACTATCTCCGCTATAATTATCCGGAACTTTCGGGACGCATACTCGATGCCGACTTTCTCAAGCTCGACCTCTCCGGAGTGTTCCCCGGGGCTGACAAGATCGCCGTGATAGGCAATTATCCCTACAATATATCATCCCAGATATTCTTCCATGTCCTCGACTACCGTGATCTGGTGGAGGTCTGCTCAGGGATGCTCCAGAAGGAAGTGGCCGAACGTCTCGCCGCCCGGGAGGGAACCAAAGCGCGGGGAATCCTGAGTGTGCTGCTGCAGGCATGGTACACCGTCGACTATCTCTTCACAGTGGACGAATACGTGTTCAATCCGCCGCCCAAGGTCAAAAGCGGCGTCATCATAATGAAACGCAACGGAGTGAAGGATCTCGGTTGCGACGAAAAGCTGTTCAAAACCATTGTCAAAACCACATTCGGCCAGCGCAGGAAGACACTTCGCAACTCCATGAGAGGATTGTTTCCGGCCGGAGTCCCGTTGCCCGACCTGCCCATATTCTCACTACGCCCCGAACAGCTCTCGGTGGCGCAGTTCATAGAGCTGACAAAGCTCATGGAACAAACTATGGACAAACGAATTAACGGGTAAGGACAATGAAAGAATACACCCCTGAATATCTATCACATCTCCGCAAGATCATAGAGGATCGGGCCGATGAGGCTGCCCGCGATGAACTGGTAGACCTGCATCCCGCCGATATCGCCGAACTATACCGCGACCTCGACATCGATGAGGCCGAATACCTGTTCCTGCTTCTCGACGAGGACACCCAGGCCGACGTGCTGATGGAGCTTGACGAGGACGAGCGCTCCCAACTGCTATCAAAAATGGATGCCGAGGATATCGCCAAGCAGATCGAACACCTCGACACCGACGATGCCGTAGACGTGATCCAGGAGATGGACGAGGAGGAGCGCGAGAAGATCCTCTCCCACATCGACGACGTAGAGCAGGCCGGCGACATCATAGACCTTCTGAAATACGATGAGGACACGGCCGGCGGTCTCATGGGCACAGAAATGATCGTGGTCAACGAGAATTGGAGTATGCCCGAGTGTATCAAACAGATGAGGATGCAGGCCGAGGAGATGGACGAGGTATATTATGTCTACGTGGTCGACAACGACGACCGCCTCAAAGGCACACTTCCGCTCAAGAAGCTCATAACGCATCCCAACGTATCGAAGATCAAGCACGTGATGGAGGATGACCCCGTGTCCGTCAAGGCCGACACGCCTATCGACGACGTGGCTCTTGATTTTGAGAAATATGACCTCGTGGCAATGCCTGTGGTCGACTCCATCGGACGGCTCTTAGGCCGCATCACGGTCGACGACGTGATGGACAAGGTGCGCGATTCAAGCGAGCGCGACTACCAGTTGGCATCAGGTCTCTCCGGCGATGTGGAGAGCGACGACAAACTGTTCGCCCAGACCAAAGCCCGCCTGCCCTGGCTGCTGATAGGCATGATCGGCGGACTTTGCAACTCGTTCATCCTCGGCAAATTCGAGGGTGGATTCGTGGTGGATCCGGCTCTGGCTCTGTTCATCCCGCTCATAGGCGGTACGGGCGGAAACGTCGGCACCCAGTCGTCGGCCATCGTGGTGCAGGGTCTCGCCAACGGTTCACTTGACATAAGGAAATCCGGCAAGCAACTGCTCAAGGAGCTTGGCGTGGGTCTTCTCAACGGCACCATCATCGCCCTGCTGGTATTTCTCTACAACTTCATGACCATCGGCAAAGGCCACGAAGTCACCACTTTCGCCGTATCCATCTCGCTGTTCTGCGTCGTGATGTTCGCATCTGTTTTCGGCACATTCGTACCCCTCATGCTTGAAAAGCTGAAAATTGATCCCGCACTCGCCACAGGCCCCTTCATATCAATCACCAACGACATCATCGGCATGGTGATCTATATGACGATCTCCACCTGGCTCATCATGGCTTTCCACTGATGGGCAAGCAGCAGCGGATATTTTGTATTGTATAAAAATTATCATATCTTTGCATAGGCCAAACGGCCGCATTTACCTCACCAACACTATTCAAGCCCAAATCCATGAGCTATAGCTTTTTAGACTTTCTATGCCTGCTCGGCGCAGTTGCCCTCTTCCTCTACGGAATGAAGGTGATGAGCGAAGGACTCCAGAAGGCTGCCGGCGACCGTCTCCGCAGCATCCTCTCAGTCATGACCCGCAACCGGCTGGCCGGTATGCTGACCGGTATACTGATCACGGCACTCATACAAAGCTCCTCGGCATCGACAGTGATGGTGGTAAGCTTCGTCAACGCCGGCCTCATGACCCTCGGCCAATCCATGGCCGTGATATTCGGAGCTAACGTCGGTACGACCTTCACGGCATGGATCATAGCACTGTTCGGCTTCAAGGTCGACACGTCGCTGATGATCCTTCCGATCATAGCCTGCTCAGTGCCGCTGCTGTTCTCCTCCTCCGGTAAGAAGAAATCGATCGGTGAGTTCCTCGTGGGCTTCGCGTTCATGTTCATGGGACTCGGCATGATCAGCGACTATGTGCCTGACCTGCAGAGCAATCCCGAAATGTTCGCTTTCCTTGAGAAGTATGCCTCCATGGGCTTCCTCTCGGTGATCATATTCGTGTTTGTGGGCATGATCCTCACGGCCATCATCCAGTCCTCGGCAGCCACGTTTGCCATCGTGCTCATCATGTGTACGAAAGGATGGATCACATTCGACATCGCCTGTGCGGTCGTGCTCGGCTCCAACATCGGAACCACCGTCACCCCGCTCCTCGCATCAATGAGCGGAAATGTGGCAGCAAAGCGTACAGCCATGGGCCATCTGCTCTTCAACGCCTTCGGCCTGCTGTGGACTCTCGCCGTGTTCTACCCCTTCTGCCGGCTTAACATCATGATCACCGAATGGCTCGGACAAGGGAATCCGACCGAAATATTCACATACGTCAACCAGCTTGAAGCAACGGATCCTGACACCTACAATGCCCTGTTTGCCAACACACTTCCGTCCGGACATCCGGTTCTCCTGAAGGTGGCGCAGATGCAGTTCAGCGTGTCGTTCGGACTCTCCATGTTCCACACCGTGTTCAACCTCATCAACGTACTCATAATGATATGGCTCACGGGACTGTATGTTAAGATCGTGGAGAAGATCATCCCGTCGCGCCACAAGGAGGACGAGGAATTCCAGCTCAAATTCATCTCCGGTGGTCTGCTCAGCGCGTCCGAGCTCAACATCGCACAGGCCGAGAAAGAGATACTCGTCTACTCCCAGAGAGTGCAGCGTATGGTGGGCATGGCCCAGGGCATCGTGAAAGTGAAGGATCAGGAAGAGTTTGCCCGCCAGTTCTCGCGGCTTGAGAAATATGAGGAGATATCCGACCGCATGGAGATCGAGATTGCCCACTATCTCAACCGATGTGCCGAAGGCCGGCTCTCAAATGAGAGTAAGCACCGCATCTCCGCGCTCATCCGAATCACCAGCGAGATCGAGAGTGTGGCCGACTGCTGCTACGGCGTAGGAAAGATCATGATCCGCAAGAGCGAGAGCCGTGTGGAGTTCAACGAGGAGATACACCACAACATCGACTCCATGTTCATAGCCGTCGAGGCAGCCATCACAAACGAGAATCTGCTCCTGCGCGACATGGAGAACATCTCGGAGACCGACATCATCACGTCATACAACAGGGAGCGGGAAATCAACAACCTGCGCAACCAGCTGCGCTCAGCCAATGTCGAGAACATCAACGAGCACCACTACGAATATCAGGCCGGCATCTACTATATGGACATCATCGGCTCTCTCGAGAAGATCGGTGACTACGTGATCAACGTGGTCGACGAACTCAAGACACAGCTCCGCACCCCCAAGGAATAATCCCCATCCACACAAAGAGACAAGCATGAACCTGCAATCCTTCCGAAACTATTTTGCCCAATACTTCGCTCTGGGCGACTACCTCATCTCCCAGGAAGAGGCAGAACAATCCATCCGCGAGGGTGTTTCATTCCGCGGCACCAACATAGTCATCCTGATCATCGCCATCTTCATCGCGTCCTTAGGACTCAACACCAATTCCACGGCCGTGATCATCGGCGCGATGCTCATCTCGCCGCTCATGGGTCCCATCATCGGTATAGGTCTCGGAGTGGGGATACATGACTTTGACCTGATAAAGCGCGCGGTGAGGAATCTTGTGATGGCGACGGGCTTCAGTGTGCTCACATCCACACTCTACTTCCTCATCTCCCCGGTAAGCGAGGGCCACAGCGAGCTTCTCGCGCGCACATCGCCGACAATCTACGACGTGCTGATCGGCTTCTTCGGCGGTGCGGCCGGCATCATCGCCATCGGATCTAAATCAAAAGGCAACGTGATCCCCGGTGTGGCCATAGCCACCGCCCTCATGCCGCCGCTCTGTACGGCAGGCTACGGCATCGCCACCCTCCAGCCCACATATTTCCTCGGAGCCTTCTATCTTTTCCTGATCAACTCCATCTATATCTCCCTGTCCACATTCATAGGTGTGAAGCTGATGGGTTATCACCCCGTGGCGACCGAGAATCCTGCCAGAGCCAACAAGGTGCGCCGGATGGTCTACACGGCTGCGCTGCTCGCGCTTCTCCCGTCATTATACCTCACATATAATATGCTCCGTCAGAGCAGATTCGACACCAACGCATCAAGATTTGTCACCTCCGAATGTCATTTTCCCGCCACGAGAGTGCTTGCCTCCGACGCCACTATGAAAGGAGGGGAAAAGACCATCAGCATCACGCTCATCGGCAAGACGCTTCCCACCGACTCGCTCATGCTCGCGCTCTCCTCGAAACTGAAATTCTACGGACTCGAGGGCACAAAGATCAACATTATCCAGGGCGACAATCCGGATCTTTCAGGATTGGTCAGCGACAATTCGCAGTCAGTCCGCAGTATCTACGAGATGGCACAGACATCCATCGCATCAAAGCAAATGGTGATCGACTCGCTCAAAAACATACTGCAAGAGGCGACCTTCAACGACACCATAGCCGGGCGTCTCGCTCCGGAGATGAAAGTGCTCTTCCCGCAGGTCAAGGACATGGCCGTGACGCGTGCCGTGTTCGGCAACATGACCACAGGAAGGCTTGACACTACCCACCTTGCCCTCGTCACATACTCCACTCCGCTACCCCAGGCCAAACGCACCGAGCTTTCGCGCTATCTCGAAGCCCGGCTCCAGCTCAAAAACGTGTCGATAATCGATGTGGGGACACAATCAAATTCCGACAAAAATGGACGCACAAACACTAAAAAATAAAAAGATCGTACTCATCACGCATAGCGACACCCTCGGGGGTGCCGCTATCGTCACATTCCGGCTCATGCAGGCACTGCGGCGCGAAGGTCTTGATGCACGCATGGTCGTCTTCACCAAGCGATCCTCCGAAGAGAACGTCTCGTATGTCGGGACACGCTTCGAGCGCGGTGTTCGCTTCGTGCTCGAAAGGCTGCAGCTGTGGTTTCACCTCGGCTACGACCGCAAGAACCTCTTCATGGTATCGACCGGCAATTTCGCGATAGGCGTACATAACCATCCGTGGGTCAAGGATGCCGACATAGTGTGTCTCAACTGGATCAACCAGGGACTCATGGGGCTCAAGGATATCCGCAAGCTCCACAAGATGGGCAAGAAACTTGTCTGGACCATGCATGATATGTGGCCGTTCACCGGTATATGCCATCACGCCTACGAATGTGGCTACTATATGGACACGTGCGGCAACTGTATGTTCCTCAGCGGTGGCGGTCATCCCGACGACCTGTCACACAAAATATGGGAACGCAAGAAGGAACTTTACAGCAACGTGCCGATCACGTTCGTGGCCGTGAGCCACTGGCTCGAGAAGAAGGCAAGACAGTCGTCGCTGCTGCGCGACCAGAGGGTCATGACTATCTACAACGCCTTCCCCGTAGAGCAATTCTACACCACTCCCGCCAGACAGATCGACTCACTGCGCACCAGTATCAAGCCCAACCTCATCATCATGGGAGCCGCGAGACTCGACGATCCCATCAAGGGACTTCCGCTTGCCATCGAGGCACTCAACCACATCTTTGACAATCATCCCGAGATCGCCACGGAGACAGCGGTCTATCTATTCGGCGAGATGCGTAATCCCGAGATACTCGACACGCTTCGTATGTCGCACCGGTGGCTCGGAAGAATCAACGACTTCAAGATCCTCGCCTATCTCTACGCCTCGGCCAAGGTGGTGATCTCGCCATCGCTCTACGAATCGCTGAGCGGGACACTGATCGAGGGACAGGCTGCCGGGGCGATACCGGTGACTTTCGGAGGCGACGGCCGCGACGACATCGTGGAACATCTCAAGACCGGCTACATAGCCCGATACAAGGATACCGACGACTTCGCCAACGGCATAATGTGGGCACTGAAATCGGACATAAGCCGCGAAGACCTGCATAAGTCTGTCGAAGACCGTTTCGGCTCACGCAACATAGCCAGAAAATACATTGATCTGTTTGAATCACTATGAAGAAAGTATTGATCGTCGGAGCAGGAGGATTCATCGGCGGATTCATCGCCGCCGAATCGCTGCGCCGCGGATATGAGACATGGTGTGCGGTGAGGGAGACAACCTCCCGGCGCTATCTCACCGATCCTGCTCTCAATTTCATCACGTTCGACTACGAATCTCCGGGAAATATGGCCAAGGCCATGGAGGGACACCATTGGGATTATATCGTATATAACCTCGGAGCGACCAAATGTGTGAACTTCATGGATTTCAACAAGATCAATTACGTGTATCTGCGGAATTTCCTCGAAGCTCTGGCAGACTGCCATATCCGTCCGGAAAAGTTCGTGTATATGTCATCGCTCTCCGCCATCGGCCCGGGCGACGAGAAGAACTACACAAAACTCAACGGCGACATGATCCCGAATCCCAACACGAAATACGGGTTGTCAAAGATAAAGGCCGAGACAGTCCTGCAGACACTGACGGACTTCCCGTGGATCATACTCCGCCCCACCGGTGTCTACGGTCCCCACGAAAAGGACTATCTGATGATGATCAAAAGCATCGACTCACATTTCGACTTCGGCGTAGGGTTCCGCAAGCAGATGCTCACGTTCATCTATGTGGAGGATCTGGCGAGAGCCGTTTTCGACGCGCTCGAAAGGGCACCGATACTCAATAAATACATCATATCCGAACCAAGGGCATATACCCAGAAGGAATTCAGAAAGATCGTGGCCGAGGCTCTCGGCCGGCGGTTGGTGGTTCCGGTGCGTCTGCCCCTGTGGATGCTCGACATAGCCTGCCAAATTTCCGAGAAATGGGGCGCGGCAAGATTGGAGGCCACAACCCTGAATTCAGACAAATACAACATCATGGCCCAGCGCAACTGGGACTGCGATGTCACTCCTGCCGTCCGTGACTTCGGTTTCGCCCCTAAAGTTGATCTCAGGGAAGGAATCAGGCTCACTGTCGAGGCTTACAGGAACGAGAAAAAGGAAGAGAGACATGAATGACAGGACTCCCCGCTGGATGTGTATCATCATCATCATATTCCTGCTGCCACTTTTCAGCACTCCCTGGCTCATACGCGACCTTCCGCAAGGGGATGACACAGCGAAAACACTTGTGCAGATCTATCCATTCTATATGGCACTGTCCGGTTGGCTTGCCTACAAGGCCTATCCGCAGCGCCACTACGTGACATGGCTTCTTCTCGCCGTAATGGCACTGACAACAGCCGCAATTTTCACACTCGTACAATCATGAAGATACTAATAATCAACGGACCGAATCTCAATCTGCTCGGCACCCGCGAACCGGGCATCTACGGCTCGCGCTCATTCGAATCCTATCTGCCGGAGCTGCGCGAGATGCTCGCCGGCGACGAGATAGACTATCTGCAGAGCAATCACGAGGGCGATATAATAGACTTTCTCCATGAGGCTGACTGCGACGGCATAATCCTCAACGCCGGAGCCTACACACACACATCACTCGCGATAGCCGATGCGATAGCGGCCATACGCATTCCGGTGATAGAGGTCCATATCTCCAATATTGCCGCCCGCGAGAGCATACGCCACACATCGCTCATAGCCCCGGTGTGCAGGGGATCAATAGCCGGATTCGGTCTCGGTTCCTATTTTCTCGCCGCACAGGCCATCATAATGGACTCCGCCGACTGACACCCGTCATGGACGAAGAAGAATATATCCTCGGCCATATCTCACCGGAGCCTCCTCATCTCGAGGCTCTGTATCGCCACACACATCTCACCCATTTGTATCCGCGGATGTGTTCCGGACATCTGCAGGGACGTCTTCTGAGTATGCTCGTGGCTATGATACGTCCCCGCAGGATCCTTGAGCTCGGGACTTTCACGGGCTACTCGGCCATCTGTCTGGCAGAGAACCTTCCGGCCGACGGCGAACTTCACACGGTGGAGATCGACGACGAGATGGAACCGGAACTTCTATCGCTTTTCGCGTCAGTGGAGGAAGGCCGTAAGATCACACTTCACATAGGCGACGCTCTCGAAGTGGCCGCATCACTCCCCGGACCGTGGGATCTCGTATATATTGATGCAAACAAACGCGATTATGTGGAGTATCTCGACATAGTCCTTGACAAGATGAATCCCGGCAGTTTCATCATAGCCGACAATACACTATGGGACGGAAAGGTGTTTGACACAGTGACCAACCACGATGCCCAGACACTCGGACTCGACCGCTTCAACACCTACGCAGCCTCACATCCCCGCCTTGAGACAGTCATTATCCCCATCCGCGACGGCCTCACCCTTTGCAGGGTGAAATAAGAAAGAAATCCTAATTCCGGATTTTACCAATAATTATAGTATCATATACAAATATTGTTAAAATTATTTATTTTTAAATATACATATTCTAAGACTTGCTTCTCTATTTAAAATTTGTTATATTTGTGACAACCAACGACCTATTGAGGACTTCCTTCCTAATCTAACTTTTGAGATCACTGAAGTTAAATAGAACCAATTGATAACGCCAAATGATCAGGCTTATATACATATTGCTAATATTACTCGTCTTGTCCGCAAATCAAATAATTTGCGGACAGACGTCTTTCAACGCATTGGAACTCGATATAAAATCAGAGATAGAAAGAATACAAAAGCAAAACGATCAAAATATAAAACGACAAAAAAAATCAAGGGAAAAAATTTCTGACAAAATCCGAAAGAAAAGGCTTAAACATATATCTGATAGCACTGCCTACGCCGACTATATAATCGAATTGTCTCAAGTCACGACCTACGGTACCAAAACCTGGCCGACATATAAGGTCTATCCGACTCTAAAAGAAGCGAAAAAAGCTTATAAGGAGCCATATTTTTCCGGTGGGTACACACGCATACTATCAAATCTTTCCCATAACTTTAGACAGCCTTACAACCTTGCCTCTGTCTTCAGTATTGGAACTTGGGGATATATCACTATCAAATTTATGGTTGATGATGACGGTAACATCACACGGACTAAAGTCAAAAAAGGCATAGATCCCGAGGTGGACTATGAACTCGAACTTGCCATAAAACGACTTCCTCAATTATATCCCGGGGAATTCGGAGGTAAGAAGTATCCCTCTATCGGGACCATGGTGATTGGGTATGACATAGTCCAAATAAGCCGAAATTCAGAATTCTTCAGGAGGAAAGGGATTCACTACAATCGTGAATGCAGCCTCTTTTTCTACATCGAGGATTACAACATCACCTGGACTCCCGCCATTACTCCGATGATTCTGTAAAAATACCCAATCCACTAATATATTTCTTATTGCAAAGAATCCGTAAACTCTTATTCTATTCCATAAATCTGTAGACTTATGTCTACACAAAAAACTTCATATCATGTGGATAGTAATTATAATCGTTTGTATTATTTTTGGATTTGTTAGTCAGCCTGTGGACAGGCTGATTAAAAAGAACGTTTCCTCCAAATGGCTATCGGTTGTCTTACGACTTATTGTTTACTGGATTATTCTGATGGGACTATATGGTATAGCAGCCTTGTTGGGATTTAACATTTGGGAATAAATCAATAGATTTTATGGCCATAAATTTCCCATCAACTCCGTGAGAATCTTTCCAGTGTATTTTAGATGGCTGAATCCGTTGGAATCGAATATTTTTCGTATCTTTGCAGTTTGAAAAACCATCTCATTCCATGAATATATCATATAACTGGCTAAAAAAGTATATCGACTTTGACCTCACCCCCGATGAGTTGGCCGCCGCGCTGACATCCATTGGATTGGAAACAGGTGGAGTAGAGGAAGTTGAGTCAATCCGTGGCGGACTTCGCGGGCTTGTGGTCGGAAAAGTGCTCACCTGCGTCGAGCACCCTGACAGCGATCACCTGCATATCACCACCGTGGATCTCGGCAACGGAGAGCCTACCCAGATCGTGTGTGGCGCGCCCAACGTGGCCGCCGGACAGACCGTCATAGTGGCAACCGTGGGTACAACACTCTACGACGGCGATCAGGAATTCAAGATAAAAAAATCAAAGATACGCGGTGTGGAATCGCTCGGCATGATATGCGCCGAGGATGAGATCGGCGTGGGTAATTCCCATGACGGCATCATCGTGCTTCCCGACACTGTGGCAGCCGGAACACCCGCTGCCGAATACTACGGCCTGACGTCCGACTATGTGCTCGAAGTAGACCTTACCCCAAACCGCATCGACGCAGCCTCCCACTACGGGGTGGCCCGCGACCTTGCCGCCTGGATGGCCTGCCACACCACCAAGGCAGATCTGCATCGGCCGGATGTAGACGGATTCAAGACGGACGTGGCCGAAGGAGGTATCACCGTAGAGGTGGAAAACACTGAGGCCTGCCCGCGCTACTGCGGTGTCACCGTCAAAGGAGTCACCGTCAAGGAATCACCCGAATGGCTACGAAATGCCCTGACCACCATAGGTCTGCGTCCCATCAACAATATCGTGGACATCACCAATTATCTCCTCCACGGGATGTGCCAGCCGCTCCACTGCTTCGACGCGTCAAAGATCGAAGGGGGCAGGATCATCGTGAGGAACGCCACGGAGGGAGCAAAGTTCACCACTCTCGACGAGGTGGAGCGCACTCTCGACGGCCGCGATCTTATGATATGCAACGAGAAAGAGCCGATGTGTATAGCCGGAGTGTTCGGCGGACTTGATTCAGGAGTCACCGGGGCCACCACCGACGTATTCCTTGAAAGCGCATATTTCAATCCCACATCCGTGCGCAAGACAGCCCGTCGTCACGGACTTAATACAGACTCCTCGTTCCGCTTCGAGCGCGGTGTTGACCCAAACAACACCATGTATGTGCTCAAACTTGCCGCACTCATGGTCAAGGAACTTGCCGGCGGCGAGATCACCGGTCCGGTGGTCGACGTATATCCCCGGCATATCGAGCCGGCGGAAGTGAGACTCGAATTTGACTATGTGGACTCCCTCGTGGGTAAACATATTCCGGCCGATACCGTAGAAAGCATCCTGCGGTCGCTCGAGATGGAGATAACCTCGATCACCGACAAGGAAGTGGTGATGAAAGTCCCCACATACCGGGTGGATGTCTACCGTCCCTGCGACGTAGTGGAGGACATACTCCGCATCTACGGCTACAACAACGTCGAGATCTCCGACACGCTCCACGCTTCGCTATCCTACAAGAGCCGCGAGGACGAGGCCAACCGCCTGCGCGGCCTTATCTCGGAGCAGCTCTGCGGCGAGGGATTCAACGAGATCCTCAACAATTCACTCACGGCCGAGGCTTACTATACCGATATAGAGCAGATGCCCGCCACCAACTGTGTGAAGCTCCTCAATCCCCTCAGCAACGACCTCAACGTGATGCGCCAGAGCCTCCTGTTCGGCGGTCTGGAATCACTCTCCCACAACATCAACCGCAAGGAGAGCGACCTGAGGATGTATGAGTTCGGCAACGTGTATTTCTACAATCCCGGGGCTGTGTCGGAGCCTACCGCACCCCTCGCACCTTTCCGTCAGGCATCCCGTTTAGCTCTATGGATGACCGGCGACCTACGCCCGGCATCATGGGCACGTCCTGCCGCGGAAGCCACATTCTTCGACCTGAAGGCCGCAGTGCTCAACATACTCGCGCGCCTCGGTGTCAGCACCTCCGAGATCAAGCTGACACGCTCAGCCTGCGAGCTGTATGCAGCCGGGCTGGACATAGCCACACGCAACGGCAAGCCTCTCGGCTCGATGGGTATCCTCGCAAAGCGGATTCTCGCCAAGGCCGATATCAAGCAGCAGGTCGTATATGCCGAGCTTGACTGGGACGCGCTCGTCAATCTGTCCATCAAACGTAATGTCACATTCACCCCGCTGCCCAAGGCCCAGAGCGTGAAGCGCGACCTGGCACTGCTGATCGACAAGGCTGTGAGCATGGAGCAGATCGAGCAGGTGGTACGCGAGAGCGAGCGCAAGCTTCTGAAAGATGTCACGCTCTTCGATGTTTACGAGGGCAAGAATCTCCCGGAGGGAAAGAAATCATACGCCATCGCGCTCACTCTGCGCGACGATGAGAAGACCCTTCAGGACAAACAGATCGAGGCAGTGATGAACAAGGTGATCACCAACCTCACGAAGCGTCTCGGAGCAGAACTCAGATAAAAAAGAACAAAATAAACAACACATACATAAGACCACACAATGGGAAGAGCATTTGAATACCGCAAAGCACGTAAGCTCAAACGCTGGGGCAATATGTCCCGCACATTCACCCGCATAGGCAAGGAAATCACCATCGCCGCCAAGGCCGGCGGCCCGGATCCTTCCACCAACCCCCGTCTGCGCGCTCTCATGCAGAACGCCAAGGCTGCCAATATGCCTAAGGACACCGTGGAACGCGCCATCAAGAAGGCCACCGACAAGGATGCCGGCGACTACAAGGAGATAGTCTACGAAGGATACGGCCCCTTCGGCATCGCCATCGTGGTTGAAGCAGCTACGGACAACAACACACGCACCGTGGCCAACGTCCGCTCGTATTTCACCAAACACGGCGGCACACTCGGCACCCAGGGTTCACTCTCTTTCATGTTCGACCACAAGAGCGTCTTCAAGATCAAGCCCAAGGATGGCGTGTCGCTCGAAGATCTCGAACTTGAGCTGATCGACTACGGTGTTGATGAGCTTGAGGATATCGTGGACGACGAGACCGGCGAGGAGCAGGTTGTGCTCTACGGAGCCTTCGAGGAGTACTCCAATATCCAGAAATATCTTGAGGACAACGGCTTTGAGATCATCTCATCGGAGTTCGAGCGCATACCTCACGACCTGAAGGAAGTGACCGCCGAACAGCGCGTCACTCTCGAAAAGCTCCTTGAGAAATTCGAGGATGACGAGGATGTGCAGAACGTCTTCCACAACATGAAGGAAGAGGACTAAGCACAGATCTCTCATATCCAAAGCATAAAACCCCGCTCATCGCGGGGTTTCTTATTTTCTCACCTGGCCGTGGCCTGTGAGGAGGTAACGTGTGGTGGTGATCTCACGCAGACCCATCGGTCCGCGAGGTCCGAGCTTCTGGGTGGATATACCGATCTCCGCACCGAGTCCGAACTGCGCGCCATCCGTAAAGCTCGTAGGCGCATTGACGTAGACACACGCAGCATCAACGAGACGCTGGAACTTCGCGGCAGCGTCCTCATCCTCGGTGACAATACATTCACTATGGCCTGATCCGTGACGGGAAATGTGGTCTATGGCCTCGTCGAGAGAGTCGACTACGCGGACACCCATCTTATAGTCCATCCATTCGGTGTCCCAATCCGTGGTCTCGTCAGCATGGACAAGAAGAGACTCCGGATACGCGCCTGCAAGGATTCCGAAAGCTCTCCCGTCCGCATGGATCTCCACATTTTTCTCCGCAAGCGGGCCGACCAGGGCGGGAAGATCATCAATCCTGCCGGAATGGACGAGCAACGTGTCGAGGGCATTGCACACGCTCACCCGACGGGTCTTTGCATTCTCTATCACAGGAATGCCTACTGACAGAACGCCGGATATGTCGAAGTATGCGCTCACCACTCCCGCTCCGGTCTCTATGACCGGGACACGCGCGTTGTCGCGAACGAAATCGATCAGCTTCCTGCCTCCACGGGGGATGCAGAGATCCACATATCCGACCGCTCCGAGCAAAGCCGCAGTAGCCTCATGGGTGGAGGGCAACAGCCACGCCGCAGCCTCATCCATGCCATGGCGGCGCAACGAGTCATGGATCAACGCTATGGCCGCGTCATTGGAGAACTCCGCATCACGGCCACCTTTCAGAATACAGGCATTGCCACTCTTGAAACAGAGCGAGAACACATCGAAAGTGACATTCGGCCTCGCCTCATATATGACACCGATCACCCCGAAAGGCACACGCACACGCCGCAACAGGATGCCATTGGGCAGTGTACGCCGCTCCACCTCCTCTCCAAGCGGACATTCAAGACGCGCCACATTGCGCATATCCTCCGCAATGCCACGGATGCGGTCAGGCGTGAGACGCAGGCGGTCATAGAGAGAATCCGAGGGATCCATGCGCTCAAGATCGTGGGCATTGGCAGCAAGCATCGTGTCCATCTCCGCCTCTATACGGTCGGCAAGTGTGAGAAGCACGTCTGAGCGCTCCCGGTCGGTCAGTGAGAGGATCAGACGTGATGCTATCCTTACCCGCGAGAAAATATCGTTGTATTCCATATACTATTCTATATAAAGGTAGTCATAATGTATCACCGGACGCGAGCCACGGTGTCCCATGGCTGCCGATGTTTCCGAGGAGGACAGGGAGGCACGTCCAACCCCTATGCTGCGTCCCTCCGGATCGAGCACAGTCACAATGTCGCCTTCCTCCCATTCACCGTTGACAGATGTCACTCCGATCGGGAGCAGGCTGACGGCACGGTCGCTTCTCAACACCCCGGCGGCATGGGAATTGACCGTGAGGGTTCCCTTGGCGAACGATGCCGAATGGGCGATCCAACGCTTGACGGTGCTCAACGGCTCCGGGCGAGGCTCGAAGACCGTGTGGGGAACGCGTTCCGGATGTTCCACAAGATCCACAAGCACACCGGGACGATCACCGCGGGCTATAATCACGGTGACGCCCTCGTCGCTCACTTTTCCGGCGATACCGCACTTTGTCCCCATCCCTCCGCGGCCGAATCCACTCTTGGCAGCCACGACATTACCGCTCACATCCTCACCCGGCGCGACGCGCTCTATGAGCCGCGACGAGGGATCGGACGGCGAGCCGGTGAAGATCCCGTCGACATTTGAGAGTATGATCAGCATATCGGCGTCAACCATCGTGGCTATCAGACCGGAGAGTTCATCGTTGTCCGTGAACATCAGTTCCGTCAGGCTGGCGGTATCATTCTCATTGACAACCGGGACGACACCATTGTCGATCATCGTCATCATGCAGGCGCGCTGGTTGAGATACGATGTGCGCGACGAGAAATTCTCTTTCTGTGTAAGAACCTGTCCGACCACTATCCCATATTCGGCGAAAAGACTGTTGTAAAGATTGATCAGGCGGATCTGGCCGATGGAACTGTAAAGCTGTCGGGCAGACACACTGTCAAGCTGACGGGACGGACGTATGGCTCCGCGACCGCAGGCCACCGCACCGCTTGATACGAGCACCACCTCATGGCCGAGCGCACGCAACGCAGCCACCTGATCGACAATCTGCGACATATTGGTGACGTTGGGCTTGCCATCCTTGCGGGTGAGCACGTTGCTGCCTATCTTGACTACGATCCTGCTCATTTCATTCCGGCCTTGAGTCCACGGATCACTGCCGAGGTGAATCCGGCATTCTCCATCTCGTTAAGTCCCCGGATAGTAAGTCCACCGGGGGTTGTCACCTTATCGATCTCGCTTTCCGGATGCGCACCGTCGGCCCCGAGAAGAGCTGCCGCTCCCATGACCGTCCGGACCACAATCTTCTGAGCGTCAGACGCACGGAATCCAAGCTCAACACCGCCCTCCATCGCAGCACGGATGTAACGCATGGCGTATGCAATGCCACACGATGCCAAGGCAGTGGCCGCCGGAAGGAGCTTCTCCTCCACAACCATCACCTCGCCTATACGAGACATCAGCGACACGACAGCATCAGTATTGTCCTCCCGCACCGGAACAACAAACGTCATCGACTCTCCGACTTCCGCCGCGGTATTCGGGATAGCTATATATACACCTGTCGAGAGCGACTCAGCAAGCGACGCACCGCTGACACCGGCGGCGACCGAAACAACCGTCTGCCGCCCCGGGATGAGAGAGTCCTTGATCTCAGACAACACATCCGGAACAATCCACGGTTTTACAGCTATGATCACGACATCACCGCACATGGCTGCCTCGGTATTATCCGTGGTTGTCCGGGCACCTGCTTCGGCAAAGTCGCGCAGCTTCGCTTCCGACGGATTGGCCACACAAAGATCCCCGGCCGGGAATCCCGAGGCAAGAAGTCCGCGCCCTATCGCACCACCCATGGCGCCCGCACCTATTATAGAAACTCTCATTTCGATCGTAATTATCGTTAATTTCTTACTATTTTGCAAAATTACCCCCTTCGGGGCGAAAATCCAAACAATCCTGAAAGTTATTAGCCTGCCAATCTGTTGCAGTATTCCGGCAGCTTCTTCTAATTCGCCAAAAAATTGTAACTTTGCAGTATGGGAACAGAGCTGTCAATCGCTGAATTATCCTCTTTTCACAGACTCCGGCAAGCGCAGATTGCGGATTTTTGCTTATCTTTGCGGACGATATGAAAGTCATATATTATCTCATTCTTCTTACAGCGTTCATCGCACTTCCCGGATGTGGGAACGATGATGAATGTGTGATCACGTGCGATATAGAAGGCCTCGGCAACAGAGGTCTGGAACTGATCTATTCCGACCGAGGAGTGAAACGGCTTTCGTTCCACCCTGTCGACGGGAAGGTAGAGATGCGTATCAATCTTCCGAGAGCGACACTGGCCGAGGCTTTCACTCTCGATAACCGGCGGTTGTTCAGCGTGATCGGAAAGAATGGCGACGAGATCTCCGTGAAGATGAAACTCGACGATCCGAGCTCGCTGAAAGTCGAAGGCAACGAGCCGTCCGCCACCTACGCCCGCATAACCGCCGCCAACGATTCGCTGCTACGTCACGGATCCGAAGAGGAGATAAACAGATTCATCTCACGCGAGATCCATGCGGCACCATCGTCGATGGCATCGACCATGCTGCTTATCAACTTCTTCATCACACCCGGCCACGAACTCCAGGCGGATTCGCTGCTCAACGCCATCGCTGCCGATGCCCGTCCATCATGGCTCTCCGGGAGCTTCACGTCCATGCTCGGAAGCCAGCTTGCGGCCATGGTGAAGAACGAGGTGACAAATATGTCCATCCACACAGGAAGCGACACCACCGTGAGATTCAACCCGTCGATGCAAAGCTACAGTCTCATCCTGTTTTCCGACACGCGCAAACCGGACTCCATAGTCGGCAGGCTCCGCTCGCTCCGCAAGGACTTCAAGCTCCGCAGGCTTGCCATGCTTGAGATCTCCATCGCCCGCGATACCACACTCTGGAAAGATGCCATATCCTCCGACAGCAGCCGATGGCAGCAGGCATGGCTCCCGGGAGGTGTCGGCAGCCAGCAACTGAGAAATCTCGCGATACCCAAAATCCCCTACTACATCGTGGCCGACAGCACGGGCAAATTTGTCTACCGTGGACAATCCCTCCACACCGCCGACACCCTCCTGCGCTCACGCATAGGGCTAAACCGGAACACACCCACGGAGGAGGCGGACACTCTCACAGCCGGCAGCGACAAGAAGTCGGACAAAAAAGATGCCGGTCAAGCCCCGGGCTATAAACTACGCAAGGCATCGACCGACAAAAAAATCATGAGCCGCAAATGAGCGGCGCTCAATTATCATCATACGTGACAGGAAGCACCCGTGAGATGGAATGATCCAATGAGATCAGGGTCTCAGTCCCGACCACACCGGGGATCACCTGCAACTTATGGTTGAGCAGTTCCATCAGATGCTCGTTGTCGCGGGCAAAGAGCTTCACAAGCATGGTGTAGGGACCTGTGGTAAAGTGACATTCCACCACCTCCGGGATCTTCTCGAGTTCAGGGACAACCTCACGATACATGGCACCGCGCTCAAGATTGACACCGATATAGGTGCAGGTGCGGTATCCGAGCACCTTGGGATCTACATTGTAGCCCGATCCGGTTATGACATTGAGGTCAATCATGCGCTGAATGCGCTGGTGTATGGCCGCGCGTGACACACCACATTCCTGCGCGACATCCTTGGATGCTATCCGCGCATTGCGCATCACTATCTCGAGGATCTTTCTGTCAAGATTATCTATCTTCTCCATAATTAAAGCCTATGGAAACTCTTGGTTTTTAATGATTCTGTGAAATTCGTGGCAAATATATCAATTTTTTACCACATTTAAAACTTTTTGCTATCAAAAGTTCCTATTTTTATAAAATTTGAAGCGCTTTCATTTCAGATGGCATTATTATTAATTCTTCTAAATAATTAGGTTGTTAGGAATATTTTCACTAATTTTGCAATCCGTGAACACTCGTGACGGCTCCGGCCGTTACCTACAGCAGCGGAAACCTAACCTTTTTTCTTACCGGACAAGCAGCCAGGCAAAAGCCGTATCAACACTAATTCAAAGCATCCCCAACAATACTCTATGTGTGGAATTGTAGGTTATATCGGCTCCCAGGGAGCCTATGACATTTTAATAAAAGGGCTTAAACGCCTTGAGTACCGAGGTTACGACAGTGCCGGTGTCGCGCTGATCGACGACAGCGGATGTCTTAATGTGCATAAATCATTAGGTAAAGTTGCGAACCTCGAGCAGACAGCAGCCGCCGGAAACACATCCGGAAAATTGGGCATAGCCCACACCCGCTGGGCCACCCATGGCGAACCAAGCGACATCAACGCACACCCACACGTGTCGCAGAGCGGAGACATCGCGCTCGTCCACAACGGCACGATCGAAAACTATGCGGTCCTGAAGAAAGTGCTGGCTGACCATGGCCAGACCTTCAAGAGCGAGACCGATACCGAAGTACTCGTACAACTCATCGACTACATAAAACTCACGAGCGGCTGCACCCTTCCGGAGGCCGTGCGCGAGGCTCTTCTTCAGGTCGAAGGTGCATTCGCCATCGCAGTGGTGGAGCGCAATAACCCCGACACACTCGTAGTGGCTCGCCGAAGCTCCCCCCTCGTGATCGGAGTAGGCGACGGAGAGACATTCATCGCCTCCGACTCCACGCCCATCATCGGCTACACCGACAAGGTGATATATCTCGATGATGATGAGATGGCCGTGATCAAGCGCGCCGAGCCCCTCAGCATCGTATCGATAACCTCCAACCGCCCGTCGAAGATCGATATCTGCAAGCTCAAGCTCTCCCTGGCGCAACTCGAGAAGGGCGGCTATGACACGTTCATGCTCAAGGAGATCTTCGAGCAGCCGGCAACCCTGCGCGACTGCCTGCGCGGACGCATCACTCGCGACAACCGCCACGTGGTTCTCTCCGGAGTCGAGCTCAATAAGGAGAAATTCCTTGAAGCAGAGCGCATCACACTCGTGGCCTGCGGCACATCATGGCACGCAGCCCTGATAGGCAAACGCCTCATCCAGGACTTCTGCCGCATACCCGTGGAGGTTGAATACGCATCCGAGTTCCGCTACGGCAATCCGGTGCTCGGCCCCAAGGACATCGTGATCGCCATCTCCCAGTCAGGCGAGACCGCCGACACGCTGGCCGCCATACAGATCGCCAAGGAAAAAGGCGCGTTCGTCTACGGTATATGCAACGTTGTAGGCGCATCCATCCCCCGTGCCACCGATTCCGGCACCTATATCCATGTCGGACCCGAGATAGGAGTGGCCTCCACAAAGGCCTTCACCGGACAGGTGACAGTCCTCACCCTTCTGGCCCTCGCGATAGGACAACTGAGAGAAACCGTTTCGGAAGAGCAGGTGAAAGACATCGCCACCGCGCTCAAAGCCATACCCAAAACGATCGAGGAGACTCTCAAGGTCGATCCCGTCATACAGAGACTCTCCAGAATATTCACCTACGCACACAATTTCCTGTATCTCGGACGCGGCTACAACTATCCCACCGCCCTCGAAGGAGCACTCAAACTCAAGGAGATATCCTATATCCATGCCGAAGGCTATCCGGCAGCGGAGATGAAGCACGGCCCGATCGCACTGATCGACCATGAGATGCCGAGCGTGATCATCGCGCCAAGCGACTCCCTCTACGACAAGATCATATCCAATGTCCAGCAGGTCAAAAGCCGCGGCGGATCTGTGGTGGCCATCGTATCGAAAGGCAATACGGCCATGAACGACATAGCCGACTACTGCATCGAGATACCCAAGGTGCCCGAATGTCTCACCCCGCTCATCGCATCGATCCCCCTCCAGCTTCTCGCCTACTACATAGCCGTAAACAAGGGCAAAGATGTGGATCAGCCGCGCAACCTCGCAAAATCAGTGACCGTCGAATAATCTACACCTATATTATATATAGCTACACGAAAGCCCGGTAGAGAATATAGTCTCCGCCGGGCTTTCTCGTGGCGCAATGCCGATTACAAATATCTAAAAACAATAAAAACACCTGTTTTGTTGTAAATTTTTGCAAAAACATTTGCAAGTTAAAAATAAAGTGCGTAATTTTGCATCGCTTTTGAGGAGGAAACTCCGGAGAGCAAGAGAACAACAAAACTGATGCCTCTTTAGCTCAGTTGGCCAGAGCACGTGATTTGTAATCTCGGGGTCGTT
>CAZKIE010000005.1:0-146439 GCA_964552825.1 uncultured Staphylococcus sp. | reverse complement strand
GAGTAGACATATAAGTTGGGTGACCTTTACTTTTTAGAAGAAAGTTACGAAAAAAGTGCAATTATCCTCTATTAAGCTATATTAATAAAGCTTAACGGCCTCAAGCGCCTGTACGGCCAACGGGCGGGTAGGATCAAGGTATATCACACCGGGATCCTTTGATAGCCAAAGCATCTGCTTCTTTGCGTAGACACGGGTATTTTTCGCTATGCGTGGTATGGCTGTATCGCGGGGCATGGTCCCGTCAAACATGGCGAATAGCTCCTTATATCCCACCGTGTTAAGCGAATTTAGATGCCGTAGATGGTAGACACGTTTAGCCTCATCCTCAAGCCCCTTCTCGATCATCATGTCCACACGCCGGTTTATGCGGTCAAACAGTTCTTCTCTCGTCCATCCTATGGCCATCTTTACAATACTGAATGGCCTTTGTCTCGGTTTGCCGGTCAGAAGCTCCGAACATGGTCTGCCCGCCTGCATACAGATCTCTATGGCGTGGATCAACCTTTTGTGGTTGGATAGATCCGTAGCGGATTCGAGATAGGCCGGATCAATTACGCGCAGCGTGTCATGCAGAGCCTCAAGTCCACCTCCGGTATAGATTGCAAGTGCTTTCTCGCGTATTTCCTGCGAGATGACAGGCAGATTGTCGATGCCACGGGTGACAGCGTCGATATACATCATAGAGCCTCCGCACATCACGGCGTAATCACTTTTCTTCCAGATGCCGTCGAGACATTCCAATGCATCCTGCTCATAGCGTCCGGCACTATAATATCCGTCAAGATCCAGAAATTCCACGAAGTGATGTCTGACCCGGGCAAGCTGCTCTTCCGACGGTACTGCGGTTCCGATCGGTATGCCGCGATAAATTTGCCGGGAGTCGGCAGACACTATTTCAGTCTGAAGGCTCTCGGCAATTTCTATTGCAAGGTCTGTCTTGCCGCTGGCAGTCGGACCTGTCACGATTACAAGTTTCTTCACTTCGCGGCCACTAAGCGGGCAATCTCTACAATGACCTGGGTGGCTTTCTCCATAGAGGGGATGGGCACGAACTCATAGCGTCCGTGGAAGTTTAGCCCTCCGGCAAAGATGTTTGGACATGGCAGTCCCTTGAACGAGAGTTGCGCTCCGTCTGTACCACCGCGGATCGGCTGTACTTTCGGTTTGATACCTACGTTTTCCATGGCTTTGATGGCAGTATCGATGATATGCATCATAGGCTCGATCTTCTCGCGCATATTATAGTATTGATCTTTGATCTCTATGGATGCGCATCCGGGAAATTCATTGTTGATCTTTCTTGTGAGATGTTCGAGCTCTTTCTTGCGACGCTCGAAGCGGTCGCGGTCATGATCACGTATAATGTATGTGAGCACAGTCTGCTCTACGGATCCTTCGATAGACACGAGATGGTAGAATCCTTCGTAGCCCTCGGTGTGTTCCGGTGTTTCCCACCGGGGTAGCATGATGGCAAACTGGTTGGCCACACGGATTGAGTTGAGCATCTTGTGCTTCGCATATCCGGGATGCACGTTGCATCCTTTGAATGTCACCTTGGCCATGGCCGCGTTGAAATTCTCATATTCAAGTTCGCCGACCTCGCCTCCATCCATGGTGTATGCCCAGTCTGCACCGAAATGTGCCACGTCAAACTTGTGTGCACCCATTCCTATCTCTTCATCAGGATTGAAGGCTATGCGTATGTCGCCATGTTTGATCTCAGGATGGCGCATGAGATGGTCGACGGCAGTAATGATCTCGGCGATACCCGCCTTGTCATCGGCTCCGAGAAGGGTTGTTCCGTCAGTGACTATCAGATCCTCTCCGCGATAGTTGAGCAGTTCAGGGAATTGCGACGGAGACAGCACTATTCCCTCTCCGGCATTAAGGATAATGTCTCCACCGTCGTAGGATTGCACTATGCGGGGAGACACGTGGCGTCCGCTCATGTCGGGAGATGTGTCGAGATGAGCTATGAAACCGACTGTGGGTACCTTATGGTCAATGTTTGACGGCAGTGTGGCCATCAGATAGCCGTTGTCGTCAAGAGTGATGTCTGACAGCCCCATGGCTCGGAGCTCTTTTTCGAGCTCACGGGCAAAAAGCATCTGGCCGGGAGTCGAGGGGGTCATGTTGGTCAGTTCGTCACTTTGAGTGTCGAACTTGACGTATTGGAGAAAACGATCTACTACTGTCATGTTCAGGAGTGTTTTCTGCAAAATTACTCAATTCCTGCGGAGGGTACAAACAAAAGTTTGGCGAAACGCACCTATATATGGTGAAAGATGTTGTAAAACATATTTTCGTCGGTTTATTTGCAGAAAAAACCGGACGAACGGCTCAGAAGGTGAAGTGGAACATGAATCTGATGCCGCCACGGCAGGCTCCTGGATTGTCACGGTATGTGAGCCGCCATGTGTAGTCTACCCGTAGGCATTTGAACAGGTTGTCAATACCTACACCTGCTTCCATATAGGGCGTCCGGGTCATCATTGTTGTACGGGCATCGGCAGGGAATGTGTATAGTTCCGGATTCAGCCACGGGCGGTTGCGGCGGCTGAGATCTCCCCACAGACCGCGACAGAAGAAGGCTTCGCGCCATTTGAGTTTCTTCAGCAGCGGAATATAGTTGAGGATCGTTCCGTTGGCCCAATATGTCAGATCCCATTGGGCGTATGAGTCGTTGATGAACTCCATAGGGTTCATGCAACTGAATGATTCGAGCTGTATGAAATAGGACAGGTTGGCATTTGGTATCAGCAGGTTCGGGTAAGGTGTGCTTCCCCAGATATGGCCTCCCTTGAGGAATACATCGGTGAAACCGAACGCCGAGAACCAGAACCGTTTGGAGAATGAAAGCTCCGTGACATTGAGTCCGAAGGAGTTGCCGAGTGCGTCTTTTGGAGCGTATGTGTGGCTGAGGGTGATCACCGGAGCATCAAAGTTGATGGGAATACGTCCTGTCTTCATCTGGTAGAATTTCTCACCGGGTGCGTATCTCAGTTCGATGGTGGCTGAGGTCATGGTGTAGTGGCCGAAATGTTCTCCATAGCCGTTGACGAACGGTAGGAATCGTGTCGCTTCTTCCCTGGCGTTCTGCAACCGTCCGGTGATCGTGAAGTTATTCTCCATTTCCAGGATATATTCTAATTTCGTAAGCCGCTGATATAGCATCTGGAAATCCCTATCGCGGCGGAATGACATGAACATATTGTCCTGATTGTTCGTGACAAATCTCTGCCCGAGCATATTCATGTCATATTCATGGGTGAATCTGATGGAATGGACCGGAAATTCGCGTGAGTGGTAGCGTTTGTCGTTGAAAGAGTATTCCAGCTCTCCACGATATTTCCACTTATGATCCCTGAATCCGTAAGCCCCGTAACCTCTGGCGAAAAGACGTTTTGACAGATTTGCAGTGGTCATGCCCCCGAGTCGGAGCCTGAATCCTTCGAGTTCGTTGGATGAGAATGTGGAGGTCAGGGGGCCGATGTCGAATTTAGAGTCCGCACCTGTCGTGATATATCCTGACGCGAATGTCCTGACTGTTTTCTCCCCCCAGTAGTATAGTTTGTTGGCACGGAGTTTCTGCATCATCATGTCGATGTGGCGGACACCGTGTCCTATTGATGTGGTGCGGTTTTCCGCCCAGTAGACCGTGTCGCGTGAGTATGCCTCGGAAGCGTATACCTGAGCCTGACCGCGATCGAATATGCTCTGGTCGTCCGCACGCTTAAAGTCATGGTCGGTGTACACCGTGGTTCTCGCGGCATACATTCCGGGAAGCCCCGGCATCAAGGTGGCTTCGACGAGCATTTCGTCCGAGTGTTTCAGCCGAGATCCGTCCTGTGCGCGATCATAATCCTGTGTGATGAGCAGATTGTCTATGAAATTGAGGTTTATATCGTGGGGGATGCGCATCACTATGCGCTTTATGAACATGGTCGAGTCTCCTTGCGGTACGTAGAACCGCCCGGTGAATCCGTAGGACACGGGATTGCGCGGGACGAATGTAAGCTCTATACATCTCACGGAATCTATCTCGACTGTATCGGTGAGATAGAATTTGTAGAAGTCAGATGCGATACGCGACAGCGGACTCACGAAGTGCTGCTGGAGTATATTTATATCATTGCCGTAGACATCCACTTCCCTCATCACGTCCTCATAAAATATCTGTGTGCTCTGGGGATCGAGTATTTCGTCAAGTCCTGAGTTGCGCAGAGCCATGACATATTCTTTCTCCCCTTCCGATGGTTGGAGCCGGTGATGCACGGTAGACAGTTTCTCCCTTAGAGCCACGTTCAGGATCGGTTTGCCTGACAAGGCGTTGGTGTCCACATAGTCTTTCAGGAATGCAAACTGCCTGCTTATGCCGCGTCTGGCGGAGTCGCTGACTTTGTAGTCGTTGATGGCGAGTGTTATTCGCTCGTATTTCTTATAGTTGTAGTTGTCCCTTTTGCGTGGATCATTGATGTCGGCAGTGGCGCGTATACGTTCCATGAAGTCGACCGCCGGATTGTTTTTCTTGGAGTATTTCTCTTTTCGGGGTCTGGCCGTCACTGTCCCGAGCATCACTCCCGTGGAATGAAGATCGAAATTGAGGTTTATTTTGCTTTTTTGTCTGCTGACAGGCAGTGTCTTTGTCTGATAGCCCATGGCATCGCCTTGGACGGAGTCGAATCTCAAGGCTGTGGTTATGGTGTAGTGCCCGTTTTCATCAGTCAGGACGCCTCTGTCGGTTCCCGTGAGCAGGATTGTGGCAAATGGTACCGGTTCGTGTGTGAGAGAGTCACGGACGGTTCCTGAAAGTGTCACGGTCTGCGCTATGCTTTGGTGGCATATCGTGAGAAGCAGAAAGATGAAGATATATGGACGAGCGAATAAGTTCAAAATGTGTCGGTCGGAACCTCAAATTTTTTTAATTTTGCAAAATTACTCATTTCTTATAAATATAGCTTAAATGGCTCTCGAAATAGAACGTAAATTTCTCGTAAAGGATAGAAGTTATGCCGAAATGGCCATTTCCCGATCCTCCATCCGCCAGGCCTATATATCAGATAGGGTGAACGGGACTGTACGTGTGCGTGTGTGTGACGACAGTGCTTTCCTTACAGTCAAGAGCAGAAATGAAGGTGTCGTCCGTCACGAATGGGAATACAGTATTCCTGTTTCGGATGCAGAGGAAATGGCATTTGTCATAGCAGGAGACTGGAGTATCGACAAGACCCGCTATGTCGTGGAATATGGCGGTCTGAAGTGGGAGATTGACGAGTTTCACGGTCGTCATGAGGGATTGGTGGTGGCGGAGGTGGAGCTGCCGGATGACGGTTTTGAACCCGAGATCCCTCCTTTCATTGGTGAGGAAGTGACCGGCGATAAGAGGTATTACAACTCTGTGCTTGCCATGCAGACGCGGATATAACGAATCAGGCGACCCCGACGGGCCGCCTGATTCAGAGTGTATCCAAGTTGGAATGTCTATGCCTGGGTCTCCACTTCGGGGGCAATGAGCTTGTAGCCTTTGCCGTGGATATTGATGATCTCGATGGACGGATCGTCCTTCAGATGTTTGCGGAGTTTTGTGATGTAGACATCCATCGAACGGGCGTTGAAATAATTGTCGTCGATCCAGATCGTCTTGAGCGCGAAGTTACGTTCAAGTATCTCGTTGACATGGGCGCAGAGGAGGCTGAGAAGTTCGCTTTCCTTGGTGGTGAGCTTGGTCACTTTGTCGTCGATCAGCAGTACCTGTTTCTGTGTGTCGAATGTGAACTTACCGATCTTGTACATGGTGATCTCCTTACCCTTTTTCCCTCTCACACGACGTAGGATAGCCTCGATGCGGAACACGAGTTCTTCCATTGAGAAAGGTTTCGTGATGTAATCATCAGCACCGATCTTGAATCCTTCGAGTATGTCTTCTTTCAGTGATTTTGCGGTGAGGAAGATGATGGGGACTTCGGAATTGACAGTGCGTATTTCCTGGGCAAGAGCGAATCCGTCTTTTTTCGGCATCATCACGTCAAGTACGCAAAGGTCATATTTACCTTTCAGGAAGGCTTTGTAGCCACTTTCGCCGTCAGGGTAGAGGTCGGCGTTGAACCCTTTTGCCTGAAGATATTCCCGCAAGAGCATCCCGAGGTTCTCGTCGTCCTCACACAGTAGTATGCGCAAACGTTCTTCCATAATTTCTTAGTTTTGTGTTATAGGTAGAGTTATTATAAATTTTGTTCCTGTATTGAGTTCACTCTCCACATTTATCTCTCCGCCAAGTTCGGATACCATTTTCTTGACGTAGGCCAGTCCGAGGCCGAAGCCTTTCACATCATGGCGGTTGCCGGTGGAGACGCGGTAGAATTTCTCAAATATCTTTTTCAGATCCTCGCGGCGTATTCCTATGCCGTTGTCGGTGATCGTTACCTCAAATTTTTCCTGGCCGTGGGCTTTGATGTCCCGTGTAGCCACGATCAGACTGAGCGGCACTTCCTCGCGGCGGTATTTTACCGCATTGTCAAGCAGATTGAAGATGACATTGGTGAAGTGCATCTCATCTACGTTGACTATCGGGTCTTTAGCCCCGAGGATTGTCTCGATGTGGCCGCCGTATTTCTCGACCTTCAGCTTGAATGTGGAGGTGATATTGGCTATCAGCGTATTGGCATCCACATCCTGGAGGCGCAGGGTCGCTTTTCCGCGGTCGAACATCGACATCTGCAGTACTTTCTCGACCTGAAAACGCAGTCGTTTCGTCTCGTCGTTTATTACGGTCGAGATGTGTCCGAGCATGGCCGGCGATTTGAGCACGGCGTTGTCGTTGAGCATCTGTGCGGCGAGAGATATGGTGGAGATAGGAGTCTTGAACTCGTGGGTCATGTTGTTGATGAAGTCGTTCTTCATCTCCGTGAGCTTCTTCTGCCGGAATGCGAGTATGATAGTACATACGAAGGTGACAAGAAGAATGAAGGTGAATATGAACGACGGTATCATGAACCGTATGGAGTCAAAGATGTAGTCGCTCTTGGTGGGGAAGTAGACCTTGAGGTAATACATCTTGTTTTTGGGGTCATTTGGGAAGAGGGTCTGGACGAACATACCGGATTCGTCGGAAAGGGTAGGGTGATATTCGCCCGACCGATAGACGATGGCTCCGACGCGGTTGACCACGGCATATTCAAACGGAAGAGTCAGACCATTGTTGTCAAGCTCTGACCGAAGGTATCGGGACACTTCGGCGGAGTCGGCTCGCTCGGTGATGGGACGATTGCTCGACTGATTGATAATGTTGAGGATCACCTCGTCAAGCAGACCTTTCTGATACACGTATTTGCCGTGCATCAGCTCGCGCATAGAACGGTTGGACTGGTTGCGGCCGACATCCATCTTGAGGGTGAGATCATAGTTGATTCCGTCAGCAGATGTGAATTTATTGTTTATGCCTACGGTGCCGTCTGATTTTGCCCTCGGGTAGAAACGGGTCTCCATCGAGGCCATATCTTCCTCAAGGAAATGTTTTGTTTCATCCTGTTCCAGTCTGGTGGTCACAGCATAAAGCGACCGTTTCACACCTTCGGCGAATTGGTCGTCGCGCATCTTCTTCATGTTGTTCATGTATATGATCTGTACATAAAGCAACCCGCAGAATGTCAGCGCCATTATTATAGTGAGATACCAGATAGTAGACTTTTTCATATATGTTTGATGAGACATCCGATCCGGAAGATGACGGATAGCTCTATTGTTTTAACAAACGGGAGATATATTTGTTGAAAATTTGATTAAAATGTTATTGAATTTAAAATTAACATTTCGTGCCAAAATTAACATAAAAATGTGAAATATGCAAGAGCATGCCAATTTCTTGCGGATTTTCATCTCTATTTTATGAAAAATCGGCTGCCGGAGCCATCCGGAAGCCGATTTATAATGTACGTCGCTAAGGGAGTGGATCTAAAGACTCCCGATGACGAGGAATGTCAGTCCTATCAGAAGGATAGACAGGTCTATTACCTTCAGGCGGATATTTTTCTCATGGAGAGCTATCACTCCGTAGAGGAACGATACGATTACACTTCCCCGCCGGATCATGGATACAACCGCTATCATGGAGTCGTCCATAGACAGGGAGTAGAAGTAGGCTATGTCGGCAACGGTCAGGAAGATGGATATGAACGGTATGGTCCACCGCCATTTGAGTGGTGTGGCTGAGGGATGGATCTTCATTATCACCATTAGCGATATGCCCATTATTATGAGTTGGTAGAGTGAGTACCACGCCTGAACTTCGAGTGGTTTGTATATACCGAGGAGATATTTGTCGTAGAGTGCGCTGATGGCTCCAAGGGAGGTAGCCCCGATGGCCATCCATAACCAGCGGCTATGTTTGAGCGAGAATCCCTCCTTGCCACCCACTCTGCTGATGAAAAAGAGTGACCAGAAGCCGAGCAGCACACCTATCCACTGCCATGTGTTGAGCCGTTCGCCGAATATGACAAGGGCACCGACAAGCACGAGGACTGGGCGCGATGCGTTGACAGGTCCGGCTATGGTGAGCGGAAGATGTTTTATGCTACCATACCCGAGGAGCCATGATCCAAGCACGATGAACGACTTGAGAATTATAGCTCCGTGGCCTTCAAGGGTATTGCCGAGTCCGTAGTTGCCTTCAGTAAGCCCGATTATTATCACCGGACACATCAGCAAGGCACCGAAAAGAGTGTTGAGGAACAGGACGCCGAGCACACTGTTGCGTTCGACGCTCAACTTCTTCATCACGTCGTAGAAGCCGAGGCAGAGAGCGGAGAGAGTTGCGAGGAATACCCACATGGCCGGATCTATTTATCAGTTGGTGCGAGTTTGTTGGCCATCTTCACAGCTTTTGTGATATGGTCGCAGATATGGTCGTCGCCAAGTAGGGAGTTGATCCCGGCCTTGACGAGAGATTCCCTGACATTTTCCTTGACACCGGAGAGTACCACATGGATTCCGGCTTCATGGGATGACTTGATAAGTATCTCAAGGTTGTGGATTGCAGTGGAGTCGATGAACGGGACTTTACGCATACGGATGATGCGGACTTTGGGCTTGCTGCCGAGAGTGGTGCGCATCATCTCGTCGAATTTTGTGGCTACACCGAAGAAGAATGGCCCGTCGATCTCGTAGACTTCGACACCGGGATTGACATTGAGGACTTCATGTATTGTGGTCTCGGATCCGTCGGCGATATCAAGCTGGTCGGAGTAGACTTTGATCTCCGTGTTTTCCATCACACGACGCAGGAATAGGATGACGGCGAGCAGAAGACCCATCTCGATAGCGATGGTGAGATCGAATATCACCGTGAGGAGGAATGTGAGTGCCAGCACGGATATGTCGCTCTTGGGATTATGGAGTATTCCACGGATCGTGCGCCATCCGCTCATGTTGTAGGCCACGACGATGAGTACCGCTGCCAGACACGACATGGGGACGAGATTGATCAGCGGCATTAGGAAAAGAAATATCATGAAGAGGACTACCGCATGGATGATGCCGGCCACAGGTGTGCGTCCACCGTTGGTGATATTGGTCATGGTGCGGGCTATCGCTCCTGTGACAGGTATGCCTCCGAAGAATGGAACCACAATGTTTGCCATGCCCTGTCCGATCAGCTCTGTATTGGAATTGGTGTGTGATCCGGTGACACCGTCGGCCACCGTGGCCGAGAGCAGACTCTCTATCGCACCAAGGATAGCTATTGTGAACGCTGAGGGAAGCAGACGGTTGATTGTGGCCATATTCAGCTCGAATCCACGGGGCTGAGGAATGTCGGTCGGAAGAGAACCGAAGCGGTCGCCGATGGTCTCGACGTTGATGCCGGGAATGAAGTAGACCGCTATGCTTACTATTATTATAGCTATGAGTGCTCCGGGCAGACGGCGGGAGATCTTGGGTGTCAGGATGATGATCAGGAGCGATGCCACACCGACAGCGAGAGTGGTCAGGTCGATGTTGCCGAAGTGTGTGATATACATACCCCATTTCGGCAGGAACTCACCGGGGATGTTCTTTAACCCAAGACCGAAGAAGTCGTTGATTTGGGTTGAGAATATCGTGAGAGCGATACCGGCAGTGAAGCCTACGACTATGGGGTAGGGGATAAATTTTATGACAGTTCCCAGTCTGAAGCATCCGAGGGCAACGAGTATCAGACCGGCCATGAATGTGGCCACGGCGAGACCTTCAAGACCGAATGTCGATATGATATTGTAGACTATCACGATAAATGCGCCTGTCGGGCCTCCGATCTGCACGGAGCATCCTCCGGCAGCGGAAACTATGAAGCCGCCTATTATGGCTGTGATGAGTCCTACGGTCGGACTCACGCCGCTTGCTATGCCAAAAGCGATGGCTAACGGCAATGCGACGATACCCACGACGATTCCGGCCACAAGGTCAGCCTTGAATTTCTCCATCGAGTAGTGACTTAGTGCCGATATGAGTTTCGGCTTGAAGTCGATCGGACCTGATAAGTTCATTTTGTGTTACAATCTTATTTTTACGTTGTTTCCTTTTGGATCAAAGTCATCGCGACTTTTTGAGTGTATTGGACACACTCTTTTTAATTCGCTGCAAAATTAGTGAAAAAATCTAAAACGCTTAGCTTCTTTCACGAAAAAAATGCAAAAATAATTGATGGAGGAGAATGAGAAGAGATGTCAGTTGGATCATCGTGTGTGTGACGGGCGAAAAAAGTACCCGCGGCAAATGTGTTTAAATGTTTTTAACTTGCATGGGCTGTATTATTGCCCCGGTGCGATGGTACTTTTGCTTCATAATTAAAAAGTACAGTATCATGACATCTATTAAACGTACAGATCTTATTCAGGTCACCGGACGGCATGGTGGCTCAACAATTCTTACCCTTACTATAAGCGGTGTATCATCTATTGGAGATGTGTTCAGGCAGGTGCGATCCTCAGCCCCCGAGGGTTGCGGAATAATGTCATTGTCGCTTCGCAACAGGACCCAGGGATGGACTCAGCAGCATAATCTTGTGTTCAGGGATGCTGTAAAATCGATAAACCGACGATCCACCTCCGGTAATATGTCTATCCCGTCGTTATTTGACTGTGCTGTATGAGAGTCCGGTTCATTCTTTGCCGAGGCGTCGGTGATGTTCGGATGCATCGTGATCTCCGAGGTCGGAATATATGTCGGCAAGCAGGTTGTGGGTCTTCCTTATGAACCGGCGTGAAAATTCTCCGCCTTTCTTCATGAGATCCTCTATTGCCATACATCTTTCGAGTGCGTTGACATTGTCTCCGATCCGGTGGTAAGCTTCAGCCATGAGCAGGATTGTCTCGCAGTCGTCAGGGGTATGGGACAGTATGGTACGATAGTCGGTGATGACGTTTTCGTAATCGCCGAGCGAGGCATTGGCTTTGGCCCGGCCTTTGAGTGCAGGCAGATGTGTGGGGGTAAGTGATAGGGCTTTATCAAAGTTTGATAGCGCGGGTATGGCCAAGTCGTCCTGCAGACAGTCGTAGCCCATTGAAGTATATTCCTCGGCGAGATGGACGAATTTCTCGTTTTGTCGCTCGATTTTCTCTTCGAGTTCCTCTATGCGCTTGTCGAGCCGGCTTATTATAGCGAGTTTGCGCCTTGCGAGACGCATGATGTTGGTGTCTGACAGATGCGGACGGATCCGTGATGCCTCTATAAAACGGTCAAATGCTTCGGAGAGGTCGCCGGAATTGGCGAGGCGGATGGCCTCGGCATAGCAACGGTCGGCATGGGCGTTTTCAAAAGCATCCTCGATGAGATCGGTGTTGTTAAAAGTGGAGGCGAAACGTATTATGGCCGGGTTGACGAATATATCCCTGTCCGCTATGGTGGAACGGAGGGTAAGGCCTTCAAAACTGCGGCAACGGGAGAGCGCCACGTATGTCTGGCCACCGGCAAATGCTCCGCGTCCGAGGTCGATCACGACATTGTTGAACGTAAGACCCTGACTTTTGTGGATGGTCAGTGACCAGGCAAGTTTGACGGGATACTGCTTGAAGGTTCCGAGCACAACTTCCTTGATTTTCTTAGTCTTGGAGTTGTATTCGTAGCGCACGTTGGCCCAGATCTCCTGCTCGATCGTGTGGCGGGTTCCGTCTTCGAGTGTGATTTCCACGCGGTCGGCTGCAAGGGTTGATACAGTGCCGAGAGTCCCGTTGACCCATCTGTGATCCGGATCATTTTTTATAAATACAACTTGAGCGCCTTCTTTCAGAGTCAGCTCGAGATCTGTGGGTAGGGAGTTGTCGGGAAAATCATCCTCGATCTCTCCCGTGAATGTGAACTGTGGTTTCCGGATTGCATCAAGATGCCGCTGGTTTATGTGGTCCACCATGTCGCGACGTGTCGCGAGAGTCATGGTCATCTTGGTGACAGACTCCGGTAACTCCCCTTCGGCAACTACCCTTGAATTGAGACGCGATAGATCCTCGGCTGTGACGCGGCAGGAGCGGATACGATCAAGCATACCGATGAAGTCACAGTCTGACTGACGGTATATCTTGCGTAGTTCTATCGGTATGAGACTCAGATTCCGGAATGCTTTGGCCGAGAAGAAGAATGGGTCAGGGTAGTGGATTCGCAGTATGGAGCGCATATCAGGTGATACGACAGGTTCAAGCTGGAATATATCGCCGACGAGAAGCAGCTGCTTGCCACCAAACGGTAGACGGTGATTGCCAGTATATAACCGTAGCAGCCGATCCATGAAGTCGATGGTGTCAGCCCGGACCATCGAGATCTCGTCGATGATTATTAGATCGAGTGTCCGGATGAGCTTCACGAGCCATCCGGGATACTTCATCCGTTCCCGTAACCTCTCGCGCGAGAAGTCCGGGTCATCCTCAAGTACCGGATGGTGTGGCAGGCGGAAGAAAGAGTGAAGGGTTTGTCCATGTACGTTCACCGCCGCAATTCCGGTAGGTGCGAGAACCACTTTCTCCTTCTTCAGGTTTTCGGTGATATATCGTAGGAATGTCGATTTGCCCGTACCTGCTTTTCCGGTCAGAAAGACTGACCTGGAGGTATATTGCAACAATTCCCAAGCTTTTTGGAACTCGGGATTGTTCAAGTCGATCTGCTCCGGCGTGACGTTGTCAGCCACTACCGGAGCAGATGTTTTTTTCTTGGCCATAGATATGTCAGAACTTGAAGCCGACGGTGAGGACCAGCGAGTTGTTGTGGTCAGTCAACTTGGCTTGTGGAGCACGGACAATATAATTGTCATTGTCCACATAGTCGGTGAACGCATGATAGTCGCTCTGACGATATCTGTGGACGTATGCAAAATCTGCATAGAACTGTTTGTAGCGGTAGCCGAGACCTGCGGTTATGTACTGGGTGGATCGGTCGAACGTATATGAGGGCTGGGTCTCAGTGTCGTCCGGTCCGGAGGTGTACACATAGTCGACCTGATTCTGTGACGGATCAAGGATCTCACTTCTCACGGGCGATGACTCGTAGCTGTAGCCTATGCGGGCGGACACCTGTGGAGTGATGCGGTATTCCGCGCCTAAACGGATAATGTTCGCTCCTTTGTAGTATGTCTTGATGTCTTCATTCACATACTTATAGGAGTTGCCGTTGAAGTCGGATGTATTCATGTCCGAGTAGCCGCGATATTCATAGTCGGCGCTTATGATGGCCCGGCCTCCGATCACACCTGCCGCTCCGACCATGAGTCGCCACGGGCTGCGTGTCTTGAAGTCGAATTCATCATAGTCTGTATAAGCTGTGCCTCTCACCGGAGTCCCGTCAGTATATTCGGATGAAGTGAAGTTGTAGCTTGCTGCAGCCTGTCCCTCATAGGTGAGGTTGTAGTAAGTCGGGGTATGGACTGCGATACCGAGACGGAACTCGTTGACGGGCTTGAAGATCAGACCGGCTTTGAAGTTGAAGCCGCTTCCGAAAATGCGCTTGTAGTTGTCGAGCGCCATACTGCCGTTTCCACCGGAGATGTAATAGGTGTCGTAGGGCACGTTGGCATTGTCGAGACTTTCACCGTAGGTGGTGAACTGTTTGAACTCTATGTCTGTGATGCCGAATCCGATACCCCAGTAGAGTGTATTGAGTATATTGCCTCCGAAATTGATGGCGTATTCGTCGATATGACCTTTCTCTTCCACGTCAAAATAGCCTGTGGCCTGGGTAGCGTCATAATCGTAGAGTCCGCTGTAAGAGTTGGAGCCATCTGAAAGCGGATTTATGCAGTAGGCGTTGTACATCAGGATACTTGACCATGGAGCCATGGTCTGATAGTCCTGATATGGGTCATAGTTTCCTCCGGCATACAGCTCGTCGGGGTAGTAGCCATCGGTAGTGGTGTTGTTTGCCACGAGGTTGGTATAGGATGTGCCTATGGATCCGAGGCTTCCACGGTAGTGACGGTCGAAGGATGCAACACGGGAGTACGATGCACCCCAGTTGAAGAAGGGCATCGTCTCGGAGTCGAGACGCACGGCACCGACATAGCCGAAGTTGTTGCAGTTGACTTTCGTCATGTTCGTTGCAGCGTTGCCGGCAGCCTTTGAACTCATTATGTTTATGTCGAGGGTTGCCGATATGTCGTTGGTACGGAACACTCCGATACCGGCCGGGTTCTGGTTAAGGGTTGAGATGTCACCTCCGAGTGCGGTGAACGCGCCACCCATTGACATAAATCGGGCTGTGCCTCGCAGATCGCTTTGGGAGGTTGAGAATACGTCAATGGCCGTCTGTGCGACCATGACCGAAGGGACTGTGAGGATGATCCCTGCGAGAAGTGTCTTATTCATGCTTTTCGTCTGTTTTGTATCAGTTGAAAGATGAGATGGTTAGTGCCGTCCGCGACCGCCACCGCTTGATCGGCCGCCACCACCTCCGGAGAATCCTCCGCCACGGCTTACACTACCACCGTTGTATGATTGTGTACGGCCTCCGTTGGAGGAGTTGTATGACGGGCGCGAATTGGAATTACTGTTGGTGGACGGACGGGTATAGGAATTGTTGCTGTTGGACGGCTGAGTTGTCGAGCCGACTGACGGTCGGGTTGTAGTACCGGCAGACGGACGGGTGACGCTTCCGTTGGTGCCTACAGCCGGACGGCCTGATGGACCATATCCGCCATTGTAGTTATATTGGTTTCCGGCCACACCTTGGTGGCGGTTACCGTTGACTGTGCCTGCAGCCGGGCGTGATGCGTTTCCGGGGGCGATGTTACCACCGTTGACCGGACGTGAGATGCCTGCACCCGGATGACGGGGATTGTACGGACGGCTCCATCCCCAGGATGGACCCCATCCCCACGACGGACCCCAACCCCAACTCCATGACGGTCCCCAGCCGCCCCAGCCCCATGACCAGGACCAGTAGGGGTCATACCATGAGTTCCAGTACCACGGAGATCCCCATCTCCATCCCGCACTCCAGTAAGGGGAATACCATGAATAATACGAGGGGTAGAAGTAATCGTAGCCCCAGAGCGTGGAGGGGGTATTCACGTAGATATTGACTTCGGCCGGTTCGGAGTAGTATGCCTGGGCAAGTTCCTGATCACCCGAGCCGCTGACGATTTCCGGATTGTAGAACTGTTCGATGCGACGGGTATATGCAAAGTCGGTCGTGGTGGTGTCGCTCGTAAGTGTGTCGGTGGCGAAGATACCGCGACGGTTGTAGTCATCGACACTTATGGTGCGGGTGCCGCTGACTGTATAGTTGTCGGCCGACGGATATTCAGCCACAACTACGCCGGGGTATGTGCCTACGTAGTTGTAGGCGGTATTATTGGTTGTCTTTGTGGTCTGAACCTTGGTCTGTTTGGGCTCTTTGGATGCGTCGTAGTATATGTCGTCGTCATAGTACGACTGTGCCCATACGGCTCCGGCAGCAACCATGGCGGCGACAATTGTCAAGGTTATACGTTTAGCTTTCATAATCATCAGAGAGTAATTTTAGTAATTAGACACGACACTCTCCTTTAGGTTTAACAATCGAGAGGACGTTTTTGCACTTGGTAGACACAAAAATATATAAAATATCCCATTCCTCCAAAACAAAACATAATTTTTATTGTACCTTTGCCTTTATGGAACAGAGAAAACGACAATCCAACATGGAATTGCTGCGGATAGTGAGCATGATGATGGTGCTTGCTGTCCATATCGACGGAGCATCGGTAGGATTGCCGGATGTGTCATCGGCGTTTTTTTCCGACAGGGATGTGTGGCGGCTTGCGGTGGAGTCAGCGGTGATTGTCGGTGTCAATTGTTTTACGCTCATATCCGGCTATTTCGGCATACGTCTCCGTGTGCGCTCGGTGGTCAGTTTCCTGTTTCAGTGTGTGTTCTATGCTGTGGGAGTGGCTACTTTGGCATGGATTGTGAATCCTTTTAGGTATGGTTTCCAATACTGGATGGAAAGTTGGATGGTGCTGACCCATACCGATCTGTGGTATGTTCCGGCGTATTTCATGCTTATGCTCCTCAGTCCGATGCTCAATGCCGGGGCGGAGAGAATGGAGCGCAGGGATTTTGTTCTGCTCACGCTCGCATTTGTGGTCTATAATGTGTGGTGCGGATGGATGTGGGGAGGTCGGTTCAACCCCACCGGATATACTGTTGTGCAGCTTGTTATGGTGTATATGATAGGACGATCGATAAGTATGTTCCGGTATAGTCCGTCGATCCGCGGGGCATACGTGTGGTTCATGGTCTATGTGTTGGCCGCCATGGCGGTATTTGCGAGCAGTGTGCATCTGGTTTCATCGATGGCATTTGCCTATAATTCTCCTTTCGTCCTGATCGAATCCGTGGCTCTGTTTATGGCTTTTATTAATATAGACTTCTATTCCGGAATTGTCAACGTTATAGCCAAGTCAGCTTTCGCTGTATATCTTGTCCATAAGGCTCCTATGATATGGGATGGCTGGTTGAAACCTTTTGTCGTGGATAGATGGGAGTCGATGTCACTTGCAGAGTTTTCGGTGTTTGCACTGGTAGCTCCGGTTGTCATCTATATGGCGGTGATTCCGCTTGATATGGTCCGGCAGAGGTTATCGGCATTCCTTCTTGGCAAGGTATTCAAGCAAAAGTTGTTGCAGCGAGAGGGGAGAGGCCTGTGATGCGGCGGGAAATGTGTGGCAGTCCACCCCGACAGTATATATCCTGTTGTCCTTGAGTTCTCCGCTTCCATCGTGTGTCATGAGGTCGAGACATGATTCCCGAAGCTCCTTTCCCGTCATCCGCCATCGCCCTGCGTAATCGTCATACGGCAGTATGTTGTACAGTATGTCCGCTGAAATTCCGGCGAGTCTCTCTGCTGTTTCCGGGAGCGGGTATATTGCGGTTACATCCGCATCCGGCACCTCACGGCGTATCACATCGTGGAGACTGTGTCGTAGAAAATCATCCCCGTCGTGTGTTATGACGGCGTTTATGGTGTTGTTAATGTCCGACCGTATGTGGTCAGGAATCAACCCGGCCTGATTGCTGCCGGTATTGCCTATCGGCGTGAGCCGGCAGTTATGCTCTCCGTTCTCTAATATGCAGTCCACGACATTCATCCCCTGTTTACCGGGATTGATCGCGACCGTGCCTGATGGAGTGGTGAAGATAGCCGGAATATGGTCGTGTCCGTAGATGGCTACTGTCAGCTCCGGCACTGCGCGCAGGATTTCTTCTGTCTCTTCCCGCCCGGCATGGATAATACCTATGGTAACGTCGGGATTGTGATGTCGGATCACGTTGTCGATGGTGTGTCGCATGGATTCGGCCGGTGGCATGATCCAGATACCATCCGGGAACGCACGTGTTTCAGCGGTAATGGCTCCGATTATCGCTACTTTTATGTCGCCACGCACAGACAGTATATATGGATGCACTGATGCACATCCATTTATGTTGCAGGCTGTGTAGGGGAGCTTTGTGAGTGTAAGTGCCCGCTGCAGATCGTGGTTGCCGGGGACAAGTGCATCATATCCGGCATTGGAGATGAGCTCCTCCAAAATCTTTTCGTGTCCCGGCAGGCTGAAATACCACCCTTCGGCTGAATCAGTCAGCATATCACCACAGTCAAGAAGCAGAGTCTCATCTCCGATTGCTCTGAACGAAGATGCAATTGATGCAGCATCTTCCATTGATCCCTCGGATGAAGTCGTGAAGTGGCCGTGGAGATCGGATGTGGCGATGATTCTCAGTCTTTTCGGCCGCTTTCCACATATCATGGATTCGGCCCTGTATAGATGGCTCTGACTTTGCCCACCGAAAGCTGACCCTCGACTTTAAGCGGAATCCTGCGGTCGTCTGCCGAGATCCATGCCGATATCGGAGTGGAGCTTTGTTTGCCGTCACGGGTGAATGTGAAGTTTATCATGTAGATGTTTATCTTGTCTCCGCTGATATCGACTGTACCGGTACCCTTGTAAGTGATTTTGAGTTTCTCTTTTTTGGTGCCGGAAAATATGTTGAGGGTCACGCTATCCCCTTTCTTCATGTTGCCGAAGTCGAGGGTGCGCAGATAGAAAAACGAACTGAGCATATCCACAGTCATGCCGGAGGCTTCGAGATGGATGGTTGATGTGGTCATTTCTCCTTTTGCGGGACGTTTGTAGCGGATGCACTCTGCTGAGAATTCGTTTCCGTTGCGTGTGAAGTCCACGACATCCTTCTTGTATTTTCCCTGTTCGTGTGCTATGAAGACATATTTCACCGGATACAGCCCTGTCTTGGTCATGGTGGTATACAGTGAGTCGCGGAGCGTGTATATGCTGTTGGCCCATGGAGCGTTCTGCCCGAAGAGAGAAGCCTGGTATAAATTTCCGTCATTACGGAGCGAAAGTGTGGCATATCCGGCCACCTTGTTGATGAATCCCCATTTGTATATGATGTCGTATGTCAGGGTTTCGTCGGCGAGTACCACTGTCTCGTCGTGATGTTGTTGCGCTGCAGAGATAAGTGCGAGCGAAACGAGTATGGGGATGATGAAAAGGCGTTTCATAAACATAATAGTTGTCGTTGCTTTTGGTGAGCTTGGAGCGGATATATGCGGACGCTTCATGCTAACCTTTATGTGTGAACTCGCGAAATGGCAGAATTGACCGGTAAGACTGTTCAATACGCTTGTTCCGCCAGCATTTGCGGCACACTGCGATATAACGGTCGTCACCTCCGATCTCCACCTGCTCGCCTTCCTCCACGAAATCGCCGTTGCGGTCGATTCGGGCATTGATGATGGTCTTCCGTCCGCAGGTGCAGGTGCTTTTTATCTCGTCTATGGAATCGGCAATCTCAAACAGGCGCCTGGATCCCTCGAACAGATGGCTCTGGAAATCGGTGCGCAATCCGTAGCAGATGACATTGCTGCCGAAATCGTCCACCACTCTCGAAAGTTGATCAACCTGGTCGGCTGTAAGAAACTGGGCCTCGTCCACAAGAAACCAGTCTATCACTGCCATGCCTTCCTCAAAAAGCTGTTGCGCCATCTCGTAGAGGTTTGAGTCATGGTAGATCCATAAGCACTCCCTCTCGATTCCGATGCGCGATTTTATCACGTTTGTGGTCTCTCTCGTGTCAACGATGGGTTTCAGACACACATAGCGCATCTTGCGCTCTTCAAAGTTGTAGGCTGTAGTGAGCAGCAGCGCGGTCTTGGCCGAACCCATTGTGCCGTAGCGGAAATATAGTTTGCCTTTTCTGTTCATGATGCTGCAAAGATAAGCAATATTTCCGTTTCGGACAATTGGGAAAGCGTCTTTCTTACTGCTGGCGGGTTAGAGTCCGATCCATGTCGTTCACTTCAAATTTCATCAGCTGTCCCTTCACTTTCACGTCATCAAAGTGATTGATTGAAGCGTAGCGGTTGAGCAGTGCGGAGCGCAAGCTTATCTCGATGTTGGCGCAAATAGCGGGAGCTAAGGAATCGACACTGACATCCTGCGGATTGTAAGGGTTAGTGTTCACAGCCACGTCCTTCGGGTCGATTATGATGTCGAGTGTTGCGGGGTCAAGACGGATCAGAATCTCATCGTCGTCCACCACTGTCCAGGATCCGGATATTGTAGATTTTGCGGCGGTTGATATGGTGATAGGTTCTATCAGGCTGTCGTCGCCGACCACTTGTGTAGAGGTCGAGATCATACCGGCTATCATAAGCGGTCCGGCGTGCTGACCACGGGCGGTACAAGTGTCAGGCTGGAAGTCATACGTGTCTATCACAGAGGCTGTTATAGTGGAATTGTCGGTGAAGTTCTCCGGCGTGCTTGCCCACACTCCGGTGATCTCCCCGGCAAGACGCGCATTCTCGTTGCATGACCAGGTGATGGCTCCGAGCAGCGCAAGTCCTAATAATGGGAATAGTCGTTTCATATTGTCTTTGCTTTCGTTTCAATATTTTTAAGATTAGAACGCTTAAATGGGAAAATATGTTGTGGCAGGATGCCTGAAATAACTACTTTTTAGTTAGGGAAACCTATAAGAAATTGTAAAAAGTGAAATAACTCACCCGAAAGTTGCTTATTAAACCTAAAATTCATATCTTTGCAATAATATAAATCTTACATCTAATTCCATCGGTTGTGTATCAAAAACTTAGCATTTTATTGGCCTGTGGCGCCATCTCGTTAGGAGCCATGGCTCAGTCAGGCGGTCTTACTGATATGTCGAACAGCAAACATTCCGTCATGTCCAACACTCCGCTCGGAGCTGTGAAATGGACCGGAGGTTTCTGGGGAGACCGTTTCAATGTTTACAGCGGGACGTCGCTCCAAAGTATGTGGGATACCTGGAACAACCCTGATATATCCCACGGATTCCGTAATTTTGAAATCGCTGCCGGTTCCCAGCAGGGTGAGCATTGGGGACCTCCGTTCCATGACGGTGATATGTATAAATGGCTCGAGGCGGTCGCTGCCGTATATGCGGTCAATAAAGACCCGCAGCTCGATGCCCTCATGGATAAGTTTATCGACCAGGTTGTAAAGGCTCAGCGCGAGGATGGTTATATCCACACTCCGGTCATTATCGACGAGCGGAATCGCGGTGTCGATACCCACGCTCACCACAAGGAGCAGACTGTCATAGGTACCAAGGTGGGTGGTGAGGACGAGAAAGGCGCGTTTGCCAACCGTCTCAACTTCGAGACATACAATCTCGGTCATCTCATGACGGCCGGTATCACCCACTACCGTGCCACCGGCAAGCGTACACTTCTTGATGCCGCCATCAAGGCCACTGACTTCCTGTGTGGTTTCTATGAGACGGCATCGGCCGAGCTTGCACGAAATGCCATCTGCCCTTCACATTATATGGGTGTCGTGGAGATGTATCGTGCAACGGGAAATCCCCGTTACCTCGACCTTGCGAACAACCTAATTAATATACGTGGTCTTGTGGAGAACGGTACTGATGACAATCAGGACCGCATCCCGTTCCGTGATCAGTATAATGCGATGGGACACGCCGTCCGTGCGAACTATCTTTATGCCGGCGTGGCTGATCTTTATGCCGAGACCGGCGAGGAGCAGCTTATGAAGAATCTGACCTCGATATGGGATGACATAGTGAACCGCAAGATGTATATCACCGGTGCTTGCGGTGCCCTTTATGACGGAACGTCGCCGGACGGTACCTGCTATGAACCTGACAGCATACAGAAAGTGCATCAGAGCTATGGCCGTCCGTATCAGCTTCCCAACAGCACCGCCCACAACGAGACCTGTGCGAATATTGGCAATATGCTGTTCAATTGGCGTATGCTTGAGTCAACCGGTGATGCGAAGTATGCCGACATTGTGGAGACCGCGCTTTACAACAGTGTCCTCAGCGGCGTCAGTCTTGACGGAAAGAAGTATTTCTATACCAATCCTCTGCGTATCAGCAACGATCTTCCCTACACACTACGCTGGCCTAAGGAGCGCATGGAGTATATAAGTTGTTTCTGCTGTCCTCCCAATACCCTGCGCACTATATGTGAGGCTCAGAACTATGCGTACACAGTCAGCGACGATGCTCTGTGGTGCAATCTATACGGCGACAGCGAACTGCGCACTTCTCTTGGGGACAAGCGTCCTCTTGTCGTGACACAGCACACCGGATATCCATACGATGGAAAAGTTGAACTCACGATGGTCGAGGTTCCGAAGAAAGAGGAGCTTACGCTTAATCTCCGCGTTCCGTCATGGTGTGATGCGGCCACTCTCTCGGTCAACGGAAAGCCTGTCGACATATCAGTCAAACCTGACAGCTATATTCCTGTGAAGCGTCAGTGGAAGGCCGGTGACAAGGTTGTGTTCGACATGGAAATGAAGACAAAACTCCTCGAATCCAATCCCCTTGTCGAGGAAACACGTAATCATACGGCTGTGAAACGTGGACCTATCGTGTACTGCCTTGAAAGCATCGATATTGAGGGTGGAAAGTCTATTGACGACGTTCTCATACCGGCTGATGCTCAGTTTACCACCCGGGAAATAGAGATAGAGGGCAGCAAGATGGTCGCTCTTGACACTGAGGCCCGTCTCGTCGATGGTGGCGACTGGACCGGAAAGCTCTATCGAGAGGTGGGCGGTTCTGATAAGAAAGTCAAGGTCTCCCTTATACCCTATTACGCATGGGGCAACCGTGACAAGGCTGAAATGAGTGTCTGGATCCCTCTCGCACGATAAGACCAAAGTATCCGAACCATGAAAAAAACAATATTGACCATAGTGACCACGCTTGCGGCGACTTTGGCAGGCAGTGCGGCTGACGTATATGTCTCTCCGGACGGTAATGACGCAAACGACGGCTCGAAAAACTCGCCGAAGGCCACCCTTACCTCAGCTTTGCGCCAGGCGCGTGAGATGCGTCGACTCAAGGCCGAGGGAACGGACAAGGGTATCACCATACATCTTGCCGATGGTGTCTATAATCTGTATGAACCGGTATTTGTCCGACCAGAGGACAGCGGTACGCCGTCGTCACCTACCGTCATCACTTCCGGCGGCGGGGCGTGTCTGAGTGGCGGAGTGAATATTACCGGTTGGAAAAAACAAGGTAAACTCATGGTTGCGGATGTCCCGTCGTTCAACGGACGTCCCCTTGATTTCCGTCAACTCTGGATCAACGGGACGAAGGCTGTGCGCGCGAGAGATGTGGAGGATTTTGAAGATATGGCCAGGATCATCAATAATGACCCTAAGAACGAGATCCTGTGGGTTCCTGCGAAATCTGTTGAAAAAATCGTCGGCTCTCCTGATGCCGAGATGGTGCTCCATGAGATGTGGTGTGTGGCCAATCTGCGCATAAAGTCCGTGGAGATACATGGTGACAGTGCTGCCGTCAGGTTCCACAATCCGGAAAGTCGCATTCAGTTCGAACATCCTTGGCCAAGGCCAATGGTGACGACCGACGGTCATAATTCAGCGTTTTACCTCACCAATGCCATGTCGCTCCTCGACCGTCCCGGTGAGTGGTATCACAATATAAGGACCCGCAAACTGTATTATTATCCTCTCCCGGGGCAGAAAATCGAGGAAGCTATCGTGCCCGCTGTCGAGACTCTCGTGCTTGTCGAGGGAACCCTTGACCGTCCGGTTGAGAATATACGGTTTGAAAACATCACCTTTGAATACACCACATGGATGCGTCCGTCCGAAAAGGGTCATGTACCCCTCCAGGCGGGTATGTATATGGTCGATGGTTACAAGGTGCGCCCTTCAATTGACCGTTATCAGAACCACAAACTCGACAATCAGGGCTGGCTCGGGCGTCCAGAGGCCGCAGTTGTTGTGAAAGGTGCCGATGATATAGACTTCATAGATTGCACGTTCCGCCGTCTCGGCTCATCAGGCCTTGACTATGAGTGGGGTACGGTAGGAGGAGTCGTCAGGGGATGCCTTTTTACAGATATTGCCGGAAGTGGCATCGTTGCCGGTAGCTTCAGCCCCATGGCTCTCGAGACCCACCTTCCGTATGATCCTGCCGACGGGCGTGAACTTGTGTCGGGACTTACTATCGAGAACAACTATATTAATAATGTGTCAAACGAGGACTGGGGGACGCTCGGTATCGCTGCAGGTTATGTCAGGGATATAAATATAGAGCACAACGAAATCAACGATGTGTCATATTCCGGCATCAGCCTCGGATGGGGCTGGACACGCACGGTGAACTGTATGAGAAACAACCGTGTCCATGCAAATCTCATCCACAACTATGCCAAACATATGTATGATGTGGCCGGCATATACACCCTCGGTTCGCAACCTCATAGCTGGATCACTGAAAATTGTGTCTATGACATATATTCACCGGGTTATGCCCACGATCCCCACCATTGGTTCTATCTCTATACTGACGAGGGATCATCTTTCATAACAGTAAAGGACAACTGGACCGAAGGCGAGAAATTCCTGAAGAATGCCAACGGCCCCGGCAACGTATGGGAGAACAACGGACCTATGGTCAGCGATTCCATAAAGGCAAAAGCCGGCCTGACAGAAGAATACATACATCTAAAATCCAAATAATACATCCACCACTATGAATAAGAGATGGGCAGCCGCTGCCGGTGCTCTCGCGCTCGGACTTGCCGCCACTGCGCAGACATGGATCTGGTATCCCGGCGACTATGAGATATGGCTTGGCAACAAGATGAACAACAACCGCACGGAGAGAGGCGCGTTTTTTCCTCCGTTCTGGAAGTCTGACAGCCACTATGTCACTGTTGAGTTCAGCAAGCAGATAGACCTTGCGGAACCTGAGGAGATAGAGATTTATGCCGAGGGTAAATACAATGTGAAGTTTGACGGTAAACTTCAGTTTGGCGAACCTCATAAGTTCATGCTCCCTGCCGGAAAGCACAATCTGAATATAAAGGTGTGGAATCAGGCTACACCACCCGCTGTATATGTGAAGGGCAAGACTGTCAACAGCGATCCTACATGGCGTGTCACAAACGAGGATAAAGAGTGGATCGACGAGAGCGGTAAGGCAAGTGACACATCGGCAACGGAGTATGCTGATGCCGGTTACTGGAATTTCAATGATCCGGAAAAGCTCCCATCACAGTTCACTCTGAATCTTGAGCCTATGGGCTATGTGTCTGTCGAAGAGAAGATTCCCGGTGGCCGACTCTACGATTTCGGTAAGGAGACTTTCGGGCGAGTGGTTCTGAAGAATACCTCCGGCAATGGTACAGTCAATATATATTATGGTGAAAGTCCGGAGGAGGCTCTTGATACGGATTATTGCGAGACGCTTGATAAAATCCGGTTTGCCGACGGCAAGGTGGTGGATCTTGCCACGAATGTATCGGTGGACAACAGCGGCGAATACACTCTTGACAACACGAAAGCCTTCCGGTATGTCTACGTCCGACCCGAACAGGGAGTCAGCGTAGGCGATGTGGCCATGCTTTACGAGTATGCGCCGGTGGAATATCGCGGCTCGTTCAAGTGCAGCGATCCTCTGCTCAATGATATATGGAATGTAGGTGCGTATACCATGCATCTGACTACCCGCGAGTTCTTTATCGATGGTATAAAACGCGACAGATGGGTGTGGAGCGGCGATGCCGTGCAGAGTTATCTGATGAATTATTATCTTTTCTTCGACAGTCCGGCGGTGAAACGCACCACGCGCCTGCTGCGGGGCAAGGATCCGGTGACAGCCCATATAAATACCATCATGGACTATACATTCTATTGGTTCATAGGTATATATGAATATTATCTCTACACCGGCGACGAGGCATTCATCAAGGAGATATATCCCAAGATGAAGACTCTGATGGATTATGTCCTCTCGCGCACCAACAAGGACGGTATGGTGGAAGGCATGACCGGTGACTGGGTGTTTGTCGACTGGGCCGATTTTCCCATGAGCAAGACCGGCGCACTTTCGTTTGAGCAGCTTCTTTTCTGCAAGAGTCTTGAGACCATGAAGCTTTGTGCGGATGTGCTTGGTGATAAGAAAGATGCTGAAAAATATGGCAACCTCGAGAAGTCGCTCCGCGACAAACTGATTCCGACTTTCTGGGACAATAGCCGGCAGGCTCTCGTCCACAATGTAGAAAATGGCAAGCAGAGTGAACAGGTCAACAAATTTGCCAATATGTTTGCCATAAATCTCGGTTTCCTTGACCAGGCTACGACGGATTCCGTGATGAAACACGTTATGCTCAATCCGGAGATTCCGGCTATCACGACTCCCTATATGCGTTTCTATGAACTTGAGTCGCTTTGCGCACAAGGGATGCAGGACAGAGTGCTCGGAGAGATGAAGGACTACTGGGGCGGTATGCTCAAAGAGGGCGCCACTTCATTCTGGGAGAAGTACAATCCGGAGGACAGCGGCGCACAGCATCTCGCCATGTACGGACGTCCCTATGGCAAGAGCCTGTGTCATGCCTGGGGGGCAAGTCCTATATATCTTATAGGTAAATACTATCTTGGTGTCAGTCCCGTAAAACCCGGCTATAAGGAATTTGCTATCGCTCCCGATCTCGGAGGCCTCAAATGGATGGAAGGCACCGTGCCAACTCCCGGCGGGGAGATCAAGCTCTTTGTGGATAAGACTAAGATCAAGGTCAAGGCCACTGAAGGAGAAGGTTATCTGTATGTCAAGTCCGGAAAAACGCCCAAGGCTTCTCATGGTACGTTTGAGAAGATCGGCGACAAGAGCTATCGGCTATGGATTGACACTAAGGATGAAATAACAGTTAATTACAAGGAAATCTGATATCAATGAACAGTGTTTTGAAGGCTTTGGCCGTATGTGTGCTCTCACTTGTGGTGTGGAGTTGTTCCCATCGTCAGGTTGTGGTCATAGAATATCCTCAGGATGCGTCCAATCGCGTCGAGTTTGCCGCCGGACATCTCAAGGAGGCGCTCACTGATTGCGGATATGACGTGATTGATGCCGACCGTGCGGACGGCAAGGAGAACGTGATGGTGATAAGACTGTCACAGGCACCGGACAGCATCGGGCCAAAAGAGGGTTTCACCATAACCCGCAGCGGTAATGAGATCACTGTCGTCGGCAATGATGGCTCCGGAGTGATATATGGTTGCCGTGAGCTTATAGACCGCGTTAGGACTGACGGAAATCTCGACAGTCTGCCTTCAGAGTTCAAGGACTCCCCGGAAATGGTGCTTCGCGGTGCCTGTGTGGGCGTTCAGAAGCCATATCTTCTTGAAGGACGTGCTGTGTATGAGTACCCTTACACCCCAGAGAATTTCCCTTGGTTCTACGATAAGGAGCTTTGGATAAAGTATCTCGATATGCTTGTCGAGAACAGGATGAACTCACTTTATCTCTGGAACGGCCATCCGTTTGCCTCTCTTGTCAAGCTTGAGGACTATCCTTTTGCCGTGGAGGTCGATGATGAGACATTCAAGATGAACGAGGATATGTACTCGTTTCTTACGCAGGAAGCCGACAAGCGTGGCATCTTCGTGATCCAGATGTTCTACAACATTATTGTCTCAAAACCTTTCGCCGAGCATTACGGCATCAAGACCCAGGATCGCAACCGCCCCATCACACCTCTGCTCAGCGACTATACCCGCAAAAGTGTGGCTGCGTTCATTGAGAAATATCCAAATGTTGGTCTGCTGGTATGCCTTGGTGAGGCTATGGATACATACGATGATGATGTGAAGTGGTTTACGGAGACCATTATTCCGGGTGTTAAGGACGGACTGTCGAAACTCGGACGCACGGATGAGCCTCCTTTGCTTCTCCGTGCCCATGACACCGATTGCAAGGCTGTGATGGATGCCGCGCTACCACTCTACAAGAATCTTTATACAATGCATAAATATAACGGGGAATCTCTCACCACTTACGAGCCTCGTGGCCCGTGGACACAGATCCACCGTGACCTCAGCGCGCTTGGAAGTGTGCATATAAGCAATGTGCATATCCTCGCCAACCTTGAGCCTTTCCGCTGGAGTTCGCCCGATTTCACTCAGAAGGCTGTGCAGGCTATGCATGATATCCATGGCGCTAACGCCTTGCATCTCTATCCCCAGGCTTCCTACTGGGATTGGCCTTACTCTGCCGACAGTATACCCGGAGGCCGCGAGCTGCAGCTTGTACGCGACAGTCTCTGGTATGAGGGCTGGGGACGTTACGCGTGGAATTGCCGACGTGACCGCAATGATGAGATCAAATACTGGAATCATCGTTTTGCCCGCACTTACGGACTTTCCGACGAGAAAGGTGAGCTTATCCGCACAGCTTTTGAAGAGTCCGGAGAGATCGCACCAAAACTTCTCCGCCGCTTTGGTATTACAGAGGGCAACAGGCAGACGCTTCTCCTCGGTATGTTCATGAGTCAACTTGTCAATCCGTACAAGTACACTATCTATCCCGGTTTCTATGAAAGCTGTGGACCGGAGGGAGAGAAACTCATTGAGTATGTGGAGAAGGAATTCAATGGCCAACCCCATGTCGGAGAATTGCCTCTCGACATTATTGCACAATGTGTGGCTCACGGCGACAAGGCTGTGGAGGCAATAGAGAGTGTTGGAAAGGTCAAGGCCAACAGTGACGAGTTTGAGCGTGTGTCCAATGATATGCACTGTTACAGATTGTTCGCCTATTTCTTCAATCGTAAAGTCAAGGCTGCGCAGGAGGTGCTCAACTATCAGTATACTAAAGATATAAAACACCTTGAAGCTGCCGTGCCTCTGCTCGAGGAGAGCCTTGATTATTATAAGCAGCTCGTGGATCGCACAAAGGGCACATATCTTTATGCCAACAGTATGCAGACCACCATGCGGCGTATTCCTATCGCTGGAGATGGCGGTAAGAACAAGACATGGGCTGAACTATATGTCCACTATCAGCAGGAGCTTGATAATTTCAAAAATAATATCGCGATGCTCAAGGATAAGGAAGCCGGCAAGTATGCCGGAGAGATTGAGCAAATCCGGGCTGCTGCTCCGGCCGATGTCACAGTGAAAGGAAATCATAAGCGGGTGAAGCTGACCAAGGGCGCTATGCTCCTTGAGAATATGCCCGGAGCAGTTGTCGAGGCTGTCGCTCCTGAACTTGAAGGTCTGGACGCGTTTGTTGTCAATGGTGATCTCCAGCGCAAGGAGGGTACCAGGATCGACTTCGTGTGCAAGGAACCTGTCAAGCTTCTCGTGGGCTACTTTAAGGATGACCAGAAAAAATATGCCAAGGCCCCCAAGCTCGAGACAGATGCTTCCGCCAACGAGTATGGCCAGGCCGAACCTCTTCTGACCAACGCGATCCATCTTGACAAGATGCCGCTTGCTAATGTCCATTCCTATAGTTTCGGTCCTGGTGAACATTCGTTGCTTCTCCCCAGGGGCTATACTCTTGTCCTCGGATTTACTTCCGATGACATCAAGGCCCGGAATGCAGCTCTTGCCGGTACGGAGGAAGCAATGGACTGGCTCTTCTATTAAATCATTGATTCTAACAAGACTATCTAACATAGCACATGAAACGACTGTTTCTATCGTTTGCCATTTCTATACTGGCTGTAACCGGAATCCACGCCCAGCGTCAGGTGAGCCAGGAGCGTATGGCAGAGGTTTATCAAGAGTCCCGTACACCATATAAATACGGGCTTGTGGTTGCACCTTCTGACAACAATCACAAGATTGATTGTCCGACAGTTTTCCGGGTGGACGACAAATGGTATATGACATATGTCGTCTACAACGGACGTTCCGGACAGGACGGTCGTGGATATGAGACGTGGATAGCGCAGAGCGACAATCTGCTTGAATGGACCACGCTCGGACGTGTACTTTCCTATGCAGATACCGGATGGGATCGCAATCAGCGTGGCGGTTTTCCCTCGCTCATAGACTGGACTTGGGATGGCAGCTATGCCATAGGTGATTATAAAGGTAAATACTATATGACGTATATAGGAGGAGAGGGCACCGGTTATGAGGCGGTGAATGCCCCCCTATATATAGGCCTTGCATGGACCAAGGGTAATCCCGGCACCGCTCATGACTGGAACACCCTCGATCATCCCATACTCTCCATCAATGACAAGGACACACAGTGGTGGGAGGCGCTGACGCAGTATAAGAGCACTGTTTATAAGGACGAAGCGAAGACTCTCGGCGAGCCGTTCGTTATGTACTACAATGCCGGCGGAATCAATCCGGAGACCGGTATAAAGGGCGAGCGTATCGGTATAGCTCTGTCCCGTGATATGGTGAAGTGGCGTCGTTATGACGGGAATCCGGTATTCACGCATGAGGCTCAGGGAACAATCACGGGTGATGCACAGATTGTGAAGATGGGTGATCTATACGTAATGTTCTATTTCTCCGCGTTTAATCCTTCGCGCCCTTACAAGGCATTCAACACATTTGCTTGCAGCTATGATCTGGTAAACTGGGCTGATTGGGAAGGTGAGGATCTGATCTATCCCACCAAGCAATATGACGAGATGTTCGCCCATAAGAGTTATCTGGTAAAGCATGACGGTGTTGTCTACCATTTCTATTGTGCGGTCAACAATGCCGAGCAGCGTGGAATAGCTGTCGCGACCAGTAAGCCGATGGGACGTTCGGCCGTCCGTTTCCCGGAACGTCCGGCCACAGGTCGCCGGTCGGTTGTCAATCTCAACCCAGGATGGCAGACATGGCGTTCTGACAAGAGTGACGAGGTGCTTGATGTCGATCTTCCTCACAATTGGGATGACTACTACGGATACCGTCAGCTCACGCACGGAAACCTTCATGATACGGCGGAATACGTCAAGACTTTTGATATGGCATCACGTGTCGCCGGAAAGCGTTATTTCATCAATTTCGAGGGCGTTGGTACCTATGCTACCGTCACATTGAATGGGCATGATCTCGGCAGACATCCATCAGGTCGTACATCGATCACATTTGATGTGACGGATGTCCTTAATTTTGACGGCAAGAACACTCTTGAAGTCAAGGCTGAGCATCCGGAGATGATAGCTGATATGCCTTGGGTGTGCGGGGGCTGTTCGTCGGAGTGGGGATTCAGCGAAGGATCGCAACCTCTCGGCATCTACCGCCCGGTCACGCTTGAGGTGACTGATGAGGTGCGTGTCGAACCTTTCGGTGTTCATGTGTGGAACAGTGATAAGGCTGATTCCGTATACGTTGAGACGGAACTGAAGAACTATTCGTCGGAGACTGCAGAGTTTGATCTTGTAAATAAATTCGCCAATGCTGATGGTCGGCAAATATTCCGTCTGACAGAGATGGTGACTCTCAATCCCGGAGAGACAAAGGTCATATCCCAGTCGTCGGCCATCGATGATCCTCATTTGTGGAGTCCGGATGATCCGTATCTCTACAAATTGTCGACAATGATAAAGCGATCCGGTAAAACCACCGAGGAAGTATCGACACCATACGGTATAAGCACCTATTCGTGGCCGGTGAAGCGCAATGATGGCGACGGCAGATTCTACCATAACGGTAGACCGTTATTCATCAACGGAGTGTGCGAATATGAACACCAGTTCGGAGCCTCCCATGCTTTCAGTGACGAGCAGGTTGCTTCAAGGGTAAAGCAGATCAAAAACGCCGGATTCAATTCCGTCCGTGATGCCCATCAGCCCCACAATCTCCGCTATCAGGAGGCTTGGGACAAAGAGGGTATTCTGTTCTGGCCACAGTTCTCGGCCCATATATGGTATGATACTCCTGAGTTCCGTGAGAATTTCAAGACGTTGCTGCGTCAATGGGTGAAAGAGCGCCGCAATTCCCCGTCGGTTGTGATGTGGGGATTGCAGAATGAAAGTACTCTGCCCCGCGATTTCGCTGCCGAATGTGCGGAGATAATCCGCGAGATGGATCCCATGGCCCGTAATATGCGCGTCATCACCACCTGCAACGGCGGTGAGGGAACAGACTGGAACGTGATCCAGAATTGGAGCGGAACCTACGGTGGCAATGTGTATGACTACGGCAAGGAACTATCCGGTTCCAACCAGTTGCTCAATGGCGAGTATGGTGCGTGGCGGTCTGTCGGATTCCATTCGGAGCCGTCTGCTTTCGATCCCAACGGGCCTTGGACTGAGGAGCGTATGTGTGATCTCATGGAGACTAAGGTCAGACTTGCTGAGGAGGCTGCCGACAGTGTCTGCGGACATTACCAGTGGATATACAGCAGCCATGACAATCCCGGCCGCCGTCAGCCCGACGAAGCGTACAGGATGATCGACAAGGTCGGTCCGTTCAACTATAAGGGGCTTGTCACCCCGTGGGAGGAGCCTACCGACGTGTATTATATGTATAAGGGCAACTACACATCCCCCAAGAGTGATCCTTTTGTCTATATAGCATCCCACACGTGGCCCGACAGGTTTGATGCTCCCCGCGAGGCAGACATAAGGGTCTACAGCAACTGTGATTCAGTCCGGCTTTTCAATGCCGCCAATGACAGTAATTCTTTGGGGACGAAGGTAAAAGGTCGGATCGGCACTCATTTTGAATGGAATAATGTGCCGGTTGACTGCAATGTGTTGCGTGCCGAAGGCTTCTACGGAGGCCGGAAGGTTGCCGAAGATCTGATCATTCTTGACAATCTTCCCAAAGCTCCCGGATTCGACGGTTTGCTGTCACCCGGATCTACCACGCTGAAGGGCGATGCGGACTACAACTATCTGTATCGCATCAATTGCGGCGGGGATGAGTATAGTGATGAGTTTGGACAGCTCTGGCAGGCGGATGATACCACAGTGTCGCGCTCATGGTCGCAGGATTTTGAAGGCCTGTCGCCATATCTTGCAAGCCAGCGCGTGACATATGATCCTATTTCCGGCACCAACGACTGGAAACTTGCGCAGACGTTCCGCTTCGGCCGACATAAACTGTACTACCGGCTTCCCGTCCCGGCTCCTGGCGACTATCGGGTGGAGCTTTACTTCATAGAGCCATGGCATGGTACGGGCGGAGGTGAAGGAACCGATTGCGAAGGCTTGCGTATTTTTGATGTCGCTCTGAATGGAGAGACAGTAATTGATGACCTCGACATCTGGGCAGAGGCCGGTCACGACAAGATCCTGAAGAAAGTGGTCAATTGCCGGGCAGAGGATGGATTTATCACCATCAGCTTCCCGGAGGTCAAGGCCGGACAGGCTGTCATATCGGCCATAGCCGTCGCAACTCTTGACAAGGATGCAAAAGTGTCGTCACCGGCTGCCGCCACATTCAATTGGGCTGCCGCTGATAAGGATGTGATGGCGAAAATGCCTGCCGATCTTCTTCCTAAGGACGAAAATGCACGTGCAGCGGTGGAATATCAGGCGGAGGACGCTAAACTTTCCGGAAAATTCTCAGTCAAAGAATACAGAAAGCAGAATGGCGTGTTCTTTGATGGCAAGGGAAGCATAGAATGGACGATCTCCACCGGTCTCGCACAGGTCTATGCCCTTCGTTTCAAGTTCATGAACCTTAATAAGTCGGCTTTACCGGTCAATCTGAAAATTATCGCTCCTAATGGAGCAGTGCTCAAGGATGATACTCTCAATCTTCCCGATACTCCTGAAAAATGGCGTATGCTGAGCACCACCACCGGTAGTTATATCAACGCCGGAACATATAAGGTAGTCATCTCGGCTCCGGATCTGAAAGGGGTGGCCTTCGATGCCCTGGAAATACAGTAAATATAGAACATAATGAATCCAAAGCTGTTAATCGCTGCTATAATCATCTCTTCTGTCCCGGCCGTAGCGCGGACTCGTCCTGCACATGACTGGGAGAACCACCACGTACTCGGAGTCAATCGCGAGCCGGCGCGTTCGGCCTTCATCCCGTTCGGTGATGTTAAGGGTGATCGTTCAATCTCGCTCAATGGAGACTGGAAGTTCCACTGGTCGCCTACTCCGGAGGGCAGCATTGCGGGATTCGAATCTCCTGAGTTCAACGTCTCTTCCTGGGATAATTTTAAGGTTCCGGGAGTATGGGAAGTGAACGGATACGGCACACCTATTTATGCATCTTCCGGATATACATTCAAGATAAATCCACCGTATGTCACCGACATTCCTAAGGAGAACTATACGACATTTGTAGAGCGTAATCCCACCGGGCAGTATCGCCGCGAGTTCCGTCTGCCGGATTCATGGGTCGGTAATGGTCAGACATTCCTGCGTTTCGACGGTGTGATGAGTGCTTTTTATGTATGGATAAACGGTGAGAAAGTGGGATATTCGCAGGGAAGCACGGAGGTATCCGAGTTCAATATCACTCCTTATATAAAAAAAGGCGACAATATCATAGCCGTAGAGGCATACAAATATTCCGATGGTTCCTATCTCGAGGATCAGGATACCTGGCGTTTTGGCGGCATACAGCGTGATGTCACCGTTTTTCACACCCCGGATGTGCGTCTCCGCGATTTCACTATTCGCACCATCCCGGAAAATGACTATAAGGATTTTCTGCTTCAGGTAGATCCGCTTTTCTCTGTCTACAACGGTGAGCGTGGTGATGACTATAAGTTGAAAGTGTCTGTCAGTGACGGTTCCAAAGTGCTTTTTGACACAGCGGTTGTGATCAACGACATTCTTGATCTTGACCATAAGGCTGCCGTGATGAACAAGTGGTATCCGCAGCGCGGTCCCCGTAAGCTCGGACGTATCACACACGTGTTCCGTATGCCTGAGCGATGGACTGCCGAGACTCCTTATCTCTATGACCTGAGTTTGGAATTGTGTGATGCTTCCGGCAAGGTTGTCGAGAGAGTTTCCTCTCGTTTCGGTTTCCGCAGTGTGGAGATCCGTGATGGACAGGTCCTTGTGAATGGTAATCCCATACGGTTCCGTGGCGTGAACCGTGTCGAACATGATCCCCGCACGGCTCGCGTTATGTCTGACTCTTTGATGATCAAGGATATTATGCTTATGAAGCGGGCCAACATCAATGCTGTCCGCACGAGCCATTATCCGAATAATCAGAGATGGTATGAGCTATGTGACTCCCTTGGATTGTATGTGATGGATGAGGCAAATATAGAGGAACACGGTCTGCGTGGCACTCTTGCAAGTACACCTGACTGGAACGCTGCGTTTCTTGACAGAGCTATCCGTATGGCCGAGCGCGACAAGAATCATCCGAGCGTGATAGTGTGGAGCATGGGAAATGAGAGTGGCTACGGCCCTAACTTTGCTGCGATCTCAGCGTGGCTTCATGACTTTGATCCCACCCGGCCTGTCCATTATGAAGGCGCTCAAGGCGTCGATGGCGATCCGGATCCCGCGACTGTTGATTTAATAGGCCGCTTCTATACTCGCACTCAGGACGAATATCTCAATCCAGGAATCCAGGAGGGTGCCGATGAGGAGAGAGCCGAAAATGCCCGGTGGGAAAGACTTTTGTCCATCGCACGCCGTGACAATGATAATCGCCCTGTCATCACAAGCGAATATGCCCACGCCATGGGCAACGCAATGGGTAATTTCCGCGAATATTGGGATGAGATCTACAGCCATCCGCGTATGGCCGGAGGTTTTATATGGGATTGGGTTGACCAGGGACTCTACAAGATCCGCCCCGACGGTTCTGTCCAGATATCATACGGAGGTGATTTTGGTGACAAGCCAAACCTCAAGGCGTTCTGCTTGAATGGTGTTGTGTTTGCCGATCGGTCTCTGAACCCTAAGTACGACGAGGTCAAGACCGTCTATGCCCCGGTGGCAATAACTCTTAAATCTTACGATCCATCCACCGGCATGGCTGTGATTGAGTTTATCAACCGTAATCATCACATCGATCTGTCAGGCTATACCTGCTCGTACACTCCGGTAGTGTCCGGTAAGCCCGGCAAGCCTGTTGTTTTGGCGTTGCCTGACCTTGCTCCGGGTGAAACGGGAACCGTGACGGTTAATGTAGGTAAAGCTCCTGCGGATCGGGATTTCCGATTGAACGTATCGGTTCGTTTGAAGAATGACGCCCTCTGGGCTAAGGCCGGCCATGAGATCGTGAGCCGTCAACTCACGCTTGCTGACAATATGCTTGCCGAAGTGCGTCGAGATGCAAGACCTTCGGGCAAGATCTCCGTCTCCGAGACGGCTTCCGCTCTGACTCTCTCCATGTCCGGTTCTGTCGTGGCATGGGACAGACAGACAGGAAACCTTGACAACCTGACTTACAGAAACAACAGGATTTTCACCGGATCATATTTCCAGGCTTTCCGTGCGCCCACCGACAATGACAGAAGCTTCGGCAACTGGCTTGCAAAGGACTGGAGCAATAACCGGATTGACTCGCCCGAGGTGAAGCTCGTTTCATTGGAGTATAAGCAGATTGAAGCCGGAAAGGTTGAGGTGTTGTCTGTCCAAAAGTACATATATGCTGCCGGATCCATCACGGTCGACAGTAGATATACGGTCTATGGTGACGGTACCATAGATCTCGACCAGACATATACGAGGGAAGGCAGTCTTCCCGACCTTCCCCGTCTCGGTATGACATTCGTGGCCGGGAGGAAATATGATGTGTTTGACTGGTATGGATACGGGCCTATGGAGAACTATCCCGATCGCCATGAAGCCGCCTCGATAGGGCGGTGGCGTGGCAGTGTCGGCAGCCAGTACACTCATTTCCCGCGCCCGCAGGATTCCGGCAATCATGAGGCCGTGGCTGAAGTCAGTCTGCTCGATAGCACCGGCAAGGGTGTGATGATCTCCACAACAGGCAGTCTGTTCTCTGCGTCCGCGCTCCCGTATTCGGCATCTGAGATAGCCTCCAAGACCCACGATGTGGATCTTCGCGACAGCGGTAATGTCTATCTCAACATTGATGCGGCAGTCCTTGGCCTTGGCAACAGCAGTTGCGGCCCGGGCGTTTTGAAGAAATATACCATCACCCCCGGTGTCCATTCCCTTAATCTGAGAATCACACCTGTAAAGTAAAAAAAATTAAATCTATACTATATAATGAAAAAAACAGTTATTACGATCCTGTCTGCGTTCATGGGGCTGTCCATGCTGGCAGAGTCCGTCAACACCGAGCGGCAATACCTGTCCGGAACAGGCAGTGACGACATGGTGGAGTGGGATTTCAAAGTATCCGATGGCAACAATTCCGGTAAGTGGACCAAGATTGGGGTTCCCTCATGCTGGGAACTTCAGGGTTTCGGCACCTACCAGTACGGAATGAAATTCTATGGCAAGGCTTTCCCCGAGGGCGTGGCTGATGAGGTAGGTACTTACAAGTACGAGTTTGAACTCCCGGAGGAATGGCGTGGAAAGCAGATCGAACTGGTGTTTGACGGTGCGATGACCGATACTTATGTACAGATCAACGGCCGTAAGGCCGGCTCAAAGCATCAGGGAGGATTTTATCGCTTCATTTATGATGTCAGTGACCGTGTGTTTTTTGGCCCGGATAAGAAGAACCGTATCGAGGTGACGGTGGCCAAGGAAAGCGAGAATGCAGGTGTGAATCTTGCCGAACGGCGTGCAGACTACTGGAATTTCGGAGGTATCTTCCGCCCGGTATTCATGCAGGCTCGTCCGGCTCTCAATATGAAGCATATCGTGCTTGATGCAAAGCATGATGGATCATTCAGAGCTGTCGCGACACTCAATATGCCCGTGGAAGGTGGAAAGATCACCACTGTCATATACGATAAGGACGGTAAGAAAGTTGGTGAGAGCGTTTCCCCGATACGCAAGGGTGCCGGTGAGGGTAATATCGAACTGAAGGTCAACAATCCCGCCCAGTGGACCGCCGAGACCCCCAATCTGTATCGCGCGGAGTTCACCCTTTCGGATGCTGACGGCAAGGTGCTCCACAAGGAGAACAAGAAATTCGGTTTCCGCACCATCGAGGTGCGTGAGAGCGACGGCCTCTACATCAACGGTAAGAAAGTGAATATCCGTGGTGTCAACCGTCACAGTTTCCGCCCCGAGACCGGCCGTACACTGAGCTATGCCAAGAATCTTGAGGATGTGGAGTTGATAAAGTCCATGAACATGAACGCTGTCCGCCTCTCCCACTATCCCGCTGATCCGGAATTCTATGAGATATGCGACTCCCTCGGTCTCTATGTGATGAGTGAGCTGACCGGATGGCATGGCAAGCATGACACTGTAAATGGCCAGAAACTTGTCAAAGAGATGGTGGAGCGTGATCTCAACCATCCGTCGATTATCTGGTGGAGCAATGGTAATGAGAAGGGCTGGAATGACGAGCTTAACGATGAATTCCCCAAACATGACTTCCTGCAGAAGCGTCCGGTGCTCCATCCGCAGGGCAATTTCGGTGGATTTGAGACAATGCACTACCGCTCATACGGTGAGAGTCAGGACTATATGCGAAAGCCCGAAATTTTCATGCCCACTGAGTTCCTCCATGGTCTCTATGATGGCGGACATGGAGCCGGACTGTATGACTACTGGGAGATGATGCGCAATCATCCCCGGTGTGCCGGAGGTTTCCTCTGGGTGCTCGCCGACGAGGGAGTGAAGCGCGTCGATATGGGTGGATTCATTGACAACTGTGGCAATTATGGTGCTGACGGTATCGTGGGTCCGCACCACGAGAAGGAAGGCAGCTACTGGACCGTTAAGGAAGTATGGAATCCGATTCAGATAATGAACAAGGAGATACCGGCTGATTTCGACGGCACACTGCAGGTGGAGAACCGTTATGACTTCACCAATCTCAAGGACTGCTCACTTACCTGGCGCCAGCTCTCCATGCCGGCTGCCGGTTCAAAAGCCGATGCAAAGGTGATAGCTCAGGGCAAGGTGAAATTCGGCGATATCAAGCCCGGTGAGTCAGGTGAGGTTAAGATTCCCGCGCTCAAAGCCGGAGCGGATGCTCTCGAACTGACCGTGACCGACAATCATGGCAGAGATCTCTTCACATGGTCCGATAAGATACAGGGTGTATCCGGGACTGCGAAAGCTGCCGTATCCGGAGCCACTCCCACTTATAAGGAAAATGACAGCGAACTTACGGTTAATGCCAACGGGCGCACCTATCACTTCTCCAAGAAAGATGGTCAGCTCAAGGGCGTGGATGTCAATGGCCGTCACATAGCTCTCACGGATGGTCCCAAGGTCGTTGTCGCCAAGCGTTCTGACCGCTCTATGGATGGTTTCTACAACCATGACGATCCTCAGGCTGAGAAAAAGAAGACTCAGTACACCGAGTTTGCCGATCAGGGTAAGTTTACCGGCCTTACGGTCAAGGAGGATGGAAACAACCTCGTGGTGACAGCCGGCTATAAGCTTGGAAACTTCGACGAGGCTGTATGGACCATTGCTCCCGACGGAAGTTCGACGCTCGACTTCGACTATAACTTCAATGGAGTTGTGGATCTGATGGGTGTCAAGTTCGACTTCCCGGAGGAGAAGGTGATCAGCAAGCGTTGGGTAGGCGACGGTCCATATCGTGTATGGCAGAACCGTCTCCACGGTCCGCAGTATGGCGTATGGGAGAATGACTACAACGATCCCATTCCGGCCGAGAGTTTCGACTATCCTGAGTTCAAGGGTTATTTCGCCAATGTCGACTGGATGGATATAAAGACTCAGGACGGTACGGTGAGCATCCTCAACGAGACCCCCGGAAGCTACGTCGGTGTCTATGAGCCACGCGATGGCCGTGACCATATCCTCTATGAACTTCCCAAGACCGGCATATCCATTATGGAGGTGATCCCGCCGGTACGCAACAAGGTGAACACCACCGATCTTATAGGACCTTCCTCGCAGCCCAAGTGGGTGTCCGGACAATATAAAGGTCGTGTAGGTCTTAAATTTGAATGATAGATGACTGTCCGCGATAAGATACTGGCCGCATTGGCGGCTGTCGCTCTCGGGGTGTCGGCTGCGCCGTCGCTTGAGCAATCATTTCTTGACCCGTCGTTCGAGGCTCGCCCGTGGTCATTCTGGTACTGGATGTTCGGTGCTGTCTCGGAGGAGGGCATTAAGGCTGACTTGGAGGCCATGAAGGATGTGGGACTCGGAGGCACGTATCTGATGCCTATCAAGTCCGATGTCGAAGGCCCTCAGTATGAAGGCAAGGCTCAGCAGCTTTCGCCCGAGTGGTGGAGACTTGTGGGACGGAGTATGGAGATAGCCGATAGCCTCGGTCTGAAACTCGGTATGCACATCTGCGACGGTTTCGCCCTCGCGGGTGGCCCGTGGATTGAGCCTCAGGAAGCCATGCGGAAAGTAGTGATTGCAGATACTGTGATTCATGGCGGTGATATAGACGGCCTTGTACTTCCGAGACCCGAGACCATCGTGGACTATTACAATGATATAGCTGTATATGCTGTCCCGGCCCGATGGAAAAAGCTTGACCGCCCCGTGAGGATCACGTCGGGCAACACTGTTGCGGACGTGCCTCAGGGTAAGGGTGTGTCGGTCGATTCCCTTGGAGTGATCCGCTCCTCTGTCCCGTGTTGGGTGCAGTTTGAATATTCCGGACCTGTCACTGTCAGAAGTGTCGAGATTGTCAGAAAAGGCAATAGTTATCAGTCCAACCGTCTGAAGGTGATGGCAAGTGACGACGGTGATACTTTCCGCGAGGTCAAGACCCTCACTCCGGCACGCCACGGATGGCAGAATTATGATGAGAACAATACTCATTCGCTGCCTGAGACTACAGCCAGATACTTCCGGTTCTACTGGACACCCGAAGGTAGTGAGCCAGGTAGTGAGGATCTCGATAATGCCAAATGGAAACCAGGTCTGAGAATCGACGACATAATCCTCAGCAGTGAGCCGAAAGTGAACCATTGGGAAGGTAAGTCCGGCAGGGTATGGCGTGTGGCGCTTCCCACTGACTCTACTGAGGTAACACCCGAATTGTCAGTACAGCTTGACGATATAATCGATCTCACTCCGTCGGTCAAGGATGACCGGCTGACAACCTCACTTCCTTCCGGCGAATGGCGTATCATACGCCTCGGATCCACCCCCAACGGACATACAAATGCCACCGGTGGAGCCGGAAAGGGTCTTGAGGCCGACAAATTCAGTGTGGCTGCAATGACCAAACAGTTTGACAACTGGTATGGGCGTGTGTTCAGAGAGGTGGATCCCGAACTTGCCCACCGGGTTCTCAAATATATGCACGTCGATAGCTGGGAGTGTGGCAGCCAGAATTGGAGCGACAATTTTGCCGAGGAATTTAAGGCTCGCCGTGGCTATGATCTCATGCCATACCTTCCGCTATACGCCGGAATTCCTGTGGTTGATGCCGGGACGTCCGAGAGGGTGCTCAGGGATGTCCGTCAGACCATGGCCGAACTTGTGGTTGACGTGTTCTATACAGTTCTTGCTGAAAAGGCAAAGGAATATGATGTCCAGTTCTCGGCTGAATGTGTGTCTCCCACGATGGTAAGTGACGGTATGATGCATTATCAGAAAGTGGATCTTCCGATGGGTGAATTTTGGCTTGACAGCCCCACACACGACAAGCCTAATGATATGCTTGATGCCATTCATGGTGCGCACATATACGGTAAAAACATAGTGCAGGCCGAAGGTTTCACGGAGTTGAGAGGCACATGGGACGAGACTCCGGCATCGATCAAGACTCTACTTGACCGTAACTACGCACTTGGTATCAACCGTATATTCTATCATGTCAACGCTCACAATCCTTGGCTCGATAAGAAGCCGGGTATGACACTCGATGGTATCGGATTGTTCTTCCAGCGTGACAATACCTGGTATCACGACGGAGGAAAGGGATTGACCGATTATATGCGCCGCTGTCAGGCTCTGCTCCAGTACGGCAGGCCTGTTGTTGACATAGCAGTATTCACCGGCGAGGAACTTCCCCGTCGTGCCGTTCTGCCTGACCGTCTGGTCGGCTCGCTCCCGGGTATATTCGGCGAGGAGAGGGTGGAATCGGAGAAGGTGAGGATGGCAAATGAGGGTCAGCCTCTCAGAGTGAAGCCCGTCGGTGTGACGCATACCGCAAATATGGCTGATCCGGAGAAATGGATAAATCCTTTGCGCGGATACAATTATGATTCTATGAACAAAGATGCTCTTTTGCGTCTTGCCAAGGCCGAGGATGGCCGTATGGTACTTCCCGGTGGAGCTTCTTACAGGATTCTTGTACTTCCTCTCGCAAGCCAGTTGATGCCGGATACCACTCTCAGTCCTGAAGTTCGTGGCAAGGTAGGTGAACTGGTCAAGGCCGGAGTTGTTGTCCCTGCATTGCCTTATACATCGGATGATTTCTCGGTCTATGGTCTCGAGAGGGATGTCGTGGTGCCTGAGAATGTGGCTTGGACACACCGTCGGAGCGATGATGACGATGTGGATATATATTTCATATCAAATCAGGAGGAGACTCCGCGTGATTTCACCGCATCGTTCAGGGTGGCCGGACGTGTCCCCGAATTGTGGGATCCCGCTGACGGGACGATCGACAGCAGTCTCACATGGAAGAGTGACGGTGGACGCACGGATGTAAGTATGTCGCTTGCCCCGGCCCAGTCGGCGTTTGTGGTGTTCCGTACTCCCACGGATGCCAAATCCGGCAATGCTCCCGTCGTCAAGACTAAGGATATTGCCCTTAATCCGGACAAATGGAAAGTGAAGTTCCTGACAACAGGCGAGGAGGTCTTGACCGGAGAACTGTTTGATTGGTCCGGATCAGAAAATGAGACCCTAAGATACTATTCCGGAACGGCTGTCTACACCACAGCGTTCAAGGCTCCGCGTATAGAGAAAGGCAGCAAGGTATTCATCAATCTGGACGGACTGCATGATGTGGCCACCGTGCGTCTCAACGGCAAGGACTGCGGAATAGTATGGACTGCTCCGTACAGGCTTGATGTAACCGATGCGATAAAGAAAGGTAGGAATGAGCTTGAGATCGAGGTGACAAATACCTGGGCCAACGCGCTTCTCGGTGCGGATCAGGACAAGGCTCCGTTTGACGGTATATGGACAAATGGTAAATACCGTCGTTCCGACAAGACTCTTCTGCCTGCCGGATTGCTTGAAACACCAACACTCACGATAGAATCTAAATGACCATTGAAACAATGAAAAAGTTTGTAAATAGTATTGGAATTTTTGCGGCTCTTGCGCTGGTGGGATTTTCTGCCGGTGCCGAAGTGAAGATGCCTGCATTTTTCTCTGACAATATGGTGCTCCAGCAGCAGACGGATGCCCGTATGTGGGGCACAGCCACTCCTGGCTCGACAGTCACTGTCGCTCCCGGATGGACCTCTGACAAGTATGACACCAAGTGTGGAAAGGATGGTAAGTGGAACATATCCTTCCCGACGCCCGAGGCCGGCGGCCCCTACAAACTGACTGTGAGCGACGGCACTCCCGTCATTCTCTCCAACGTCATGCTCGGTGAGGTCTGGCTCTGCTCGGGTCAGAGCAATATGGAGATGCCTATGAAAGGTTTCAAGAATCAGCCTGTCGATGGTGCGAACATGGCTATTCTTGAGAGCCGCAATCCGGATATACGCCTGTTCACGGTGAAACGCAATTCGTCCACTGTTCCGGTCGATGATGTAACCGGCAATTGGGCTGAGGCAAGTCCCGAGTCTGTCAGGAATTTCAGTGCCACCGCCTATTTCTTCGGCCGTCGCATAGAGCAGATGCTTGATGTCCCTGTCGGCCTTATCGTCGTTGCATGGGGTGGGTCGGCCTGTGAGGCATGGATGACCGACGAGATGCTTGCTGCTTTTCCCGAGGCCGCTGCCAATATACCGGCTGTCGGTGGCGATATACCGTCGAAAAACCGTACACCGAGCGTCCTTTACAAAGGTATGCTGAATCCGCTTGTAGGGCTTGCCATACAGGGCGTGATATGGTATCAGGGTGAGGATAACTGGAACCGTGCGCACAGTTATGCCAATATGTTCTCCACCATGATAAACGGCTGGCGTGGCTTATGGAAACAGGGTGATTTCCCCTTCTATTATTGCCAGATCGCTCCATACGATTATGCTATCATCACCGAACCGGGTAAGGAGATAATCAATTCTGCATATCTGCGCGAAGCTCAGGCTAAGGTTGAGAATATGGTGCCGAATACCGGGATGGCAGTTCTTATGGATGCCGGATGGGCTGAGGGCATCCATCCTTCCGACAAGAGAACTCCCGGAGAGCGTCTCGCGCTTCTCGCGCTTGCAAAGACATACGGCATGAAAGGTGTTGCCTGCGAAAGTCCGGTCTATAAGTCCATGGAAGTGCAGGGCGATACCGTTGTCGTGTCATTCGACCGCGCTCCCGAATGGATAGCCGGCAAACATTCCTTCGAGTCAAAGCAATTCCAGCTTGCAGGTGAGGACAAGGTGTTCTATCCGGCCAAAGCCTGGATATCACGCAGTAAGGTGATGGTGAAGAGTGACAAGGTTCCCCATCCTGTGGCTGTGCGCTATGCTTTTGAGAACGCATCCGAGGGCGACCTTTTCAGTACCGACGGACTTCCTGTCTCTTCTTTCCGTTCGGATGACTGGCCTGACAATCGTCCGATAAAAGAATGATCCGATGAGGAGAATTTTATCAATAGCACTCCTCTTCGTGACCATAAGTGTCTTCGCTTATGCTCCGGAAGACTATGTCTGGACGAGCATGAGCGATGACTCGTCAGGCTCCATGCCTGTCGGTGGCGGTGATATCGGCCTTAATGTCTGGGTCGAGGACGGCGATCTGTTTTTCTATTTAGGCCGCAGCGGTGCCTACGACGAGAACAATACCCTGCTGAAACTCGGACGCGTGAGGGTAAGGATCCCCGGTGATTCGCTCGCCCCGTTCTCGCAGATACTCCATCTGGCCGATGGCGACTGTGAGATCAATCTGCACGGAGCTAAAGTCCGGATATGGGCTGATGTATATAAGCCGGTGGTCACGGTCGAGATCGAGTCCTCCGTGGCGACCGCACCGATGGTGAGCTACGAGACGTGGCGCTACAAAGACCGCCCTTTCCGAAAGGCAGAGGGCAGGCAAAGTTCGTGGAAATGGTCTGGCAATAAGGATCTCACCACAACACGTGATTCCGTGGCCGCAACGGATCATTCCGTGACGTTTGTCCACGTGAATCCGGAGGCGACAGTGTTTGATGCCACCATAGCTCGGGAGGGACTCGATTCAATAAAACACAAATTATGGAATCCTCTTGCCGGATTGGCTTCCGGTGGCCGTCTCTACGGCAAGGATCTCCGGTTTGCGGGTGTGACGGAGGGTGTCTATGACCATACGGACTTCCTGTCATATAATTTCTCCACATCCAAGGCCAAGAAACATACATTCAATCTCGTGTTCCTCAACGGGCAGACCGCAGATCTCTCGGAGTTCAACCGTGGGCTTGATGAGTTGGCCTCGGAGGTAAATCTCAAAAAAGACCGTGAGGCTTCACGTGCATGGTGGCGGGATTTCTGGAATCGCAGCTATGTGGCTGCTCCTGGAACAGACGATGAGGAAGTGAACAGGATGACACGCAACTACACCCTGTTCAGATATATGCTCGGATGCAATGCTTATGGGAAGGAACCTACCAAATTCAATGGCGGACTGTTCACGTTCGATCCGGTTTTCGTAAATCCTGACAATCCGTTCACTCCGGATTTCCGCAACTGGGGTGGCGGGACAATGACTGCACAGAATCAGAGGCTCGTCTATTGGCCCATGCTCAAGAACGGTGATTTCGACATGATGAAGCCGCAGTTTGATTTCTATCTGCGTATGCTTCCGAATGCCTTGGAGCGTACCCGTGCGTATTGGGGTCATGACGGAGCCTGTTTCACCGAGCAGACCGAGCTTTTCGCGTTCCCCAACCTCATGGAGTATGGTTCCAAGCGCCCCGAGGGGTTTGATCCCGGTGTGGAGTATAATGCCTGGCTTGAATATTGCTGGGACACTGTGCTTGAATTTTGCGAGATGATCCTGCAGTCGGCTGAATATGACGGTACGGATATCTCTGAGTACATTCCTCTTATAGACGAGTCACTGACTTTCTTCGAGGAGCATTACAAATATCTTGCCGGAAGGCGCGGATCCAAGAAACTTGACGGGGACGGAAAACTTATCCTTTTCCCCGGATCGGCTTGCGAGACATACAAGATGACCAACAATGCTTCATCCACGATAGCGGGGCTGAAACGTGTATCCGGTGATTATGCCGCATACTTCACTGAGCGGGACGACACCGCCACTGCGTCAAGATGGAAAAAGTTCAGCGAGCTTATCCCTGACATACCTACCCGAATTGTGGACGGCAGGGAGATGATCGCACCCGCTAAGACATGGGAGCGCATCAACAATATAGAGACTCCGCAGCTCTATCCGGTCTTCCCTTGGAGAATATATGGCGTGACGATCGGTGATTCAGCCGGATATGATCTTGCCCGCAACACCTATCTCCATGATCCGGATGCCTTGAATTTCCGGTCCACAAAGGGCTGGAAGCAAGACAATATATGGGCGGCGTGTCTCGGTCTCGCTGACGAGGCTTTTGCCCTCAATTCCGAAAAGTGGGCTGACGGACAGCACCGGTTTCCGGCGTTTCTCGGTCCGGGGTTCGACTGGACCCCTGATCACAATTGGGCCGGTGCGGCGATGATCGGTGTCCAGGAAATGCTTCTTCAGACTGATGATTCCGGCAACAAGATTTTTCTTTTCCCAGCCTGGCCGGCCGATAAGGATATAAGTTTCCGTCTCCATGCTCCGGGACAGACGACTGTCGAAGCCTCAATGGAGGATGGTAAGCTGACGCATCTTAAAGTGACACCGGAGAGCAGAACCAAGGACATAGTCCTCCCTTCTAATATAAAATCCACATATAAATGAACAGACTATTTATATTTCTGACCCTATTCCTTCTGCCGTCCGTGATCATGGCCGGAGAGGATGTCACCCCACAGGAGATCTCCGTGGCCGGATTTTTCCCTCTTGAGGACTCCGGCCGTCAGGTCTACGACTTCAATTCCGGATGGCGTTACCATATAGGGGAAGTCAAGGACGGCCAGGCCGTGAATCTTGACGATTCCTCATGGGAAATCGTGTCGACACCTCACACCGTAGAACTTATCCCTGCCGAAGGAAGCGGCGGACGCAACTATCAGGGTGTAGCCTGGTACCGCAAGCATTTTGTGGTGCCGGAAAATACTGCCGGAAAGGATGTCACGCTTCATTTCGAGGCCGTGATGGGCAAGCAGAAGTTTTATGTAAACGGAAAGGAGGTCATGGATCACAAGGGAGGGTATCTTCCTGTAACCATCTCGCTTACGGAAGCAGGCGTGAAGCCGGGTGAAGAGTGTGTGGTGGCAGTGATGGCTGACAACAGTGATGACAAGACATTCCCTCCCGGCAAGCCTCAGCATTCCCTTGACTTCGCCTATCATGGGGGTATATACCGCGACGTATGGATGATAGCCAAATCTCCTGTCGCTATCACGGATGCCATTGAAGCCAATAAGACCGCCGGAGGTGGAGTGTTCGTGCATTTCGACAATATCTCCGATAAGAGTGCGGATGTAATAGTCAATACAGACGTGAAAAATTCGAGTGATAAGGCGAAGACTGTCACTGTCGAAACCTCTCTTATTGATCCCGAGGGAAAGCTTGTCAAAAAAGTTTCCAAGACAATAAAACTCTCCGCCGGGGAGACCGGAACGGCTGTGCAGACTATTCATGTGTCCGATCCTCAACTGTGGAGTCCGGACACCCCTTGGCTTTACAGGGTGGAATCTCGTGTGAAGGAGGGTAAGACAACGGTTGACGGTGGTGTCACCCGGATCGGAATCCGCTCGTTTGAGTTTGACGGAGAGAAAGGTTTCATTCTCAACGGCAAGCCATACGGCAAACTCATCGGTGGCAACCGCCATCAGGACTTCGCCTATGTGGGCAATGCTGTCCCCAACTCCCAGCAATGGCGTGATGCCAAGCGTCTCCGCGATGCCGGATATGAGATAATCCGTGTGGCACACTATCCGATGGATCCTTCCTTCATGGATGCCTGCGACGAGCTTGGCCTTTTTGTCATCGTGGCCACTCCGGGATGGCAATACTGGAACAAGGATCCTCATTTCGCTGAACTTGTCCACGAAAATACCCGAAGCATCATCCGCCGCGACCGCAACCATCCGTCGGTATTGATGTGGGAGCCTATTCTCAATGAGACACGTTATCCCGAGGACTTCGCGCTTGAGGCACTCCAGATCACCAAGGATGAATATCCTTATCCCGGCCGTCCCGTGGCGGCTGCCGATGTCCATTCAGCCGGAATCAAGGACAATTATGATGTTGTATATGGCTGGCCGGGCGATGAGGCGAAGGAAGATGCTCCAAAACAGACGATCTTCACCCGCGAGTGGGGTGAGAATGTCGATGACTGGTATGCCCACAACAACAATAACCGTGCTTCACGGAGCTGGGGAGAGCGTCCCATGTCGGTACAGGCGTTCTCGCTTGCCGAGACACTTGACGGTCTCTACAACACGGGCGATAAGTTTATCGGCGGTGCGCAGTGGCATCCTTTCGACCATCAGCGCGGCTATCATCCCGATCCATACTGGGGAGGCATCTACGATGCATTCCGCCAGCCTAAATATGCCTACTATATGCTGCGAAGCCAGGGCGACAAGAATGACACACATCCTGTGGCCGAGTCGGGACCTATGGTCTACATCATGCATGAGATGACACAGTTCTCTGATCCGGATGTCGTGGTGTTCAGCAACTGTGATTCCGTGCGTCTCTCCATGTACGACGGAGCCAAAGTCTGGACACTCCCTGTTGTCCACGACAAAAACCGTCTGCCTTCGCAGCCGGTGGTGTTCAAGGATGTCTGGGATTTCTGGGAAGCGCGTGACTACAGTTATACCAACAAGAACTGGCAGGCTGTCAATATGGTGGCAGAGGGCATAGTGGATGGAAAGGTAGTGGCCACGGAGCGCAAGATGCCTTCCCGCCGTTCGACGAAGCTTCAATTGCGGGCCGATTATGACGGCAAGCCATTAGTGGCCGACGGATCGGATTTTATCGTGGTTATTGCCGAAGTGACTGACGACAACGGAAATGTACGCCGTCTTGCCAAGGAGAACATCGTCTTCACTGTCGAGGGTGAGGGCGAGATCATAGGCGATGCGTCGATCCATGCCAATCCCCGTCCGGTAGAGTGGGGATCGGCACCTGTGCTTATACGTTCCACCCGGACTCCCGGTCAGATAAAGATCAAGGCCGAGGTGGAGTTCCCAGGCGCGCAGACCCCGACACCGGCAGAACTCGTCATCGAGAGTGTCCCGGCCTCATTTGATGCCGTCTATACCGATGAGAGGCAGACAGGCGCGACCGGGAGTATGAGATCTCAGCGCGACAGTTCAGGCTCAGTACTGTCCGAGGATGAGAAACTGCGCATCCAGGAGGAGGTCAACAAGCAGCAGATGGAGTTCGGAATACCTAATTGAAAATAAATATAAATCAAAATACCGATAGATGAAAAGAACTACAGTTTTGACACTCGCCGCATCTGCGGCACTGATGGTGTCAGCTCAGTATCCCACAATTCCCGACTCGGTGAAAGTCCGGGGCGCTGCCATGGAGGCTGAGTGGGATGCCGCATCGGATGCGGCATGGGAGAAGGCTCTTCCGATTGTCATGAAAGAGGAGGCAGAGAACGGACGTCCCTACCGTCCGTGGGCTTCCAAACCCGAGGATCTGATCAAGGCCGATATCAAGGCGTTTCCCGGAGCAGAGGGTGGCGGTGCATACACACCCGGTGGCCGTGACGGCAACGTATATGTTGTCACCTCGCTTGCCGACAGTGGCCCCGGCACACTCCGCGAGGCTTGCGAGCAGGGTGGCGCGCGTATCGTGGTGTTCAACGTGGCAGGTGTGATCGATCTCAAGTCACCCATCTCCGTCCGTGCTCCATATATCACCATCCTTGGCCAGACAGCACCCGGCGACGGTATCTGTGTCACCGGCGCATCGTTCCTAATCGATACACATGATGTGGTGATACGTCACCTCCGTTTCCGTCGCGGCCAGACAGATGTGGCGTTCCGTGACGACGCGCTCGGAGGCAATGCCGTGGGAAACATAATACTCGACCATATCTCCGGCTCATGGGGCCTTGACGAGAATATGTCCATTTACCGTCATGTCTACAACCGCGATTCCACCGGCAGGGGTGAGAAACTTCCCACCGTCAACATCACGATCCAGAACAGCATTTTCTCCGAGGCTCTCGATATGTTCAATCATGCGTTTGGTGCCACGATAGGCGGCCACAACAGCACTTTCGCCCGCAATCTATTCGCATCCAACATATCTCGCAACTGCTCCATCGGCATGGATGAGGATTTCAACTTCATCAACAATGTCACTTACAACTGGTGGAACCGTTCCGTCGACGGCGGAGATCATACAAGCCGCCTCAACATCATCAACAATAACTTCAAGCCGGGTCCCATCACCGAGACCAACAGCCCTGACGCTCCCATCCGCTATCGTATCGTCAAGATGGAAGCCGGACGCGACAAAGCCTTCAAGGATCATTTCGGCAAGGCTTACGTCAGCGGCAACAAGGTGTGGGGCAACGAGAAGGTGACTGCCGACAACTGGGCCGGAGGTGTGCAGATCTACAACGGACCAGTTCCCGAGGACCGCATCGCTGAACTTCGTGCCGACAAGCCTTTCGAGATGGCTGAAGTCACCATAATGGAGACAGAACCGGCTTTTGACTACGTGATCGAGAATGCCGGAGCCACACGACCCCGCCGTGATGCCGTCGATGAGCGCATCATGAAGACAGTCGTGACCGGTGAAGCCATCTACGCACCCGATGCCGACAAATATCCTTCGTCAAGCCCATACGTGAAGCGACGCCTGCCGGCCGATTCCTATAAGATGGGTATCATCACCCATCCGGGACAGGTGGGAGGTCTGCCGGAGTATAAGGGTACGCCTCGCACTGATACGGATGGCGATGGTCTGCCCGACGATTGGGAAAAGAAAAACAATCTCGACCCCAACGATCCTACCGACTCCGCCAAGATCTCACCCAACGGCTATGCGTGGATAGAGGTCTATGCAAATGAACTTGCCGAGTAAATCGTAGCTAACACCGATTGACCGGCTTTCCCGCCGCTCCCGTCGCCGCTAACATCACGACGGGAGCGGTTCATCTTTTTTGCGGCAAGCTTCCTCTGCTTCCGTTCGGCCGCCCTGCGCTCCCGCCGTGTAAGCGGCGGAATGAAATCCTCAGTTTCGTTCCGGCCGGATTGTTCAGTCTGTCGGTTGACTGTCATGGCCGCTTTTCTAATGGCCGCACGTTGTCTGGCCCGGCTCGAACGTACCATCGCACGGTCAAGCTCGACACGTATCATCATGAACGCGAGCATAGCCTCGCAGTCGCTGCTTTCAGCCGCTTTTCCGTCAAGATACGAATCGACCAGTCTCATGGCTTCTGATGCTGATAACGGTGAGTGGGAGAGTGCGGTGTTGACGCGGTCATTGATGTCATTGTAGAATTTTCCGGATACGGGTAGATTTTTCATTTTCATGTCTTTTTTCATGCAAAATTACATCGTGAAAAAGCGGAAAAGGTGCGATAATGTCGCGTCGTTGTGAAATAATTTTGGAAATTTAATTATTTTAAGAACCTAATGGCTGCCGATGTTTGTCGGTTAGGGATATTTTTCGTACCTTTGTATGAAAGCATAGTTATGCAAATTTAGATCATCCATGAAAATCTCAATCAAATCAATCTTTATCGGTATGCTCGCGTTGACGGCTCTCACATCTGCGGGTCAGGAGCATAAATTATGGTACGACAAACCGGCACAGGTGTGGACCGAGGCTCTTCCGCTCGGCAACGGACGGCTTGGAGCCATGGTGTATGGCAATCCAGCTGCGGAGCAGATCCAGCTCAACGAGGAGACTCTATGGGCAGGACGACCCAACAATAACGCGAATCCCGATGCCATCAAGTGGATCCCAAAGATCCGCGAGCTCGTGTTCGAGGGCAAATATAAGGAAGCCCAGGATCTCGCCACGGCTCACGTGAAGTCGGCCACCAATCAGGGTATGCCTTATCAGACCTTCGGCGATCTCCGCATCAATTTCCCGGGTCATAACCGATATGATAATTATTACCGTGACCTGAGTCTCGACTCAGCCCGCACAGTGGTGAAATATTCGGTGGACGGTGTCAATTATACTCGTGAGACATTCTCGTCATTCCCCGATGAAGTGGTTATAACCCGCATCACGGCCGACAAGCCCGGCAGCATCACATTCACGGCGGCAATGACTTCTCCGCATCCCGATGTCATGATCGAGACAGAAGGTGATGACATAACCCTCAGTGGTATCAGCTCGAACCATGAGGGGCTGAAGGGCAAGGTGCAGTTCCAAGGTCGTGTCAGAGCAGTCCCCACAGGCGGAAAGATGTCCGTCCGCGACGGCGTGATCTCCGTCGAGAACGCCGACGAGGCTGTGATATACACGTCAATAGCCACAAACTTCAACAATTATAAGGATATCGAGGGCGATGAAGTGGCCCGTACAAAGGACTATCTCGAGAAAGCGGTGAAACGTCCTTACGGTGAGGCCAAGGATATGCACGTGGCCAATTATCAGAAGCAGATCGGGACTTCAGACCTATGGCTCGGCGAGGATAAGTATGCTGATCTCCCCACTGATATCCGTATCGAACGCTTCAAGGAGAACAACGACAACTATCTCGTGTCGACCTACTATAAGTTTGGCCGTTACCTGCTTGTCAGCGCATCGCAGCCCGGCGGACAACCGGCAAATCTCCAGGGAATCTGGAACGACAAGCTTTTCCCCTCCTGGGACAGCAAGTACACCTGCAATATCAACCTTGAGATGAACTACTGGCCCTCCGAGGTTACTAATCTCGCGGAACTCAACGAACCTCTCTTCCGTCTTATCAAGGAGGTGAGCGAGTCCGGTGCGGAGAGTGCCAAGGTCATGTATGGTGCGCCGGGATGGGTGCTCCACCACAACACCGACATCTGGCGTGTCACAGGATCCATCGACTATGCTCCCTCCGGAATGTGGATGAGCGGAGGCGGATGGCTGTGCCGTCATCTATGGGAACACTATCTTCACTCCGGCGACGTGGAGTTCCTCAAGGAGATATATCCCATCATGAAAGGTTCGGCTGAGTTTTTTGATGCGATGATGGTCTACGAGCCCACCGAGGGTCGCCTTGTCCTTGTTCCCAGCAATTCGCCCGAGAATACGCCCAAAGGATTCCAGGGTAATACTACCGCCGGTGTGACAATGGACAATCAGATAATCACTGAACTCTGGCACAACGTGATCACCGCGTCCGAAATCCTCGGCGAGGATCAGGAGTTTGCACGTCATCTTGAGAAACGTCTCACCGAGATGTCGCCGATGCGTGTAGGCAAGTGGGGACAGTTGCAGGAATGGATGGCCGACTGGGACGATCCGCAGGATGCCCACCGCCACGTATCACACCTCTATGGAATGTTCCCCTCCAACCAGATATCTCCCTACCGCACACCCGAGCTGTTCGATGCAGCCCGTACATCGCTTATCCACCGTGGCGATCCTTCGACCGGATGGAGCATGGGATGGAAAGTGTGTCTGTGGGCACGTCTACTTGACGGTGACCATGCTTATAAACTCATCACCGATCAGCTCAGCCTTGTCAGGAACGAGAAGAAGCGGGGCGGTACGTATCCCAATTTCTTCGATGCTCATCCGCCGTTCCAGATCGACGGTAACTTCGGATGTATTGCAGGTATAGCCGAAATGCTCATGCAGAGCCACGACGGATTTATCTATCTACTCCCCGCACTTCCTACGGTGTGGCCCGACGGCGAAATCAAGGGTCTCCGCGCACGTGGCGGATTTGAAATCGACATGAAGTGGAGCAACGGCAAGATAGAGAAGGTTGAGATCACTTCCACACTCGGCGGTGTGTGCCGTCTGCGCACCCTTACTCCGCTTTCCGGAAAGGGACTCAAGACCGCCAAGGGTGAGAACCCCAACAAATTCTTCGCCACCTACGATGTGCTTGATCCCATCATCTCGCCCGAGGCGAAGCTCAATCCGGTGGAACTGAAGAAGACATATCTCTACGATCTCTCCACTGAGGCAGGAAAAACATACACTCTAATCGGTAAATAATTATAATCACACCAGATATCATGAAGAAACTCAGTTCTTTAGTTCTCGTACTTGTCCTCGGCCTGCTGACAGCGGTATATGCCCAGGATCCGGTAAAGACATTCAACAAGCCTTGGGACAACGGCAAACTCAAAGTGTCCGATAATGGTACATATCTCCAACATGAGAATGGCAAGCCTTTCTTCTGGATGGGCGATACCGGCTGGCTTCTGCCGGAGAAACTCGACCGTGACGAGGCTTCATATTACCTCAGCGGTGCGCGTGATGCAGGCTTCAATGTCGTGCAGGTGCAGACGATCAACGGTGTCCCTGCCATAAACACCTACGGACAGCTCTCCAATCCCGAAGGCTGGGACTTCTCAAACATAAACAAAAAGGGTGTCTACGGATACTGGGATCACATGGACTATATCATCAAGACTGCCGAGAGAAACGGCATATATATTGCCATGGTGCCCATCTGGGGTAATCTCGTCAAGGCCGGTCTCATGAGCGTCAAGGACGCAGAGGCATACGGCAAGTTCCTCGCCGAGAGATACAAGGATTCTCCCAATATCATCTGGGTGATGGGTGGTGATGTGAAGGGTGACATCAATCCCGATCAGTGGAACAAGATGGCCACAACCATCAAGTCGATTGACAAGAATCATCTCATGACATATCATCCTTTTGGCCGCACATCGTCCATCCGCTGGTTCCATGATGCCCCTTGGCTCGACTTCAATATGTTCCAGAGCGGACATCGCCGTTACGATCAGATCCGTGGCGACGGCGACGATACCGCCGAAGCTGCTGTGGCTGAAGACAACTGGCGCTATGTGGAAGAGGGCCTTGCCAAGACTCCCCGCAAGCCCATCCTTGATGCCGAACCGTCTTACGAGGAGATCCCCCAGGGACTTCACGATCCCTCGCAGCCCTGGTGGAAGGCTCCGGATGTGCGCCGCTATGCCTATTGGTCAGTGTTCGCAGGTTCATTCGGCCATACTTACGGTCATAACTCCATCATGCAGATGCTCAAGATAGCCAACAACGGCGGATATGGAGCCAAAAAGACATGGTATGAGGGCATGAAGGATCCCGGCTACAACCAGATGAAATATCTCAAGAATCTTATGCTCTCCTTCCCGTTCTTCGAGCGTGTCCCCGACCAGACAGTCATAGCCGGAGAGAACGGAACCCGCTACGACCGCGCGATCGCTACCCGCGGCAACGACTATCTGCTCGTCTACAACTACACCAACCGCCCCATGGATATCGATCTCACCAAGATATCCGGAGCAAAGAAAAACGTGTGGTGGTACAATCCCACAAACGGCGACCTCGAGTATATAGGTGAGTTTGACAGCAAGGTGACACCTTTCCGCTATGATGGCTCCATCGGTGCAGGAAACGACCATGTGCTCATCGCTGTCGATTCTTCAAAAAATTACATAAACAAGGATTGGAAAACCATCCCCACCAAGTATTAACAGATTGTTTATGCAAAAGATAAGCCTGCTGCTGGCTTCGGCACTCTCGGCTTTTGGCCTGAGTGCCGGTATCAGCGTAGGGTCTCTCGAGACAGAGGGACTCGTAAATCCTCTCAATGTTGAGAACCCGGCTCCGAGATTGAGTTGGATCATTACTTCAGACGACCATGACGTGATGCAGAATGCCTATCACGTCCTTGTTGCATCATCCCCCGAGCTTCTTGCGCAGGGAAAGGGTGATATATGGGATTCCGGAAAGGTAAACTCCGATGCTTCCATCTGGGTGCCCTACGGTGGTGGAAAACTTGCCGACAACACCCGGTGCTACTGGAAGGTCAAGGTCTATACCACCAAGGGAGAGTCGCCATGGAGCGAGTCAGCCGAATGGGGAATGGGAATCCGTGGCGAAGGCCATTGGGGAGGCCAGTGGATAGGTTGGGAAGGTCCGTTTGAATGGGATGTGGAGGACGACCACAGCCGTCTCAGCTCACGATACCTCCGCAGGGAGTTTGATACGGAGAAGAAGACTGTCAAGCGTGCCACGGTTCATATCTCGGGCCTTGGTATGTATGAGATGTTCATCAATGGACACAGGGTGGGGGAGGATGTCCTTGCTCCTGCTCCGACGGACTATCGTCAGAAAGTGCTGTACAATTCGTATGATGTGACAGATCTCATAAAGGGCGACGGTGGCGCCAACGCTGTCGGTGTCACACTCGGCAACGGCCGGTTCTACACCATGCGACAGAACTACAAGCCATATAAGATACCAACTTTCGGCTATCCCAAAATGCGCATGAATCTCGTGATCGAATATACTGACGGCACGAAGCAGAGAGTGAATTCCGATTCCAGATGGACTCTTACGGCGCAGGGCCCGATCCGCAGCAATAATGAATATGACGGAGAGATCTACGATGCTACGATGGAACTTGGCGACTGGACTCTTCCCGGCTATGATGATTCAGGGTGGAAGCCGGCCGAGAGAGCCGCTCTTCCCTACGGATCGCTGCACGCCAATACCGCTCCCAACATGAAGGTCATGAAGGTTCTCAAGCCCAAGAGCATACGTAAGGTCGGCAACCATTTCCTCGTGGATTTCGGCCAGAATATGGCCGGATGGGTCGATATTGCCATAAAGGATGTCCCCAGAGGTGACACTGTGACTATCCGTTATGCTGAGCGTCTGAAGCCTGACAGCCTGTCGATAAACGTGGAAAACCTGCGCCATGCGCAGAGCACGGACCGCTATATCGCCAATGGTTCGGAGAAAGGCTCACGCTGGAGTCCGAGATTCTCATATCACGGCTTCCAGTATGTTGAGGTCTATGGAGTGAAGGATCTCAAGCCTGAGGATATCGAGGCTCAGTTTGTCTACGATAATCTTCCGAACAACGGATCCTTCTCCGTATCAAATCCTGTAATGAACGCAATCCATCGCAACGCATGGTGGGGAGTGGCCAGCAACTACAAGGGAGTGCCTACCGACTGTCCGCAGCGTGATGAGCGTCAGCCGTGGACGGGCGACCATAATATGGGCACCTATGGCGAGAACTTCATGTTTGACAACGGGACTTTCTATGCCAAGTGGATGGACGATATGCGTGAGTCGCAGCGTGAGGACGGGTGTCTGCCCGACATAGCTCCCGCGTTCTACAATTATTATACGTCGGACATGACATGGTCATCGGCACTTCCGATAGTCTGCGAGATGATCTACGAGCAGACAGGTGATCCCGAGCCTATACTGCGCAATTATGATGCCATGAAGAAGTGGATGAACCATATCCGCGAAAACTTCACTAAGGATGGTCTGATCACGGCCGACAAGTATGGCGACTGGTGTGTGCCGCCGGAGAAACCGGAGATGATCCATAGTCAGGATCCTGCCCGTAAGACCGACGGAGTCCTCATCGCATCGGCCTATTATTATAAGGTGTCGAGGATGATGGCGCAGTTCGCTCGTCTCAAAGGACTCGATGCGGAGGCCGAGCAATGGATCAAGGACGGAGATCTCGTCAAGGAAGCCTTCAACAAGGAATTCCTTACCGTTAAGCCCGGAACATCCAAGGCTTCCAAGCCTCACATCCTCTATCCTGACAGCATATTCTATGGCAATAATACCGCGACGGCCAATGTGCTGCCACTTGCCTTCGATATGGTGCCGGAAGAGTACCGTCAGGCTGTGGCTGACAATCTTGTCGCCACTATTATCGGTACTAACAACGGACATATAAGCTGCGGAGTGATCGGTGTCAACTGGCTTTTCCGCGAGCTGACCCGCATAGGGCGTGGCGATGTCGCCACTCTGCTTGCATCCAACAAATCATATCCAAGCTACGGATACATGATCGAAAAGGGTGCGACGACGATATGGGAGCTGTGGAACGGTGATACCGCAAGTTTCAAAATGAATTCCTGCAATCACGTGATGATGCTCGGTGATCTTATCACATGGTTCTACCGCGATCTCGCCGGATTCAATCCGGCCAAGCCCGGTTATAAGGAGATCCTTCTCAAGCCGGACTTCTCCATCCAGCAGCTCGATAGTCTTGACGCAACTTACAATACTCCTTACGGACTTCTTGCAAGCAAGTGGGTGAAGTCACCGATGCATATCGAGTGGAGTGTGGAGGTGCCCTGCAATACGACCGCTACTGTAGTAGTACCGACTCCATATAAGAAAGCTGTCAAGGTGCGCGGTGCTGAATTCCTCCGTGCCGAGGATCGGGATTCATACTGGCATATCGGATCCGGTAAATACACGTTCAGTGTGGATGTTGATCCGTCGCTTGGTGAGGATCGCGGAGTCATCGTGACTGACGAATTCCTCTATGAAAGCTCGTCATTCCCCGAATGCCATGGTGCCACAATCCTCGAGGAACCGGACGGAAGTCTTGTGGCTGCTTTCTTCGGCGGCACGAAGGAGAAGAATCCCGACTGCGTGATATGGGTATGCCGTAAGCCCAAGGGCGCTACCGAGTGGACTGCACCCGAGATCGCAGCCGACGGTGTGTTTGATCTCAGCGACCCCAACATTGCAGTGGCCGGACTTTCCGGTATCAATGCCGAGACAACACCGGCCTCAGCCGGACCGATCGGCCCGAATTTCAAGGGCGATGTGGCAAATGCACGTCGCAAGGCCTGCTGGAATCCGGTGCTCTTCCAGATTCCCGGCGAGAAAGAGATCATGCTGTTCTACAAGATCGGCTCGAGCGTGGGCGACTGGACCGGATGGGTCGTGCGGTCGAATGACGGCGGCAAGACATGGTCGGAACGCGAGCCGCTTCCAGAGGGAATCCTCGGCCCGATCAAGAATAAGCCTGAATATATCAATGGCCGTATCATCAGCCCGAGCAGCCGTGAGGGTAATGGCTGGAGAGCATGGATAGAACTCAGCGATGACAATGGCAAGACGTGGCGCTCCACAGGTCCGCTTCCGTCAGATTCAGCATATCTGACCAACAATCATGAGAAGCTCCAACCGATATATTCCATCCAGCCGAGCATACTCAAGTTGGCCGACGGACGCCTGCAGATACTGTGTCGCACACGCAATGCACACCTCTCGACATCATTCAGTTCCGACAACGGAGAGACCTGGACTCCCATGGAGCTGACCGATCTTCCCAACAATAATTCCGGCACGGATGCGGTGACGCTCGCTGATGGCCGTCATGTATTGATCTTCAATGATTTTTCCACAATAGAGGGAACTCCAAAGGGTGTTCGTACACCTCTCAGCGTGGCTATCTCTGACGATGGCACCCATTGGGAGAATATCGCCGTGATCGAGGACAGTCCTATCAGCCAGTACTCATATCCGAGCATTATCCAGGGAAAGGATGGCAAACTGCACGGTATCTATACATGGCGCCGCCAGCGCATCAAACACGTTGAGCTTGATCTCGACAAACTTGACAAGAAATAACACTGTTAAGAAATGAAACTACCGAAACTGATACTTCTTTCTGCGGCTGTGGCGGCATCATTTACTGCCGGAGCGACAGACCTCATACACTATTCCGGCTCAAAGCTCTCTAATCCCAACCGTCATGACGGAGGGTTGAGTCCGGCAGTGGGTGTCCACAACATCCAGACCATGCGGGCTAACCGCCGCTATGACCTTTATCATCCCAATGAGAACGGATGGACATATAACCATCAGCCCATGATGGCATACTGGAACGGAAAGTTCTATATGCACTATCTGTCCAATCCTGTCGATGAACACGTGGGTGGCGGACGCACTCTGCTTCAGACATCCGAGGATGGTTACACGTGGACCGCACCCGAGGTGCTTTTCCCTGTCTATCCTGTGCCTGACGGATTCAAGAAAGATGGTGTTGAAGGCGAGGCAAAGGATCTCGACGCGGTCATGCACCAGCGTGTCGGGTTCTATGTCAGCAAGTCGGGCAAACTTATCGCCATAGGCAACTATGGAATAGCACTTAACCATAAGGATGATCCCAACGATGGAAACGGTATCGGTAGGGTGGTGCGCGAGATCAATGCCGACGGCTCTTTCGGCCCGATATATTTCATCTACTACAACCACGATTTCAACGAAAACAACACCATTTATCCCAACTACAAGAAAAGTAAGGACAAGGCGTTCCGCGAGGCTGTTGACGAGATGATAGCCAATCCTCTCTACCGTATGCAGTGGGTGGAGGAGGCCGATAGAAACGATCCGCTGATCCCTCTCAAGACACCGTATAAGGCTTTCAACTGGTACACGCTTCCCAATGGAGATAAGGCTGCGTTATGGAAACACGCATTGACATCGGTCAGCACCGACGGCGGCAATACGTGGTCGCAGCCGATCGAACGTGCCAAAGGGTTTGTCAACAGCAACGCCAAGATATGGGGACAGAAGTTGAGTGACGGTACGTATGCCACCGTCTATAACCCTTCCGAATTCCGCTGGCCGCTGGCAATTTCACTAAGCTCCGACGGTCTTGACTACACGACTCTCAACCTCGTCCATGGCGAGGTGCCTCCGATGCGCTATGCCGGACAGTACAAGTCGTTCGGACCGCAATATGTGAGAGGTATTCAGGAGGGCAACGGCACTCCTGAAGATGGAGATCTATGGGTGACATACAGTGTCGGCAAGGAGGATATGTGGGTATCCCGTATTCCTGTACCTGTGGAGCTTGTGGCATCGACTCATGCCGATGAGAATTTCGCTGATTACGGAAAACTCTCGGATCTGACGATGTGGAATATATATTCACCCGTATGGGCACCCGTATCGATAGAGCAGAAGAACGGCAAGACCTGGCTCACACTGAAGGACAAGGATCCCTACGATATATCAAAGGTTGAGCGTAAGATCCCGCCTACTCGCCGGCTTTCCGTCGAGTTTGACCTGATGGCGGAGCAGAACGATCATGGCGATCTTCTGATTGAGTTCGTTGACGATGAAGGAACCGCTTGCGCTCGTCTTGACCTTACTCCCGAAGGCGAATTCCGCTCGAAAGGCGGTGCCCGCTACGGCAAGATACTCAATTATGAGCCTGGAAAATCATATCATGTCAAGGTGGATCTTGACCTGGATAACCGCAATTCCACTGTATATGTGGACGGTGAGAAGAAGACGACCCGTATGCTCTTCGCTCCGGTCAAGTCGGTGGAGCGCGTGGTATTCCGTACAGGTCAGCACTCGGATTACCCCAATGTTGACACGCCGGCCGACCAATACAATGATATGCCGCGTGCCAATGATGTCGATAAGGAGGCTGTCTACCGTATCGCTAATGTCAAATCCTCATCGGCTGATGTGGATGGCAAGGCTGCAGTGCTTAAATACGATGATTTCGCCCACTATCCCGAATATTTCAACGGAATGGAGGACGAGAATATAGTCCAGGCCATTCCGAACGCTCAGTCGTCGGAGTGGATGAAGGAGAATATCCCGCTCTTCGAGTGTCCCGACGAGGATATGGAAGAAATGTATTATTACCGTTGGTGGACGCTCCGCAAACATATCAAGGAGACACCTGTCGGGTATGGTATGACCGAGTTCCTCGTCAACCGAAACTATGCCGACAAATATAATCTCATTGCCTGCGCCATCGGACATCATATCTATGAGAGCCGTTGGCTGCGTGATCCCAAGTATCTTGACGGAATCATCAATACATGGTATCACGGTAACGACGGTCAGCCTATGGAGAAGATGATGAAGTTCTCGTCGTGGAATCCGGATGCTGTCTACAACCGCTATCTTGTTGACGGCGATTTCGAGGCTCTTGCCAGGATGTATCCTGACTTGAAGGCGGAATATGCCCGGTGGGAGGAGACCCACCGTCTCCCTAACGGTCTGTATTGGCAGGGTGATGTCCAGGATGGCATGGAGGAGAGTATCAGCGGCGGCCGCAGGAAGCAGTATGCACGGCCAACCATCAACTCTTATATGTATGGCAACGCAAAAGCTCTTGCCGCCATTGCCGATAAGCTTGGCAATGCTGAGGACAAAGCTCTCTATGAAGCCAAGGCTAAAGAAATAAAGGATCTTGTGCAGGATCGTATGTGGAATGTCGACAGTGAGTTCTTCGAGACAGTCCGTGGCGACACCTGCGCACAGGTGCGTGAGGCTATCGGCTACATACCTTGGTATTTCAACCTCCCGGATTCCGCCAAATATGACAATGCATGGCTCCAGATCAATGATGAGAAAGGCTTCTCGGCTCCCTACGGACTTACGACTGCCGAACGGCGTCATCCCGAGTTCCGCACTCATGGTGTGGGTAAATGCGAGTGGGACGGAGCCATCTGGCCATTTGCCACCGCACAGACCCTGACCGCCATGGCCAACTATCTGAACAGTAATGAGAATCCGGTGATCAGCGATAGCACCTATTTCGCTCAGATGAAGCTTTATGAGGAGTCGCAGCATCATCGTGGTCGTCCGTATGTCGGCGAGTATCTCGATGAGGTGACGGGTTATTGGCTAAAGGGTGATCAGGAGCGTAGCCGCTACTACAATCATTCCACATTCAATGATCTTGTCATAACGGGGCTCGCAGGTCTGCGTCCGCGCGAGGATGATACCGTTGAGGTCAATCCCCTCGTTCCGGATGGAACATGGGATTGGTTCTGTCTTGACGACATACCCTATCACGGACATTCGCTCACTATCCTCTGGGACAAGGACGGCTGCCGATACCACAAAGGCAAAGGACTGCAGGTCATGGTGGACGGAAAGGTCGTAGGTCAGCGTGACACCCTCGGTCGTCTTGTATGTAAAGATGCGTTGAAATGAAAAAGATCATATTTCTTATATCCGCCATGCTTGGCACTCTGATGGCTGATGCCATCGAGGTGTCCCGCATGACTACGGAGATGACTGAGTCTCCGCTCGCGCTCGAGGTTTCAGTCCCGCGGTTCGGATGGCAGATGACGGGCGAGAACGGTGTGATGCAGTCGGCCTACGAGCTTGAGGTCTACACCCTCGATGCCGGCAAGAAGTCCGTGGTGTGGAATTCCGGAAAGGTTGACTCCGACAAGAGTCAACTTGTCCCGTATGCCGGCCCCTCGCTAAGCCCTATGACCCGCTACTACTGGCGCGTCAAGGTCTGGGACGACAAAGGTGTCGCTTCGCCATGGAGCGAGGGGGCGGAGTTCCGTCTTGCTCCCGACAGCAGTTTCCTGTCGGGCGACTGGATTGGTGCGGTCAGCTATGAGAAGGCCGCCTTGCCGGAGGGGCGCAACTATACATACGACAAGTGGAAACTTCCGGAGGTAAAGGAGAAATGGGATAGAGTCGATTCCATGGCCAACCGCAGTATCATGCTCCGAAAGGAATTTGATCTGAAGCGGAAGGTCGAGGATGCCACTGTCTATATATGCGGTCTCGGGCATTATGAACTTTCAATCAACGGCAGTAAGGTAGGCGACGGAGAGTTCACTCCTCTCTGGAGCGATTATGACAAAACGGTGTATTACAACACCTACGATGTCACCGATTTGCTCCGCCGTGGAGAGAACGCTATCGGTGTCCTGCTTGGCAACGGTTTCTACAATGTGGTGCGTGGCACCCGATACAGCAAACTGCAGATCGGTTTCGGCCCTGAGACACTATGGCTAAAGATGATAGTGAGATTTGCCGACGGCTCTACGGAGACGATAGCGACAAACGGGTCATGGAAATATGATCTGAGTCCCATCACATTCCATTCCATCTACGGTGGCGAGGATTATGACGCGCGTCTTGAGCAGGACGGATGGAACAAACCCGGATTTGACGATAAAAACTGGAAGCCTGTGGTTGTGCAGCGTGCACCCAACGGACGTCTGACATCGCAGATGGCTCCCCCGGTGAAAATAATGGAACATTTCGGTGTCAAAAACAAACATAAACTGACGCCGGAGCAGGTGGAAAACTCTACCACAGCCACAAAACGCACCGTGGATCCGTCGGCCATCCTTCTTGATATGGGTCAGAACCTGTCCGGATTTCCGCAGATCACCGTGCAGGGCCGGCGAGGCCAGACCGTGACTATGGTTGTAGGTGAGAGCCTGACTGCCGATAGTGCCGCCAACCAGCGACAGACCGGCCGCCAGCATATATATACCTATACTCTCAAAGGTGATGGGCCGGAGACGTGGCATCCGAGATTTTCCTACTATGGATTCCGTTATATCCAGCTCGAAGGAGCCGTTCTTGCCGGAGAGCCTAATCCTGACGGACTACCTGTGGTGGAGGATATAAAATCGTGTTTCGTTTACAACTCCGCGCCTGAACATAGCACGTTCGAGAGTTCAAACGAGATCTTCACGGCGGCCCATCGTCTCATCCGCAACGCCGAGCGTAGCAATATGCAGTCAGTTTTCACCGACTGTCCCCACCGCGAGAAGCTCGGATGGCTTGAGCAGGTTCATCTCGTTGGCCCGAGCCTCTTCTACAACTATGACCTTTCCGGCTTCATACCAAAAGTGCTCCGCGACATATCTGACACTCAGCGTGAGAATGGCCGTGTAGCCACGACTGCTCCGGAATATGTGGTGTTCGAGGGCGAATATCTCGAGCCTTTTGCCGAATCTCCCGAATGGGGTGCGACTCTGATCATAATACCATGGATGTACTATGAGTTCTATGGTGATGATTCTCTTCTCCGTGAGTATTATCCCGCCATGAAGAAATATGCCGCATATCTTGACTCCAAGTCTGAGGACAATCTGATTGATTTCGGACTTGGCGACTGGTATGATTATGGTGATTTCCGCGCAGGATTCTCACGCAACACACCTGTCGGTCTTGTTGCGTCGGCCCACTACTATCAGGACTACACGTTCCTTGAGAAAATAGCCCGCGAACTTGGAGAGACAAAGGATGCGGAGGCGTTTGCCGCCAAGGCTGCCGCTATCTGCGACGTATTCAACAAGAAGTATTTCGATCCCGTGACCGCTGACTACGGAACCGGGAGCCAGACATCCAACGCACTGCCGATATTCACCGGACTCGCTCCGGAGCAGTATCGCGCCAGGATCCTTGACAATCTTGTCGGAGACATTAGGGAGCATGGCAACAGGCTCACCACAGGTGACGTTGGCAATCGCTATCTGTTTCGCTCCCTCGCTGACAACGGTCTTGACTCCGTGATGTATTTGATGCATAATCATTACGATGCTCCCGGCTACGGATTCCAGCTGCAATACGGAGCCACAACCCTCACTGAGCAGTGGGATCCCCGTCAAGGCTCGTCGTGGAACCACTTCATGATGGGGCAGATCGACGAATGGCTGTTCCGTTCGCTTGCCGGAATACAGATAGATCCGGAGCGTCCGGGGATGCAGCATCTGATCATACGGCCTTCAGTCCCCGGCGATCTGAAGCAGGTGAAGGGAAAGACCGCAACTCTCTATGGCGATGTCGAGGTGAGCTGGATACGCAGCGATGATGATGGAAGTGTTACGGTTGACGTAGTGCTTCCGGTCAACTGCTCGGCTGATCTCTATATGCCCGGAGAGAATACTCCAAGACCAATCAAATCAGGACACCACACATTTTCTTCAAAAATCTGAAAGATGAAATTAAAGGGATTATTGTTTATGGCCACACTTGCAGCTCTTCCGGCGGTGGCCCAGAATACATTTGAAAACCAGTACCGTCGTCCGCTCGGCGAAGTGCTCGACGAGGTGGCACAGCGGTTCAATGTCAAGATAAAATATGACGTTGACACGACAGGTCTCGTCGTGCCATACGCTGACAGCCGTGTCCGTCCCTACTCTGTGGAGGAGACGTTTGCCAACATCCTGATGCTCTTCGATATGAAAGCTCAGAAACAGAGTGAGACATCATATAAGATCAAGCACTACGAGCAGGCCCGCCGCACGGATGCCGATGGAGAGAAGATGATAGCTTATCTCAACACACTCTATTCCGACAAGGACTCGTGGGAAGCCCGTCGTGACTCCGTGCGCCGCGAGGTGCGTGAGCGGCTCACGATAGATCAGGCTCTCGCCAAGAGGGTTGGGGCCAAGCCCGTATTCTCCAAGCCCCGCAAGTATGACGGCTACACAGTCCGTAATTTCTATTTGGAGACACATCCGGGACTGTATGTCTGCGGTTCCATCTATGCTCCGACTGCCAAGGGTAAACATCCTCTCATAATATGCCCGAACGGACACTTCGGCGACGGCCGCTATAACAAGGCACAGCAGCAGCGTCTCGGCTCGTTGGCGAGGATGGGTGCGATATGTGTGGACTATGATCTTTACGGTTGGGGCGAGTCGGCTCTTCAGGTCGGCAGTGATGCCCACATGACAGCCGACGCGCATATTATCCAGGCCATGAACGGTATCTCCATCCTTGATTTCATGATGGAGGAAAAGGATGTTGATCCCACTCGTGTAGGTGTCAACGGTGGTTCCGGCGGAGGCACCCAGACGGTGCTCCTCACCGTGCTCGACGACCGCTACACTGCCTCATGTCCGGTGGTCAGCCTTGCCTCTCACTTTGACGGCGGATGCCCCTGTGAGAGCGGTATGCCCATCCAGCGCGCCGGAGGCGGAACTTGCAATGCAGAACTTGCTGCAGCGTTCGCTCCACGTCCTCTGATGGTAGTATCCGACGGCGGCGACTGGACCCATACCGTCCCCACACTCGAATATCCCTATCTTCAGAGGGTATATGGTTTCTATGATGCCAAGGATAAGGTGGGTAATGTCCATCTTCCCAACGAACGCCACGATTTCGGTCCCAACAAGCGAAATGCCGTCTATGATTTCTTCATCGAGACGTTCGGCCTTGACCGCAGCAAGCTTGATGAGTCGAAAGTGACGATAGAGCCGTTTGAGGCCATGTACAGTTTTGGTGCTGATGGCTCCGGTATGCCTGAAAACGCAATAAGATTCCAAGCGAAATGAAAAGATTCCTTTTAGCGGTAATTATTGCAACCGCATTTGCATTCAACGCCTTCAGCTGGAGCCAGAAAGGTCATGATACCACTGTGGCGATAGCTGAGCGTCATCTCACACCTTCAGCCAAGGCTGCCGTCGGGTCAATCTTCAATGGCCGTTCGATGGTCTACTGGGCCAACTGGCTTGACAATGCCAGCCACACTCCCGAGTATGCTTATTCAAAGACCTGGCATTACAAAAACGTGGACGATGGAGTACGCTATGAGGAGGCTCCGGCCAATCCGGCGGGTGATGTGGTGACAGCTATCAAGGCTCAGATGGAGACCCTCAGCAACCCTGCTTCGACGGCTGATGAAAAAGAACTTGCTCTAAAGATTCTCATCCATATAGTGGGTGATATGCATCAGCCCATGCACATGGGTCATGCCACAGATCTCGGAGGCAACCGCGTAATGGTGCGGTTCTTCGGGCGCGACAACAATCTTCATGCCGTATGGGATGGCTCGATCGTGGAGAGCGGTCACAAGTGGAGCTACTCGGAATGGGTGGATCAGCTCGACCGTGTGCCGGCGTCGGAGGTTGACTCGATCGTGGCTGGAACCATCGACGACTGGGCCAAACAGAGTCTTGATATCGCTGCGAAAGTATATGAAAGAATGCCGGCAGATACAAAGATATCGTATGATGAGGTGGCGGAGTGGACCCCGACTATCGAACAGCAGTTGCTCAACGGAGGTCTCCGCCTTGCTCATATACTGAATATCCTGTTCGATAAGGAGTACGCATCTTCTCATGCCGCTCCGTATCAACCGGCAAGATAGTCCGTTCAGAATAGATCCATCATATCTTTCATCTCCGAGAATCCCATGTTCTCGAAAAGAAGCCGGCCCTCGGCGGTAGTCTCAAGATATATCTTACCGCAGTTGCGTTTATGGCACTTTTCGATGAGATGTCCGGTGATGGCTTCACCTATTCCTTTGTTTCTGAACGGCTCGCGCACGTAGACATCCATGATGTAGCCGCATCCGCCGGTCAGATTCTCCGGTGATGGAAGTTCCTCCTGAAAGCAGACGGCACCACATCCGACCTCTTCGCCGTCGGCGGTCGCTATGACAGCATAGTGACTGCCGGCGGCGAGATGTTTACGGTAGTACTCGCTTGTCGATTTCTTCAACTCGCCGTCAAGATTGTTGAGATAGACGGCATCAAGCACCTCGCGCCTCCATTTCAGCAGGGCAGGTATATCTGTAGCAGGTATGATCTGTATGTCCATTTTGTCATTGTCTGTGTCCATAATAGTATAAAACAACAGACGGACAAATTGTTGGGCACCGGACATACGAAAAAAGCTGGTCGACCGCTTGTGCGGACAATCAGCTTGATTTTTTTAAAGAACCGGATCTATATATTTATGGTATAGACCGGGCTTTTGTTTGCTTGTTGTTGCGAGATTACTCAGCAGCTACAGTGTCGACGGGAGCAACAGTGCTGTCAGCGGGAACGGAGTCAGCTACAACTACTTCCTCAACAGCAACTTCCTCAACTACAGCAGCGGAATCAACTGCCTCAGCAGCCTTGTCAGAAGAGCCGCAGGAGAAGAGAGATGCGCTGAAAGCTACAGCAACAACTAAAACTAACTTTTTCATTTTCTTCTTTTGGTTAAATTATTGAACAATATTTAAGCTTCAAAAACGCCACAAAGGTAAGACAAAAAACTGATATACCAAACTTTTTTTAGTAATTTTTTTACACGGCCAAACTTTTTGGTGAAAAAAATAAAAAATGGTATTAAAACGATCAGATATTTTAACATTCGCTGCTGTGATAGCCATCTGAAAGTCTGAATTGGCTATTTGGGAAATTCTTGTTACCTTTGCGCCCGAAAACAAGTATTTGAAAAATGAGTTACAACCTTTTGAAAGGAAAGCGCGGCGTGATTTTCGGCGCGCTCAATGACAAGAGTATCGCCTGGAAGGTGGCCGTGAAGGCCGTAGAGGAGGGCGCAACCATCACGTTGAGCAACACTCCCGTGGCAGTCCGTATGGGCGATGTGAGCAAGCTCGGCGAGCAGCTCGGGGCAGAAGTGATCCCTGCCGACGCCACGAATGTAGAGGATCTTGAGATGGTGTTCAGCCGGTCGATGGAAGTCCTTGGCGGCAAGATCGATTTCGTGCTCCATTCCATCGGTATGTCGCCCAATGTCCGCAAGAAGCGTCTCTATGACGACATTGATTATGATCTTCTCAACAAGACCCTCGACATTTCGGCTGTATCGTTCCACAAGATGATTCAGGCGGCAAAGAAGCTTGATGCGATAGCCGCCAATGGCAGTATCGTGGCTCTGAGCTATATCGCTGCGCAGCGGACGATGTTCGGCTACAATGACATGGCGGATGCCAAGGCTCTGCTTGAGTCGATCGCACGCAGTTTCGGATATATCTACGGACGGGAGAAGGGAGTGCGTATCAATACTATATCCCAGTCGCCTACGCCTACGACGGCCGGCAGCGGTGTAAAGGGCATGGACTCGCTCATGGACTTCGCCAACCGTATGTCGCCACTCGGCAATGCCTCGGCCGACGAATGTGCCGACTATTGTATCACACTGTTCTCTGATCTAACCCGCAAGGTGACGATGCAGAACCTCTACCATGACGGTGGTTTCTCTTCCATGGGCATGAGCCTGAGAGCCATGGATCAGTATGAGAAGAGTTTCGATCTGTATCGCAATCCTGACGGAACCATCCAGTACGGCTAATTATCCAACTACTCAATCACATATCGTTCTGCCGGTGTCTGCTCGGGTTGATGAGACACCGGCAGATTTTTATTATTTAACAACTTTAAACGTTTTTGTCTGTTATAATATTGTTCGTTGGTTAAAACAGTGTTAAAACGTACTGATATTAAAAGTATGTCTAAATTTTTAGGTTAATTGTCGTGTTCGTCTTAATTTTGTAGTTGAAAAATCAGAAACTATTATGTGTAACAGATTTCTATTGCCATTCACTCTTGTTGCTACGGTTCTTTCCTCTTCTGCCCAGGAGAGATGGAGCTATGCTGACTGTGTGGATTGGGCGAGGGAAAACAATATATCCCTGCGGCAGTCGGAGCTTTCGCAGCAGTCAGCGGAGGTGTCGCTGGAGAGTGCGAAGGCTCAGTGGGTTCCGACACTTGAGTTCGGCACATCACAGGGCTATTCCAATACTCCCATGTCCGATAAAGGCACCAACAAGAATGCATATACATCAAGCTATGGTCTCAACGGTGGTTGGACTTTATGGGACGGTGGTAAGAGAAAGGCGGACATTAAGAGAGCCGGTATTGATGTGGCGCGGAGCAAGTGGGCCACTGACAATCTCCTGCGCGATATCCGGTCGGAAATCCTGAACTATTATATAAATATACTGTATTGCCGTGAAGCTGTCGAGGTCAACCGTCAGCTTTCGGAGGTAAGTGCGTCGCAGGCCGCACGATCCAGACAGATGATGGAATCAGGCAAAATTTCGATCGTGGAATACCAACAGCTTGAAGCTCAGGCTGAGAGCGACCGGTATAACACGGTGAGCGCAGAGGCGGATCTGGCATCCCGCAAGCTCCAGCTCAGGAATCTTCTCGAACTGGGCATAGAGCGGGACATAGACATATTGCCGGTCGCGATTGACACCCTGATGATCCTTGCGCCGCTTCCCAAGATAGCGGAGAGCTATGAGATGGCGCTTGCCACCGATTCACGTCTGAGATATGACGAACTGTCCGTAGAGATGGCCGACGAGGACATAAACATAGCGAAGGCCGGTGCAAGTCCGCAGATAAGTGTGAACGCCGGCATCGGATCGGGATACTATTCGACTGATTCAAGAGGCTGGGGTGAGCAGATGAAGCGCGCGTTCAATGAGAATGTTGGTCTGACGCTCTCCATCCCCATTTTTGATCAGAAAAAGACCAAAACAGCGGTCGAGCAGGCCAAGATATCCAAACTCAACAGCGAATATGACGTGCTTTCCCGCCAACAGGAGATAGCCAATACCCTTGAGGGATGGTATATAGACATGGAATCAGCCCGTTCGCGCTATGTCGCTGCTGTTGCAAATGAGAGGGCTGCCGCTTTGAGTGATGCATACATAGCCGAGCGATTCGCTGTGGGCTATGTGGAATCCACCGAGCTTCTGCAAAGCCATCAGGCGCTCGCATCAGCGCGTCATGAGGTGCTTCAGGCCAAGTATATGGCGCTGCTCGCACGTAAGATGGTAGAATTTTTAAGAACAGGAAATATCACACTTTAAATATGAGATCATCACGCCTTTTGCTCCTCGTAATGCCGCTGCTACTCGCTTCGTGCGGCAAGAAGAATGAGATACGTCTCATCACGGAGCCGGTGACAATAGGAACCATAAGCGAGAGTGTAACCGCCACCGGAACACTTGAGTCCGTGACATCGGTCGATGTCGGTACACAAGTCACGGGTATCATCGACAAGATCCTCGTGGACTATAACTCGCAGGTAAAGAAGGGAGAACTTCTCGCCGAGATCGACAAGGTGCTCCTCGAGAGCGAGCTGAAGTCGGCCGAGGCGAGCGTGGAGAGCGCGAAAGCCACATACGAGTATACGCGCGAGAACTACGAGCGTGACAAGAGTCTTCATGACAGGAAGCTTATCTCCGATTATGAGTTTGACACTACGCGCCGTGACTATCAGGTAGCTAAGACGGCCTACGAGAAAGCTCAGGCTGACCGTGTGCGCGCGGCAAAGAACCTGAATTATGCGGAAATCTATTCACCTATCGACGGTATAGTGATCTCAAGGGATGTCGAGGTGGGCCAGACGGTCGTGTCGTCAATGACTGTGGCTAATCTCTTCACGATAGCTGACCTCGACAATATGCGTGTCGTGGCTGATGTCGACGAGGCTGACATAGGTCAGGTACAGGAGGGTCAGGAGGTCACGTTTACCGTTGACGCTTATCCTGACGAGGTGTTCAGCGGAGTGGTGACACAGAAACGTATCAGCCCGACCACAGAGAGCAATGTCGTGACCTACGAGGTGCTCGTGTCGGCCGACAATAGCGAGCATAAGCTGATTCCCGGTCTCACGGCCAGTCTCACTATCTATATGACACGCAATGAGAATGTGCCGCTTGTGCCGGTCAAGGCTACCCGTTTCATCCCCCATTCATATCCGGAGGCCAAGAATCTGCCGGTCGTACCCGAAGGGGTCGACACAGCTCCTTACAGCGATCCATCCGATCCTGACAAGAAAAGGGTATGGGTTGTCGATAATGGCCAGTTGATTCCCAAGGTGATTACCGTGGGAGCCGGCGACGGTGTGAACTATCAGGTCGTATCAGGTGTGTCGGAGGGTACGGATGTCGCTGTCGAGTATTCCGTGAGCGAACAAGAGGATCAGAAATCCGATGGCTCTGACAGCGAGCGCAGTCCGTTTGCTCCCCAGCCGCCATCAAGAAAAAAGTAAAGAGTTATGTCAGAGCGTGAAATCATCAGGGTCTCCGATCTTCGCCGGGATTTCAAGGTTGGTGGAGAGACGGTCCATGCTCTCAGGGGTGTGTCATTCTCGATCCGCGAGGGAGAGTTTGTCACCATCATGGGAACATCCGGATCCGGCAAGTCCACGTTGCTCAACACGCTTGGGTGTCTTGACACTCCGACCTCGGGTGAATATGTGCTTGACGGTGTGAAGGTGAAGAACATGAGCAAGAACGAGCGGGCGCGTCTGCGCAACCGTAAGATCGGCTTCGTGTTTCAGAACTACAATCTTCTGCCCAAGACATCGGCCATAGAGAATGTGGAGCTCCCGCTGCTCTACAATTCCGAAGTCTCGTCCAAGGACAGGCATAAGAGAGCCGTCGATGCCCTGATAGCCGTAGGACTTGGCGACCGGCTCAATCATCTCAGTAATCAGATGAGCGGCGGACAGCAGCAGCGCGTGGCCATAGCCCGGGCTCTTGTCAATGACCCGGTGCTTATCCTTGCGGATGAGGCTACTGGTAATCTTGACACCCGCACATCCATGAGTGTGCTTGTACTGTTCCAAGAGCTGTATGCCCGTGGCAGGACCATAATATTCGTGACACACAACCCGGAGATCGCCGCTTACTCCTCGCGTAATATAGTGCTCCGCGACGGAAAGATAGTGTCCGACACTCTGAACCCATCTCCTGCCTCGGCAGCCGAGATGTTGGCCTCACTCCCTGCAAACGACGATTGATATGAAATTTTTCAATCTATTCAAAATAGCCGTAAAGGCGTTGAACCGCAACAAGCTGCGCGCCATCCTGACGATGTTTGGCATCATCATCGGCATCGCGGCCGTGATCTGTATGCTTGCCATCGGCCAGGGATCCAAGGAGAGCATAAAGGCTCAGATCTCCGAGATGGGCAGCAATATGATCATGATACATCCGGGCAATATGCAGCGCGGAGGTGTAAGGCAAAGTTCGGATGATATGCAGACGCTCAAGGTGGCCGATTATGAGGCGCTGCGTGACCGCTCGGCCTATCTCTCGGCTGTGAGTCCGGTCGTGCAGAGCTCCGGGCAGATGGTCGTGGGCAACAACAACTGGCCTTCGAGCATCAGCGGTGTCACGCCCGAATATATGGATATACGCAAACTCTCCGTCGAGGATGGAGAGATGTTTACAGATGCCGATATAAAGTCAGCAGCAAAAGTGTGTCTTCTTGGAAAGACCGTAGTGGACAACCTTTTCCCGAACGGAGAGAATCCGATCGGAAAGGTGGTGAGATTTGGCAAGGTACCCTTTACCGTGATTGGTGTGCTTAAAAGTAAAGGGACTAATTCTATGGGAATGGATCAGGATGATGTTGTCATAGCTCCGTACACTACCGTCATGAAGCGCATACTTGCTGTTGACTATCTCGGCTCTATCTTCGCATCGGCATTGTCGGAGGATATGACTCCCCTTGCCACTGACGAGATCACAGAGATCCTCCGCTCCACACATAAACTGTCGGCTAACGAGGATGATAATTTCGATATACGCTCACAACAGGAACTGAGTGAGATGATGAATTCCACATCCGATATGATGACCGTGCTTCTCACTTGCATCGCGTTCATATCGCTGCTCGTAGGTGGTATCGGTATCATGAACATGATGTATGTCTCCGTCACGGAGCGTACACGTGAGATAGGCCTGCGCATGAGTATAGGCGCGAGAGGAATCGACATCCTCATGCAGTTCCTGATCGAGGCTGTGATAATATCCGTCACCGGCGGTGTGATAGGTGTCATTTTCGGATGTATAGCCACGTGGGCTGTCAACACACTCGCGGCCTGGCCGGTGTCGATTCTCGCATCATCCATAGTGCTGAGCTTCGCGGTGTGTACGTTTACCGGTATCTTCTTCGGATGGGTTCCGGCCATGAAGGCTTCCAACCTTGATCCCATAGAGGCCATCAGGTATGAATAACAGGTTTGTGAAAATAGCGATCCACCTTGTCGTGATCGTCATGATTTTCATTCTCCCCGAGATCGTGATGAGCGGGGACAAGCCTATGCATCACCACGATGGGTTCAATTGGGTTCCATATATCAAGGTGGGTATATTCGTGGTGGTTTTCTATCTTGAATATCTCCTTATGAGTCCGTCCACGTCGAGGACGAAACTTATAGCTGGCAGCTGTGTGATATTCGTCGCGGGTGTGATATGCCTGTATCTGATGTTCGAGAACCATCACCCTGCGGAAGGTCCGCATCATCCTCCGAGAGCAATTCCGGTCATAATCAGGGATTGCGCGATGCTCCTGCTGACGATGAGCCTGAGTGTGGCGATGCGTCTGAGCGAGCGCGTGAGGCTCGTCGAGGAGAGTCATCGTGAGGAGGAGCTGAAGCAGCTCAAAAGTCAGCTCAATCCACATTTCCTGTTAAATTCGCTCAACACCGTATATGCACTGACCGAGATAGATCCGCCCGGTGCGCGTGAGGCTGTCCACAGGTTGAGCGCACTTCTGCGCTATGCGCTTTATGAGGCGGACTCTCCTACTGTCAAGCTCGGACGCGAGGTAGCGTTTATCAATGACTATGTACGCCTGATGCAGATGCGGCTTGGCGAGAGTGTGACGGTAAAGATCGTGGAGGATATAGCCCCCGGCATGGAGAACGTGGTGATCGCCTCGATGCTTTTTGTCACTCTGGTTGAAAATGCGTTCAAACACGGAAGCACCGGCTATCCGGATGCATACGTGTCGATACGTATCTCCGCCAATGCACACGGTGAGGTGGAGTGTGACGTGGCCAATTCGGTCTCCGGAACGGAAAATGCCGCCGGCAATGGAGGTATGGGTCTTGAGAATCTCCGCCGGAGGCTCCGGTTGATCTATGGCGACAAGGCGAGATTGGAAATATCCTCGCAACCTGCTATCTTTGTAGCTCAAATGAGAATCGAACTATGACTGACGACAAGATACGGTGCTGTGTGATTGACGATGAGCCTCTCGCGGGTCGTCTGATCGCTTCCTACATAGAGAAAATCCCTTTCCTTGAGCTTGCCGGTGTCTACGGATCGGCGCGTGAAGCCATCAAGGCTATAATCGATGGGGGTGTTGATACGGTGTTTCTCGATATCCGTATGTCGCAGCTCAGCGGTATGGAGTTTGCCAGAATCATTCCAAAGGGTGTTCAGATTGTTTTCGTCACGGCATATAGCGAATATGCTATCGATGCTTTCCGTGTCGGAGCCACCGATTATCTTGTTAAGCCGGTGAGCTTCGAGGAGTTCTCCGCTGCGGCTGTGAGGATCAGGGATAGGTTTATCTCTACGAATATGCCCTCCGTAGCGACTGACGGTCGGCTCCTCGTGAGGATTGACAGGGCTTTGACGCAGATCCGGACGGATGATATAGTGATGATAGAGGGATTGAAGGATTACGTCAAGATATATCTCGAGGATTCCTCTACTGTGGTGACACTCTCATCAATGAAGGGCATAGAACGTCATCTTCCGGAGCAGGATTTCATGCGCGTACATCGCAGCTATATAATCAATGTGAACAAGATCTCGAGGATCGACCGTCAGAAAATGATCGTGGACGGACGGGAGATCCCCATAGGCGACAGTTATCGCCAGGCACTTTCAGCATACGTGTCGAGCCATTCACCTGCGGAATAATGGCGGAATAAAGATAATGAAAGAGACAGACGGAGGTTCCATCTGTCTCTTTCAGTTCTGTATGGCAGTCAGTCATCAGAATTCGACAAGGATCCTGAATACTTTGCCCGGTGCAGCATCCCATTTGGCCAAGGCTTCACCTGTTTCCTCCGGTTTGACGGTGGCAGAGATGAGTTTCTCGGCATTTTTGCGTCCTCCGGCAAGGAAGTAGCGTATGACTGCTGCGAAATCGTTTGGCATAGCATTGCGTGAGCCACGTATGTCAAGTTCTTTCTGGACAAAGAGCTTGGTGTGGAAGGATACATCGTCCTTGGCATATCCGATACATACGACACGACCGCAGAATGCGACGTTCTCGACGGCTGCCACGTAAGTGAACGGTGAACCGACAGCTTCCACTACCACGTCGGGACCATTGCCGGCAGTGAGGCGGTTGAGCTCAGCGGCAAGATCCGTTGTGGCGGAATTGACTGAGTAAGTGGCACCAAGCTCACGGGCAAGGGCGAGTTTCTCGTCATCGAGATCAATGGCAATGACAGTTGCGCCACGCAGAGCTGCACGGACGATGGCTCCGAGACCGATCATTCCACATCCGATCACGGCCACAGTGTCGATGTCAGTCACCTGTGCACGGTCAATGGCATGGAATCCGACACTCATAGGCTCCACAAGCGCACATTCACGCGGTGTGAGTCCCTGGGCCGGTACTATCTTGCTCCAGGGCACGGCGATGTAGTCAGTCATCGCACCATTGCGCTGCACACCCATGGTCTCGTTATGACGGCAGGCATTGGGACGGCCGCGACGGCACGACGAGCATTTGCCACAGGCTGTATAGGGATTCACTGTCACGCTCATGCCTTTCTCAAGTAGTCCGGCGGGAACATCCGTACCGATTTCCTCCACCACACCACCTATCTCATGGCCGGGTATCACCGGCGAGATAGCCATGGGATTTTTGCCACGGAATGTGTTGAGATCGGATCCGCAGAAGCCGACATAGCAAATCTTAACGAGAACTTCGTCGGGCGCGGGGACCGGCTTGGGCTGCTCCTCTACGACCACGCGGCCGGGAGCTGTGATTTTTACTGCTTTCATATCTTTTATTCTGACATATTCTTAATGTAAGGTAGAACGGGAAGGTTTCCGAACCCGTAGAACCTCTTGGCGTTGTCGCCGAGGAAAAGATGTTTCTGCTCCCCGGTGAGTTCATCTGATTTTGTGATGAAATCGTATGACATCCGGTAGGTGATGGCCGTGATGGTGCGCGGATAGTCAGACCCCCACATCAGTTTGTCCCATCCTACGGTATCGGCAGCCTCGCGGATGGCGCGGACTGCTGATGGGAAGGGATAGAACTCGGAGTTGAAGAGCCAGGTGATGCCTCCACTCTCGACCATTACGTTTTCGGCGCGGGCAAGCTTGATCTGTTCAAGCCATCCGTCCTTAGTCACCATGCCGAAGTGGCCTATCGCAATCTTGAGTCCGGGACATTCGCTTATTACCTCTTTCATCTCTCCGGTCTGCACATCGCCGTCGGCAAGTGTCAGCGACAGGATGGCTCCTCTTTTCTCCATCTCCTTGAACAGGCTTATCATCTCCGGTGAGTTGAGCCACATCCTGTCCTCACCCATAGGCAGTCTATGGCCGGGAATGGACAGTCCCTTGAAGCCCTCGTCAAGAAGCCTGAGGGCATCAGGTAGAAATCCGGGCTTGCGGAAGTCGCACATACCGGTGACGAAGAACCGGTCGGGGTATTTGGCGGCAACCTCGCGTAGATATTCATTCTGTTCACCGTCGATGAACTCCTGGACGATGACTGCGGCCGCTACCTGCGCGTAGTCCATGTTGGAGAGGAATATTTCGGCAGTGTTGCGCCCGTCGATCATGAAAGGGGGCAGCATCTGGCGTTCCTCACCCATGAAGTCGGCACGTCCGTTGGGGAGCGGGCGGATGGGAAGACCGTTCACGACGGTGTCCTGTCTGAGCCAGAGGTGTGAATGGGCGTCTATTATATAGTGTTGCATCACGGATTGATTAAGAATTCTTCCAGCGCACACGCATCTGGTCGCCGATTATCTCCCGGACCTCTTTCACCAACTGCTCGTCCATCGGTTCCTCGACATATCGGATGTTTTTCCTCACGTTGTCGGGATTGGCGGAGCTGAAGAGCGTTGTGGCGATACGGGGATTGCTTACGGCATACTGGACGGCAAGCTTCTCGATGGGATAACCCTTGGCATTACAGTGTTCCACCGCTTTTTTGCAGGCTTCGACAAGACTCTTAGGCGCGGGATGCCATGCGGGAACTCCACGCTGTGACAGCAAGCCCATCGATAGGGGAGAGGCACTGATCACGCCGATCCCTTTGCTCTCGAAAAGATCGAGGTAGTCAAGGAGCATATCGTCGTTGAGTGTGTAATGGCAGAAGTTCATTATGGTCTCCACCATGCCTTCAGGAGTATTCTCCACCACCCATTTGATGTTCTCAGGCTGGAGGTCGGTGATTCCGACATGGCTGACTATACCCTTGTCGCGAAGCTCAACGAGAGCCGGCAGGGTCTCTTCGGCAACCTGTCTGAGATCGGCAAATTCGATGTCGTGGACATTGATCAGGTCTATATGGTCGATGCCGAGACGATCCATGCTTTCATAGACACTTTCCCGGGCGCGTTTGGCCGAATAGTCCCATGTGTTCACTCCATCCTTGCCGTAGCGTCCGACCTTGGTGGAGAGATAATATTTATCGCGAGGAATGTCGCGAAGAGCTTTGCCAAGCACTGTCTCAGCCTTGTAGTGACCGTAGTAGGGTGAAACGTCGATAAAGTTCATCCCGCTGTCGACCGCTACGTGGACAGCCTCAAGGGCGCGGGCCTCGTTGATGTCGTGGAACACACCGCCCAGCGACGAGGCACCAAAGCTCAGTGCGGACACTTTCATGCCCGTCTTTCCAAGATCATGAAATTCCATCGGTTCAGAGAACTTGCTTGTAAAGGTCTTCTATTTCCGTCAGAGTCACCTCACGGGGATTGCCCGGAGTGCAGACATCGGCAAGAGCCTGCTCTGACAGACGATGGATGTCGTTTTCGGTGATTCCAAGCTCGGTGAGATGCTGTGGAATACCAACCTCGATGGCAAGAGCCTTGACTGCATCGCAGGCAGCGACAGATGCTTCCTCTGCTGTCATGCCGGTGGTGTCGACACCCATGGCCTGTGCGATCACGGGATATTTGTCAAGACACTTCTCCATATTGAAACGCATGATGGTGGGGAGCAGGAGGGCGTTGGCCACACCGTGGGGTATGTCGAAGAGCGATCCGAGGGGATGTGCCATTCCGTGGACGAGGCCGAGGCCGACATTGGAGAATGCCATACCGGCGATATACTGTGCCACGGCCATGCCGTTGCGGGCATCGGCGTTGGATGGCTCGGCTACTGCCACGGGCAGATATTTCTTGATCATGCGGATCGCCTCAAGCTCAAACATATCCGACATTTCCCAAGCACCCTTGGTGATGTAGCCTTCGATGGCGTGGGTTAGGGCGTCCATACCTGTCGCTGCCGTGAGGCTCTTGGGCAGGCTGTACATAAGCTCTGCGTCGATGATGGCAACTGCAGGAATATCGTTGGGATCAACGCATACCATCTTCTTCTGTTTCTGCTCGTCGATGATCACGTAGTTGATAGTGGTCTCTGCGGCGGTTCCGGCGGTGGTGGGAAGGGCGATGATGGGCACACCTTTATGTTTGGTGGGCGCACATCCTTCGAGCGATACGATATCGGCAAACTCGGGGTTGTTGATCACGATGCTGATACCCTTTGCCGTGTCTATGGACGATCCTCCGCCGATGGCTACGATGAAGTCAGCGCCTGAAGCCTTGTAGGCATCGATGCCATGCTGGACGTTGCTCACTGTCGGGTTGGGCTTGACATCCGAGAAAATGTCATATTTGATACCGGCCTCATCGAGCACGTCTGTCACCATCTTTGCGACACCGAATTTAATAAGTCCGGGATCGGTTACAACAAGGGCTTTCTGCTTGCCAAGCTGTTTGACTGCTTCGGGGAGCATCTTGCGCGCTCCGGGTCCGAAATACGACACTTCGTTGAGGATAAAACGGTTGATCATGGTTCTTTATATTTTGGTAATTAGAATTGTGTCAAGTTTCACTTGCAAAGATAACCATTTTTTCTCAAAACAATGCCGAATTTATTCTTTTGGTGGAAAAATTGATGCAGGGAGAAATCCCGATGGCTTTTTTCGCCGCTAAAAAACAAAACCCAATAGCTTGATGGCATCAGGGCTCTTGACAGCGAAGGTTCTATGTTTGTAGCGTGAGAATGTCTGAGAGAGCAATCATGGTTCTGCTTGATTTACAACTCAATGATGGAAAACTTCTTCGGAATAACTATGCCTGAATTGGTGTATGCCGAAAAGGCTTAATCTATGCAAGTCTTCATAAAGGTTTTAGATGATTGACTAATATAACAATAAAAGAATCAAATCATAGTTAAAAGGAAAGAGCCCGGTATAAAACCGAACTCTTTCTATTAACTGATAGAGTTTAATCCGTCTAACTTTTGGGGTCACTTCATAAATCCTAATTACGACACAGCATTTCTATTTACTCTTTTGGACGTTCAATCTTCAATTTATCTAAGAGTTTTACATATTCTTGAGGTAAATCTGGATACCAATCTTTTGCTCGAGGATAATTTGCTTTTATCAGCGTTTGTATTAACCGTTGAAGATGGACCGCATCTTGTGACTCATCTTCGGCAAAATACAATCCGTCACATAAATTTACTTCCTCAGCGAAATCAGTCTTTATTTTTAGCTGATCAAAAGTGCCGGCATACGACATTGTAATCCAATAGAATGGCTTCTTGTTCATATAATATAAATTTAAAATTTAAACACGATTATAAGTCTATAAACCTTTCTATTCCGTCTAAGCAATTTAAGCTGCCTGTTTAACAATCTGTTGTGACGCATGGGTACTCATTCCTCCTGCGTGATCCACCAGTTGATGAATGGCAGAAGGCACTCGGATTAATTCAGTACTGTTTTCAATATGATGCCAAGTATAGCCACTTTCCCATTCGTAACCTAATTTTTGGAATAATGTTTCAGCAATTTGAATATCCTTTTTACTATCACCAGACAATTGACCAATATTTATTTTTAGAGTATTGCCGCTTTTATCTTTAAACGCAACTTTAGTAAAGTCAGGATAGCCTTCTTTTGTGAATGGCACTCCGTCCGGATATAATTTGTCCAATTTGATCAGATCTTCATATGATAGGGATCCAAATTTCTTCAAATTAACAGTGCCTCCATTTTTAAGACGAGCTTTCAATCCGGAATTCAGATGAGGATTAAAATAGTATACATTGCCTGCATAAACCTGTCCATTGGGCACCATCCGTCCATTTATGGTCTTTGCAACTTTACTTTTATCAACGTGATTACGAGTACTCAACCATCTCCTAACATTAAGTTCTGGGTTTGAATGAATCAGTTTAGCCAAACCCTCATCTTCACCCATTTCGCCCAATAAATCAGCCCTCTTTTTAGCAGATAAACCTACCTTAGATGCAACATTATCAAGTATCGCAGAATTATCGGCTGTTGTAAAAGTCCGTTTGGATATGTTGTCCAAATTTTCAAAGGATTGTGTAATAATTTTCTTATTGTTAGCTTTCACGTCAGCCTTTACCGCCAATGGGGTTGTACCATCGTCAGCGTATTTGAAGACTATTGTTGCATCTATGTCTCCCCCTTTGGATGTTTGCCGTACTTTCCTAAGCAGTGCTGTCCATTCCGAACCGAGATTAAGATTCTCTTTTGCAAATATTACATTAGTCAATAACTCATTGGCGTCAATACCCTTAGTCTCAATTTTTGAGAATCGGCCAAGATTATCCACATGGTACAAATAGGAAAGGCCATTACTACCTTTAATTTTATATACGGTGTTGGGAATTAGATTCTTCTTCAAGAGAGAAGAACCATCCAATAAAGTTGTGCCGGTCTGAAAAGGCTCCTTTATAAGGTATACTCCATCCTTGAGTTCTCCCACAATTTTATTTGAACTTCTATCAAAGAATTTAATGACTCCCATTTCTTCTTTTAGTGCAAGATTGCTTACTGAATTTGGGACACCGAAACGCCGCTCCAAATCACGACATTTTACAAAATATTTGAAAATATTAATATCATCTGCCGCTTTAGGAGCATTCTTAACAAGTACAGTATATTCATCCACAAAAGAACTTGATGAGACAAGTGCTGAATAAAATTCATAGTCACTGTTAATAGACTTTCCAATTTTCTTCTGAAACGAGCCATCTAATCTTTTTAAAGCATCTGCAAGATTGATGTTCTCTTTTCTGATCAGTTTAAGGAGGTCATCCCAATCTATGTTTTTAAGCTCCTTTTTTGACAAGGTTCTAAGAGTTCGTTCTGACGATTTTTCTGCAATTTCTTTCCCCACTCGCTCAACGCTTTCTTTGGAAGCCTTTTCAAGTATTTCTTTACCTGTCTTTTTACACGAACTAAATGACAATAATACTAACAGAAGAAGATATATTCCAAAAGTTTTATACATTCTCATAGAATTTAAATGTATTATGATCAAGTTCCTCTAATAGTTTAGATGAATCGAATTTTACTGATTCCTCATGTTGCTCTCGGAGGCTATCCATAAGTATTCCATCATTGTGATTAGTCATAATTATGGATGCTATTAAAATAGCTATTAAAACTATAATGTCAATAAGACAACCCCATGGCCCTGCAATTTTATCAACAAACAACAACACAACTTGAACTATAATAAACCCAAGAAACCACTCAAATAGTTCTGTCCCAAATTCAATCACAACATTATTTCGTGTATGGCTTGACAAAACATCTAAAGAAATTTGTTCTTTTGGTAAATCAATCTGCGTATAGATCGGAAGCTGCTGCTCAGTGATGAATTGTTTCCTTAGAACTTTTAATTTATTAGAATAATTTAAGTATAATCCGTTCTGTTCTTGCTTTAAATCTAAAGGGTTGAAATATTTATTTGAAAGCACTGACATTTCATCATCCCACGATTGTTTGCTTTTAAACAACCATGATAACATCTTCTTATATCCAGACCACATCCCAAGTTCTCCATCTTCAAACTTTTCAAGTTGTCTGTCAAATCCGGTATTTATTAAGGAGTCTAAATCTTTTACATAAGTCTGATTTATCATCCGTTCCATTTGGATATATTGAACCTTACTCCCTGATGATAATTTGTTGTGAACTTCTGTTTCTGAATATTGCTTATTGAGATTTTGACGCAATTCTTCCGCTTCTCTGTCTTCTGTGCATGAGACAAGAAAGGATGTAAGCGTGATTATTAGAAGAACTAAACGATTCATCTAATTTGTTCTATGGTTGGATTTATAGATTCTATGTAATTGTCCTGTATGGGATCTGGAGAACATATTAGACTCGCAATCCATGCGACACCAAAGATAATAAGTTCTGCTAAATATATAAACCCTAATATTACTATCAAGAACCAGCATAGAAGTAAGAACAGACCTATATTTATCCCCCAAAACCACCAAGGATGATGAGACGGAAAATTCAGGATAGAGTCATACCATCCATATTCTGGGTCCACCACAGATTGAAGTTTTGAAAATGACTGATCATTCTGCATATAATATACAGATACCTCATGAATGCGTTCTTCAAAATCATCTGTTGGTTCAGTTTCACCTTTCCTCAGTCGTTCTATCGAAGACGGTGTTACATTCATGATTCTTGCGATTGCCTCAACATCAGCATCGCTACCAACATATAAATCGTTCAATAAATCTTGAGTAGAACGTGATTCTACTATTTTAGCATATTCGATACGCTTTTCCGAAATATCTTGGGAACATGACGAAATTGATACTGAAAGCAGCATCATGATAATAAATGAGAATATCTTACTTTTCATTGCTATTTTTTATGATTGATATTTAGTCCGTAAAATTAAGCAATTTTTCTGACATAACCGCCTTTTGGAAGGCTATAATACATCGAATGTCAAATGAATTTATCAGACAAATGTTATCATACGATTTATCAGTCAATAAATCGAACTAATAAATTCGAATATTCATATATATTCATTCCATCCAGTTGCCTCATTTTTCCAAAAATACATATATGGTGTAACTTATAATTTAATACACCCTGATATACAATATGTTAACCCGCACAACTTAATGGGAGGAGTCCCCGATATATTCGCAGATCCATTGGCCTACTTCCTTGGTTCCGTAAGAAGCTCCGCCGGGTACTTGTATCTCCGGGGTGCGGACATTGGCTGCGAGGGAGGCATTGACGGCTTCGCGTATGAGGCGCCCTTCGTCGGGAAGCTCAAAATATTCAAACAGCATCGCTACCGACAGGATCTGGGCGAGCGGATTGGCTATGTTCAGACCCTTGGCTTGCGGCCATGACCCGTGGATCGGCTCAAACACCGGTGTCTTCTCGCCTGTGGATGCAGACGGTAGCAGGCCCATGGATCCTGATATGACGGATCCTTCGTCGGTGAGGATGTCGCCGAAGGTATTTTCCGTCACCATGACATCGAAAAACTTTGGATCCTGTATCATGCGCATCGCGGCATTGTCGACATACATATAGTCGGTCTGCACGTCGGGATACTGCTGCGATATTTCCTGTGCGACCTTGCGCCACAGACGGCTTGATGCGAGGACGTTGGCCTTGTCGACCACGGTGAGATGGCCGCGCCGGCGGCGGGCATAACCGTAGGCGACGTGAAGGATACGTTCCACTTCTGCACGCGTGTAGGCATTGGTGTCATAAGCCCGGTCGTCGCCCTCGAGTTTCTCTCCAAAGTACATACCGCCTGTAAGCTCACGGATGCATACGAAGTCCGCGCCTTCCACGATCTCCTTGCGGAGAGGGGAGAGGTGGATCAGGGAGGCGAATGTCTCGACGGGTCTGATGTTGGCATATAGTCCGAGCTGTTTACGCATGGCCAGAAGACCCTGCTCCGGCCGGACTTTGGCGTTAGGATCATTGTCGAATTTAGGATCGCCTACGGCAGAGAAGAGCACAGCGTCGGCCCACAGACAGGTGCGGTAGGTATCTTCGGGGAACGGATTGCCCACCTTGTCGATGGCATCCGCACCACATGGAGCGTAACGATATTCAACTGTGTGGCCAAACTTGCGACACACTGCTGACATGACATCGACCCCGCAGGCCGAGATCTCCGGTCCTATTCCATCGCCGGGGAGTACTGCTATCTTAAATTCCATATTCCTCTCTGTTTTTGTTCCTGTTGTTTTCCCATGCTTCAATGTCGGCCCGGTGTGAGAGCAGATACTCCACATCATCGAGTCCCTCCATCAGGCATTGCTTCTTGTAAGGGTTTATGTCGAAGCTGCAACTCTGGCCGGTGGCGAGATTGGTGACGGTCTGTCCGGGGAGATCAACCTTGACCTCTGTGGCGGGATCAGCGGCGATGGATGCGAACAGTCCGGCAAGAAATTCCTCGCTGACAGTCACGGGCAGCACGAAACAGTTAAGCTCGTTCTGTTTGTGTATGTCGGCGAAGAAGCTGGAGATGACCACACGGAATCCATAGTCGTGTATGGCCCATGCGGCGTGTTCGCGTGATGATCCTGATCCGAAATTTTTGCCGGCCACAAGTATGCATCCGGAATATTTCGGATCATTGAGCACGAAGTCCTCTATGGGATTTCCATCTTTGTCGAATCTCCAGTCACGGAAGAGATTGTCGCCGAAGCCTTCGCGTGAGGTGGCTTTAAGAAACCGGGCTGGTATGATCTGGTCGGTGTCGACGTTTTCCATCGGCAGCGGGACACAGGTCGATATTATGGTTGAGAATTTTTCTTTCATTGGTTCATGAGTGTTCGCGGGTCAGTGATACGTCCTGTCACGGCGGCGGCCGCTGCCACGAGCGGACCGGCAAGTATGGTGCGTGAGCCGGGTCCCTGACGGCCTTCAAAGTTGCGGTTGGATGTGGATACCGCAAGGCGGCCGGCCGGAACTTTGTCGTCGTTCATGGCGAGGCAGGCCGAACATCCCGGCTGACGGAGTTCAAATCCGGCATCAGCGAGAATCCGGTCGATCCCTTCCTCCCGTATCTGACGCTCGACGCCGCGTGATCCCGGGACGAGCCATGCTGTGATGTCGGGATGCTTCTTTCGGCCTTTCACTATGGATGCAAAGGCCCGGAAGTCCTCGATGCGTCCGTTGGTGCATGATCCGAGGAATACGTAGTCGACGGGTTTACCGACAAGTTTTTCCCCCTCCTTGAATCCCATGTAGTCAAGGGCTTTCCGGAAGGAGATTCCGGCCTGTTCGTCGTCGGTCGGAGCTGGCGGTATGGGGTCGTTTATCCCGATGCCCATTCCGGGATTGGTGCCGAATGTTATGCGCGGCTCTATATCCTCTGCGCGGAATGCGATCTCTCGATCGAATTTTGCGTCGGGGTCGCTCGGAAGAGTACGCCAGTAGGCCACGGCCTTGCCCCATTCCTCGCCTTTTGGAGCATACTCCCTGCCCTTGATGTATCGGAACGTTGTCTCGTCCGGGGCTATCATGCCCCCTCGCGCACCCATTTCTATTGATAGGTTGCAGACGGTCAGCCGCTCCTCCATACTGAGGTTGCGGATAGCCTCACCGGCATATTCCACAAAGTAGCCGGTGGCTCCTCCGGTAGTCATACGCGCTATTATATATAGAGCGATATCCTTGGCCGTCACGCCAGGGCGGAGTTTACCCTCCACGTTTATGCGCATGGTCTTGGGCTTGTTCTGTATGATGCATTGCGATGCAAGAACCATCTCGACCTCGGATGTGCCGATGCCGAAAGCTACGGCTCCTACCGCGCCGTGGGTCGATGTGTGTGAATCGCCACACACGATGGTGGCGCCTGGAAGCGTCAGTCCGTTCTCTGGACCGATCACATGGATGATGCCGTTCTTGGGGTGTCCTATACCGAAATATGTCACTCCGAAATCTGTCGCGTTTCTCTCGAGAGTGTCCACCTGGTTGCGCGACACGGGATCTTCTATGGGTTTGTCCTGATGGAGGGTAGGTATATTATGGTCGGGGGAGCAGATTGTCCGTTCCGGACGGAATATTTTCAACCCTCTGTCGCGTAGGCCGGCGAATGCCTGTGGGCTTGTCACCTCATGGCAATAGTGGCGGTCTATGTAGAGCTGGTCCGGCCCGTCGGGCACATGATTGACCACGTGGGCATCCCATATCTTGTCGAAAAGAGTCTTTGGCATTATCTCACAAATTTATTTATCGCATCAATGAACGCCTCGGCACTCGCGGCGACGATGTCGGTGTTTGCCGAGAATCCATAGTATGACATACCGTCGTGTTCTACCGTCATGTGCACCTTGCCCACATCGTTGCTGCCCTTGTTGATGGCTTGGATAAGGAATTCCTTGACAAGCATCTTGCGGTGAATGATGAGCTTGATGGCCGATATGGCGGCATCGACCGGGCCGTTGCCTGAGGCACAGGCCTCGAACTTCTCTCCGGCGATGTCGAGTCCGACGCTTGCCACGGAGTGAACTCCGACACCGGATGTGACCTGAAGGAAGTCGAGCTTGATGCGGTTGGCGGCTTTGCGGTGCTGTCCGGCGATCATGAGCACATCGTCGTCGTTGATTTCTTTCTTCCGGTCGGCGAGTTTGAGGAATTCTTCGTAAGCCTTGTCGAGCTGCTCGGTCTTGAGCTCGATGCCGAGTACATGGAGCCGGTGTTTGAGCGCGGCGCGACCCGAACGGGCGGTGAGCACGATTGAATTTTCGTCGATTCCCACGTCGCGCGGATCTATGATCTCGTAGCTCTCGCGGTTTTTGAGCACTCCGTCCTGATGGATTCCGGAAGAGTGGGCGAATGCGTTGCGGCCCACGATAGCCTTGTTGGGCTGTACTGGCATATTCATCAGACTCGACACCATCCGGGATATCGGGGCGATCTTGGTGGCGTTGATGTTAGTGTCGATCCCGAGCTCACGATGGGAGCGGAACGTCATCACCACCTCTTCGAGAGCGGTATTTCCGGCCCGTTCGCCGATACCGTTGATTGTCACCTCAGCTTGGCGCGCGCCGTTGACTATTCCGGCCACGGTATTGGCTGTGGCCATGCCGAGGTCGTTGTGACAGTGTGTGGCTATGGTTACATTTTCGATCCCGTCCACGTGATCCATAAGATATTTTATCTTTTCGCCGAACTGCCATGGCAGACAGTAGCCTGTGGTGTCGGGGATATTCACCACGGTCGCACCGGCTTTGATGACTGCTTCGACCACGCGTGCGAGATATTCATTGTCGGTACGCCCGGCGTCCTCGGCGTAGAACTGCACGTCCTCCACGAATTTTTTGGCATAGGCCACGGCCCTGACCGCACGTTCGAGGATCTCCTCGCGGTTTGAATTGAACTTATATTTAATATGTGGGTCGGATGTCCCTATTCCGGTGTGGATTCGCGGGTGTTTTGCGTATTTCAGAGCGTCGGCTGCCACGCGGATGTCATTCTCAACGGCTCGGGTCAGTGCGCATATCGTGGGCCACGTCACGGCTTTTGATATCTCTACCACAGAGTTGAAATCACCCGGGCTTGATACCGGAAATCCGGCTTCTATAACGTCAACACCGAGGGATTCGAGAGCTTTTGCCACTTCAATCTTCTCGACCGTGTTAAGCTGGCATCCGGGCACTTGCTCACCGTCGCGGAGCGTAGTGTCAAATATGAATAGTCTGTCGCTCATGTGAATTTGTAATGGTTAGGAGCTGCAAAAGTAATAATTATTTTGCAAACTCGCCCATGAAATCATGAATTTTTAATTCGAGAGCGAATCTTTCCATCGTGCGTCGCTTCGTTACTTAGTCTGTATTATAGATCTTCAACACATCGTTTGAAGTCATCTATTTTACCATCGACAATCTTTATTCGTGTCATTCCGGACCAACCCATATCTGAATATTTAACGACATACCAGTCGTCTCCTATCCTCTCAATGTTGATAATATCGGACTCCCCGGTCGTACCTGGTTTGGAATCTTGCTCTTTGGTTCTCAATTCATAAAAGGCATAACAGTTATTGTCTTCACAATCAAACTCATAACTATCCTTGAGCATTTTTAAGGCGTTTGATGTGAAATAGCGTTCAGGGTGTGCATATACTTCGGAATCTGTATCGCTCGCAAATACGAATTTTGCATATACTGTTTTTATCAAGTCTAAATGATCTTGAGAATTGATACCTGAAACACTTGTGACCGTATCTTTTTCTACACTTTCAACCTCATTGACAGAAGCATTCTTTGCTCCACAAGAAGAGCACATAGCATAAGCTAATGTAAAAGTGAAAATTAGTTTAATATATTTCATTGCGTTTAAAATTATATCAGTAGTTTACGGTCATTGTCATTGTTCTCCAATACACTCATCTGGTGAATGGCTATTTGATTGAGTTTTATAAGTCGCTCTGATTGCGGCAACCCTTGTCCGATAAACACAGCGTTGAGGCTCTCCATATTTGAAAGGCAAATCAGTTCGTTGATTGAGGCATAATCACGGATATTACCTTTCATTTCGGGATTTTCTTCTCTCCATTGGCGAGCCGTCTTACCGAACATTGCCACGTTCAAAACATCAGCTTCATCTGCATAAACGTGCGATGCTTGCTCGCGAGTGATTTCAGCAGGGAGTAGATGCGTTTTGATAGCGTCAGTGTGTATGCGATAATTTATTTTGGAAAGCTCTCGCTTCGCCGACCAACCGAGCAATTTCTGCTCTTCGGTTTTGAGTCGTTGAAATTCCTTTACGATATAAACCTTAAATTCAGGACTTATCCACATCGCAAACTCAAAAGCAATATCCTTATGGGCGTATGTGCCACCATAACGACCGGCTTTTGCCTGCAAGCATATTGCATTTGTTCGAGCAACAAATTCCTTAACGCTGATTTTGAAGCTGTTCAAGCCGGACTGATTTCTAATTGTGGCGAATTCGCCATAATTAAAGTCTGGATTATAGACTTTTTCCCAAATTCCAATAAATTCAAGTGTGTTTCTATTACGCAACCAATCGGTAATGAAAAAATCACCGTCTTTAGCCTTGAGCATATCTGTCAGACAAATGTAGTCCTCGCCGTTGACACGAACTACATTAACCTCTGTGTTTTGTACTACGATTTTCGCCATATAATTTTTAGTGTCTAATTTTTCAAACGCAAAGTTACTACAAATACTTAATATTTCGATTATTAAACGGAGTCTTTTATACTGTATTACATTAGCCATACTTTTGCGGTAACAAAACCACAATCGTATGACTATTGATACTCAATCGCTCTATAGTCGTTATAGGGCTGACTATGCCGGGCTCTTCGTGTACTTTATATTTTCCATATCCATATCATACGATCCTCTGTGTGTTTTTGTTTGCGGGATTTGCTTATAGTGATGAAATTGATTACTTTTGTAGCCTAATTGTAAGAAATCATTATGAAAGTATTGAAATTCGGTGGGTCTTCCGTGGGATGCCGCGAAGGACTTATGAATCTCAAAAAGATAGTGGAGGAGCAGGGTACATCCTCGGTAGTGGTGGTAGTCAGCGCGCTTGGCGGAGTCACAGATCTGCTGTTGCGGACGGCCTCATTGGCCGCGTCGGGCGACGAGTCGTATCGCGACGGCATGGCTGAGTTGACCTCCCGCCATCATGAGATAATAGAATCGTCGATAGTCGACCGTCCCTCGGAGCTGATGACCGAGATAGACTCCATGTTGTCCGACATAGGCTCCATCTTCCATGGTCTCTATCTCATCCGCGATCTCAGCGAGAAGACCCGGGCCTTGATAGTGAGCTACGGCGAGCGGTTGAGTTCGAGGATCGTGGCGCGGCTTGTTGACGGATCCGTGCTTCACGACTCCCGGGATTTCATCAAGACCGAGCGGAAGCATCATCAGTCACTGCTCGCCTCGGAGCTGACCAACAATCTCGTCAGGGCTGAATTCGGACAGAAGCCGAGCGGCATACATATAGTCCCCGGTTTCATTGCCACAGATGTCGAGACCGGTGAGGTGACCAATCTCGGACGCGGCGGGAGTGACTACACCGCGTCCATCATCGCGGCCGCGCTCGGTGCTGATGTGCTTGAGATCTGGACGGATGTAGACGGCTTCATGACAGCTGATCCACGGGTGATCCCTACGGCCTATACCATCAACAGCCTCAGCTATGTGGAAGCCATGGAGCTGTGCAACTTTGGTGCGAAGGTGATCTATCCTCCCACGATCTATCCCGTGTGTGTCAAGAACATACCGATACTTGTCAAGAATACATTCCATCCCGAGGCAGCGGGGTCGGTGATCCGCGACCGCATCGAGGACGACCGCAAACCAATCAAGGGAATATCAAGCATCAGCGGGACCTCGCTCATCACCATCACCGGTCTTTCGATGGTGGGCGTGATAGGAGTGAACCGCAGGATATTCTCCGCACTCGCTGATAATGGTATATCGGTGTTTCTCGTATCGCAGGCTTCGTCGGAAAACTCCACGTCGATCGGTGTCAGGGATGCCGATGCCCGTGCGGCCAAGATGGTGCTCGACAGGGAATTCGAGAAGGAGATATCCACAGGTGCCATGAACCCCATGCACGTCGAGTCAGGGCTGGCCACGGTGGCCATCGTCGGCGAGAACATGAAGCATACCCCCGGTATAGCAGGAAAACTGTTCGGAACACTCGGTCGCAGCGGTATCAGTGTTATCGCCTGTGCGCAGGGCGCGAGCGAGACAAATATTTCGTTTGTGGTGGACGGACGCTTCCTCCGCAAGTCGCTCAATGTCATACATGATTCATTCTTCCTCAGCGAATACAAGGAGTTGAATCTGTTCATCTGCGGCATCGGCACGGTGGGCGGTATGCTTATCGAGCAGATAGCCGCGCAGAAGGAGGAACTTATGAACACACACAGGCTCAAACTCAACGTGGTGGGCATAGCTTCAAGCCGCAGGGCGCTTTTCACCCGCGATGGAATAGATCTCGGCCGTTATCGCGAGCAGCTTGCCGAGGACGGTATTGACAGCAATCCGGATATACTCCGCGATGAGGTGGTGGGGATGAATATCTTCAACAGCGTGTTTGTGGACTGTACTGCATCGCGGGAGGTAGCGGAACTGTATCAGACATTCCTCGAACATAACATCAATGTCGTGGCGGCCAATAAGGTGGCGGCATCCAATCCATACGATTCCTACCACAGGCTGAAGAAGACAGCCCTGCGCCGAGGCGTCAAATTCCTCTACGAGACCAATGTCGGTGCCGGACTGCCTATAATCGGCACCATCAATGACCTGCGTTCGTCGGGCGACCGCATCCTCAAGATCGAGGCTGTGCTGAGCGGCACACTTAATTTCATATTCAACGCCATCGCTGAGGACGTGCCGTTCTCCGAGACTGTGCGTCTTGCCAAGGAGCTCGGCTACAGTGAGCCGGATCCGCGCATAGACCTGAGTGGTGTGGATGTGATGAGAAAACTCGTGATCCTCACCCGTGAGGGTGGCTATCATGCCGAGCAGGATCAGGTGGAGCGGAATCTTTTTGTGCCCTCCGACATAATGGACGGCTCCATCGAGGAGTTCTGGCGGCGTCTTCCCGAGCTTGATGCCGGATTCGAGGCGCGGAGGAAGGTGCTTGAGGCGGAAGGGAAAAGGTGGCGTTTTGTCGCACGCATGGAGCGTGGAGCGATGAGCGTCGGGCTTGAAGCAGTCGATGCCGGCCATCCTTTCTATGGTCTCGAAGGATCAAATAATATAGTGATGCTCACCACCGAGCGTTACCGTGAGTATCCGATGCTCATACAAGGTTATGGAGCCGGTGCCGCAGTCACGGCTGCCGGAGTTTTTGCCAACATCATTTCAACAGCCAACAATTGATGAAACATATCATTATATTAGGCGACGGCATGAGCGATCATCCTGTGGAGAGGCTTGGCGGTCTCACTCCGTTGGAATATGCGTCCACGCCGGCTTTCGACCTGCTCGCCCGGGAGGGCAGGACGGGTCTGCTCGCGACCATTCCGGAGGGATTCCCGCCGGGTAGCGAGGTGGCTAATACGGCCATACTCGGATATGATCTCAATGAAGTGTATGAGGGTCGTGGCCCGCTTGAGGCCGCAAGCATAGGCTATGAGATGCAGCCCGGCGATCTGGCTCTCAGATGCAATATCGTGACTCTCGAGGACGGAAAGATCAGAAACCATCATGGAGGCCATCTGACCACTGATGAAGGCCGGAAGCTGATAGAGTTCCTTGACGGACAGCTCGGGTCTGACCGGGTCAGATTCATACCTGGTATCCAGTACCGGCATCTTATGATAATAAAGGGGGGCAGCAAGCACATCGTATGTGCTCCTCCTCATGATCATCCTGGTGAGGAGTGGGCAGGCCTGCTTGTCAGACCGGCCGCTGATGCTCCTGCTGAGGATGGCAGGATGTCAGCCCGTGAGACAGCGGATCTCATAAACGGACTGATTGTAAAGTCGCAGGAACTGTTGGCCACGCATCCGCTCAACAAAGGGCGCGCGGTTCCGGCCAATTCTATATGGCCGTGGAGTCAGGGCTACCGTCCCGCCATGCTGACACTCCGGGAGATGTATCCGGAGATCCGGTCGGGGGCGGTGATCACGGCAGTGGATCTCATAAGGGGCATTGGTCATTATGCAGGTCTGCAGACGATTGAGGTCGAGGGTGCCACAGGTCTGGCCGACACCAATTATGAAGGAAAGGCTGCCGCCGCAATCGAAGCACTGCGGGAGAAGGATTTTGTATTCCTTCATGTCGAGGCTACTGATGAGGCCGGACATGACGGAGATGTTGATCTCAAGGTGAAAGCCATAGAGTATCTCGACCATCGTTTGGTAGCGCCTATAATACGCGAGATCCGCACGTGGGACGAGCCTGTCGCGATAGCCTTGCTTCCCGATCATGCCACACCGGTGGAGCAGCGTGTCCATCGTGGGGAGCCGGTACCGTTCGCGATATGGTATGACGGCATTGAGGCTGACAGTGTGACTGAATACTCGGAGAGATCCTGTGCGGCAGGCTCATACGGTATGTTGCGCCCCGGAGAATTCATGAAAGAATTTATGAAAATCAGATGACTATGAAATATTACAGCACCAACCATATTGCTCCTGATGTGACTCTTGAAGAGGCGGTTGTAAAGGGTCTGGCTCCTGATCGCGGTCTCTATATGCCGGAGAGGATAGAGCGGTTGCCCGAAAGTTTTTTCAGGGATATTGACAAAATGGCTGAACAGGACATCGCCGTGTCTGTCGCCAGGGCTTTCTTCGGCGAGGATGTGGATGCTGATGATCTCGACCGGATCGTGAGGGATACGCTTTCGTTCCGGATTCCGGTCGTAGAGGTCGAGCGTGATATCTATAGCCTCGAGCTGTTCCATGGACCGACTCTTGCTTTCAAGGATGTAGGTGCAAGGTTCATGGCGAGATTGCTTCAGTATTTTATAAGAAAAGGCGGTAGCCGGCGCATGGTTCATGTACTTGTGGCCACGAGCGGTGACACCGGGTCGGCGGTGGCCAACGGTTTCCTCGGTGTCGACGGAATTCATGTCCATGTCCTGTATCCCAAGGGGAAGGTCAGCCCGATACAGGAATGTCAGTTCACCACTCTCGGCCGCAACATCACGGCGCTGGAAGTCGATGGGACTTTCGACGACTGCCAGCGGCTTGTCAAGAATGCGTTTCTTGACAAGGATCTGAACGATCGTCTCCTTCTTACATCCGCCAACTCGATCAATGTGGCGCGCTTCCTGCCGCAGGCCTTTTATTATTTCATTGCGTATTCGCAGCTCAAAAAGATCGGGCGGGCCGATAAGGTAGTCGTATGTGTCCCGAGTGGTAATTTCGGGAATATTACTGCCGGACTTATAGCCGCGAGGATGGGACTCCCTGTCAGCCGCTTCATAGCTGCCAACAATGCCAATGATGTATTCTATAAATATCTCTCTACTGGCACATACTCGCCCGGAGCGAGCTGCCCGACGATCGCCAATGCCATGGATGTAGGTGATCCAAGCAATTTCGCGCGGATACTGGATCTGTATGGCGGTAGTCACGATCTGATATCAGAAACGATTTCCGGCGCTGCATATACGGATGCCCAGATCTCGGATACGATGAGGCAGTGTCATGACAGGACCGGATACATCCTTGATCCGCATGGAGCCTGCGGATACAGAGCGCTCAAAGAGCAGTTGAAGGAAGGTGAGACCGGAATTTTCCTTGAGACGGCCCATCCGGCGAAATTCAGGGAGACCGTATCGTCGATCCTCGGCTGCAGGATAGAGATTCCTGACAGGCTCGCGGCGTTCATGAAGGGGAAAAAGCAGTCAGTACCTCTCGGTAAGGATTTTGAATCGTTCAGGCGTTATTTACAGACGCTTGCTTGAGCGTATTTATGAAAAAATTGCTACCTTTGCAAAAATAAAGGATATTTGCAATGGCAGACAATTCGCTACTGACACGTCTCGACGGTATTGAGTCTCGGTTTGAGGAGGTTTCGACCCTCATAACCGATCCGGATGTCATAGCCGATATGAAACGGTATGTCAAACTGACCAAGGAATATAAGGATCTGGAGAAACTGACATCCGTGACAAGAAAATACAGAACGCTGCTCGGGAATATAGACGAGGCGAAAGAGGTGCTTGATTCGGAGAGTGATCCCGAACTCCGCCAGATGGCAAAGGATGAACTTGACGAGGCCACCGGTGCGCTTCCCGCCGTAGAAGAGGAGATAAAGCTGCTCCTTGTTCCGGCGGATCCAGAGGACGGGAAGAATGTAGTGCTTGAGATCCGTGGCGGTACGGGCGGTGATGAGGCTGCCATCTTCGCCGGAGACTTGTTCAAGATGTACTCCAAATATTGCGAATCCAAGGGCTGGTCCGTAGCTGTGACGAGTTTCAGCGAGGGAGCTGCAGGAGGATTCAAGGAGATCGTGGTCAGCGTGACCGGCGATAATGTGTATGGCACGTTGAAGTATGAGAGCGGTGTCCACCGTGTGCAGCGTGTGCCCGCCACTGAAACGCAGGGTCGTGTGCATACATCCGCGGCCACTGTGGCTGTGCTCCCGGAGGCCGAGCCTTTCGATGTGGAGATAAATGAGGGTGAGATCAAATGGGATACCTTCAGATCCGGAGGTGCCGGCGGTCAGAATGTGAATAAAGTGGAGTCCGGTGTACGCCTGCGTTATATGTGGCGTAATCCGAACACGGGCGAGACGGAGGAGATCCTGATCGAGTGTACGGAGACCCGTGACCAACCGAAGAATAAAGAGCGGGCACTCAGCAGGTTGCGCACATTTATCTATGACAAGGAGCATCAGAAATATATAGACGATATAGCGTCCCGACGCAAGACCATGGTGTCGACGGGCGACCGCTCTGCGAAAATACGTACATACAATTATCCGCAAGGCCGTATCACTGATCATCGTATCAACTATACCATATACAATCTCCAGTCTTTTATGGACGGGGATATACAGGATGTGATAGATCAGCTCACCATTGCGGAGAATGCGGAGAAGCTAAAGGCCGCTGAACTGTAAACATAAATATAAACCATTATATATGACACGTCAACAACTTATTGACAACATACGCAGCAAGGGCTCTTTCCTCTGTGTCGGTCTTGATACTGATATCAAGAAGATCCCCGAACATCTTCGCGGTGCCGACGATCCTGTCTTTGAGTTCAACAAGGCGATCATAGATGCCACGGCTCCATATTGCGTGGCTTATAAGCCGAATACGGCATTCTATGAGAGTCTCGGAGTGAAAGGGTGGGATGTCCTTGGCCGAACGGTCCGCTATATCCGTGAGAATTATCCGGATCAGTTTGTGATAGCTGATGCCAAGCGTGGCGATATCGGCAACACCTCATCGCTTTATGCCCGGGCTTTTTTTGAGGAGCTTGATGTGGATGCGCTTACCGTTGCGCCCTATATGGGATCTGACAGTGTGAAGCCATTCTTGGAATATGAGGGCAAATGGGTCATACTTCTCGCTTTGACTTCCAATCCCGGAAGCAGGGACTTCCAGTTCATGACGGATATGACCGGTACGCGATTGTTTGAGAGTGTCCTGGAAACAGCCGGAAAATGGGGAACAGTGAACAACCTCATGTTTGTTGTCGGAGCCACCCAGGGTGCGATGTTCTCTGAAGTCCGCCGTGTGGCACCTGACAGTTTCCTGCTTGTCCCCGGAGTGGGTGCGCAGGGCGGAAGCCTTGAGGATGTGGTGAGATGGGGCATAAATCGCGACTGCGGTCTGCTTGTCAACTCTTCGAGGGGAATCATATATGCGTCGCAGGGTACTGATTTCGCCGATGCGGCGGCAGCCGAAGCCAGGAAACTTCGTGACCACATGACCATGCTTCTTTCGGCTCATGGCGTGATCTGAAATATAATACCAATCATAAATGTACCATGAATAAAGTAATTTTTTCTATTGTATTGGCTCTTATGTGCGCCATAAACCCGCTCATGGTTTGTGCGCAGCGGGAGGCGTTCCCCGGTGCAGAGGGATATGGCCGTCTGACCACGGGAGGCCGTGGCGGAAAGGTATATCACGTCACCACGCTTGAGGATAACAGTAGTCCCGGATCGTTCCGTTATGCCGTCACGCAGAGCGGAAAGCGTACCATCGTATTTGATGTGTCCGGCACCATCTTCCTGAAAAGTGAATTGAAACTCAGCAAAGGAGATGTCACCATTGCCGGCCAGACAGCTCCCGGCGACGGAATCTGCATAGCTGACTATCCGTTTGTCATATCCGCCTCAAATGTCATAATCCGTTTCATGAGATTCCGTCTCGGCAATCGCCAGGTGGCATATCATGAGGGTGACGGACTTGGAGGTATGGACAAGGAGAATATCATAATCGACCATTGCTCCGTGAGCTGGAGTATTGACGAGTGCCTGTCAGTCTATGGTAGCAAGAATACGACCGTGCAGTGGTGTATCGCCTCTCATTCCCTCAATAATTCCGGACATTCCAAGGGAGCGCATGGCTACGGCGGCAACTGGGGTGGAAGTGGTGCGAGCTATCATCACAATCTCATCGCCAACCACAATTCGCGCACTCCCCGCCTCGGCCCGCGTCCCGGGACGCAGACCGACGAGCGCATGGATATGCGAAACAATGTCATATACAATCACGGATCCAACGGTTGCTACGGTGGTGAGGGCATGAATGTGAATATCGTCAACAACTACTATAAGCCCGGTAAGGTCTCCAACAGTAGAAAAGCGCGTATCGCAGGCATCGGTATCCGCACGGTGGACTACTGTCTTGACAGTGACAAGACCGCTGCTAATATCAAGAGTGCCACGGGGCTTACCGCGAGCGTGTCAGGCGCGCGTGTCAATGGCAAGAATGTCGTTGTTGTCTCCGGAGTCGGAAACTGTGAGATCGATATGGATAATAATACGATCGATGTCAACGGCACAACCGTCACTGTGGCATGGAACAGTTGGAAACCGATGCTCCACAAATGCGGTACATTCTATGTGAAGGGCAATGTCAATCCCTCCGATGCTAACGTGACCGCCGACAACTGGACCACAGGTATCTATACCCAGCTTGACAACAGCAAGAATGATAACATATTTGATGATGAAGTGAAGAATGATATGCGCATAGACACCCCGATAGAGTTTGTCTATACGACCACCCATTCTGCGGAGACTGCGTTTGAGAAAGTCCTGGCCTATGCCGGCGCTTCGCTTCACCGTGACGAGTATGATAAGGTTGTGACGGATGATGTCAAGGCAGGTACTGTATCGTTCACATCCACCGGTATCATCGACAATCAGGATCAGGTGATCCTTCCTTCCGGAGCCGTCGGATGGCCGGTGCTGGAATCGCTTGATGCCCCCGTTGATACTGACGGTGACGGTATCCCCGACGAGTGGGAGACAGCTAACGGCCTCGATCCGAATGATGCGAGCGACGGCAACACACTTGTCGACGGTTACACCAATCTCGAGATTTACATGAACTCTCTCGTGGCCGATATAATGGATAAGGGCAATGAGGACGGCAAGGTTCTCACCGGCAATCTCGAGTCAGAGGATTCCGGTGTCGAGATCCCGGATGATCCCACCACTCCTGCCAAGGATGAATATGTCATCTCGAAAGATACATATCTCGAAGGAGATAGTGAGACATATTATTTCAGCGACGATATAAGCATCACCAACGGAGCCAACAAGGGTTATGGCACAGGTATCGAATCGTGTGTCAAGTTCTCAAAGGGTGTCCAGTACACCATCAATCTCCCGGCCGGCCTGAAGATCAATTCCATGACAGTCACCGGATATTGCAACTATGCCGCCAACGACGGTTCATTCTCCGAGATTAACGGAATGGACGGAAGCAGCTATGTGTTCCCGATGAAGGTCAATTCAGAGGCTGTCGTTGTGACACATGAGATCCCGTTCTCCACCCCGGCCGCAGGTGCCATAACATTCACTCCGCAGGGCGATCAGCTGGTACTCAAGTTCGTGCTCCATGCAGCCACGACTGCGCTTGATGATATCACGGATGACGTATTCGTTCCCGCCGATGGCGACGACAGGACTTTCAACCTCCAGGGTATTGAGGTGAAGAATCCCACTGTCCCCGGAATCTACATCCGCAACGGCAGGAAGTTCGTGGTGAAATAAATGATACGTATAGAGGTGCATAGGTAGATATATTTTGCAGAATCAGGTCTGAAAACTTGTTTGTGTGAGAAAAAATTTCTACCTTTGCACCGCCATTACGAATCTAAGCGTCCTACCAACGCATTTTCAACAAACTTTGATAATCAATCGAAAAACCGACAAAAAATGAAAGCAGATATCCATCCTTCCAACTATCGTGAAGTGGTGTTCAAGGATATGTCCAACGATGAGATCTTCATCACCCGTTCCACAGTTGCCTCCAAGGAGACTATCGAAGTTGATGGCGTGACCTATCCGCTCGTGAAGCTTGAAATCACATCTTCCTCCCACCCCTTCTTCACCGGCAAGCAGAAGCTCGTCGACACAGCAGGTCGTGTGGACAAGTTCATGAGCCGCTACGGCAATCGCAAGAAGAAATAATCAGATCCCCCATCATAGCTTTCCGTCGTCATGCGCGATGCGTGATGACAGGACTGATACAGACTTACCATGACGGACATGGAAGCGGAGAGTCCCCGCTTTGATGTCCGTCATGGTATATTTTTTAACGAATTGACATATCACTATGTGAAATCTCATTTAAATTCACTAACTTTGTGGCAAACAAAAAGATGTTGCTATGTTGTATTCCATGACAGGGTTCGGCAAGGCTACTGCCGAAATACCGGGAAAGAAGGTGACTGTTGAGGTGAAATCGCTCAACAGTAAGCAGGCGGATATAGCAGTGAGGATGCCCTCATCGCTTCGCGAGCACGAACTGGCCATACGGGCTCGTGTGGCAGAGGTGCTTCTGCGTGGCAAGATTGATCTCACGATCACTGTGGAAACGACTGTTGCCGAAACCACCCAGTCAATAAACATCCCGGCCCTGAAGTCGTATAAGCGGCAGTTGGAATCGCTCGGTGAGGAGCTTGGACTCGCTATGCCGTCGGATGCGGAATGGTATACTCTCCTGATGCGTTTCCCTGATTCGATGAAGACTGAGGCTGCTCCTGAGGCGGATGATTCGGAAGTCAGTGCCGTGATGTCGGCTCTTGATGGGGCTCTTGATGCCCTCACTGTCCACAGAAGGGCGGAGGGAAAGAAACTCGAGGATTTTTTTGCCGTGAGGGTAGGGCACATAGCCGATCGTCTCGCCGAAGTCCCTAACTATGAGGGTGAGAGGGTGCAGCGTGTGCGTGAGCGCATGGAGGAAGGCCTTGTCAATATATCAAATATCGATTTTGACCGCTCACGTCTTGAGCAGGAGCTGTTTTTCTATATCGAGAAGTTTGACATCACAGAGGAGAAGCAGCGTCTCGCGCAACATCTTGAATATTTCATGGAGACGATGCAGGCTGACGGCTCACAGGGGAAGAAACTCGGGTTCATAGCTCAGGAAATGGGACGTGAGATCAACACACTTGGCTCCAAGAGCAATCATTCGGAACTGCAGAAACTCGTGGTGATGATGAAAGACGAGCTTGAACAGATCAAGGAGCAGGTGCTTAATGTGATGTAGTACATTCCGGGAGAACTTCATGAAAGGGAAAATCATCATCATATCCGCTCCGTCGGGATGTGGCAAATCGACCATTATAAATGCTATTCTCGCAAAGGGTGGCATGGATCTGCAATTCTCTATCTCAGCGACAAACAGGCCTCCTCGTGAAGGCGAGAAGGACGGTGTCAACTATTATTTCCTATCCGACGCGGAGTTTCGCCGTGAGATTGACGCGGATGCGTTCGTGGAATACGAGGAGGTATATCCCGGACGGTTCTATGGTACGCTCAAGCGCGAGATCGCACGGATCGTTGAGGCCGGTCACAATGTGATTCTTGATATTGATGTCAAGGGTGGCGTGAACGTCAAGAAACTGTATGGCGATGAGGCTATGAGCATATTCATCCAGCCTCCGGGCATAGACGAACTGCGCCGTCGGCTTGAAGCGAGGGGGACAGAGACGGAAGAGTGGATAGACCGGCGTGTCGAGCGTGCCGCTCTCGAGATCGGTTATGCCGGGAAGTTTGACAAGACTGTGATCAACGATGATCTTCCGACGGCGATAGCGGAGGTTGAGTCCGTGATGAAACACTTTATAGAATGAATATAGGTATTCTCGGCGGGTCGTTCAATCCCGTACATATCGGCCACCTGATGCTGGCCAGTTATATGCAACAGTTCGGGGGCTTCGATGAGGTCTGGCTCATGCTCTCGCCCTTGAATCCGCTGAAGGTGGATTCAAAGGACCTTATCCCTGATGTGACGCGGCTGAGAATGCTTGATATGGCCATCGGTAAGGTCAAGGGAATCCAGGTGTGCGATATAGAGCTTTCCATGCCCAAACCGTCATATACCATCAATACCTTGCGTTATCTCGCCAAGCGGTATCCGCGCCATTCGTTCAAGCTGATCATCGGATCGGACAATTGGAAGATCTTCCCGCAGTGGAAGGATTCCGAGGCGATCCTGTCGGAATTCGGAATAGTGATATATCCCCGGCCTGGATATCAGTTGGGAACCATATATGATGATGGAGTCGATGTGGTAAGTGCACCTACGGCCGATATTTCCAGTACTTTTATCCGCAAGGCTGTATCGAGAGGCAAAGATATGACATATTTCCTTCCTCCGGGTGTCTATGATTACATAAAAAACAACAATCTTTATGGGACTAAAGCCTAACACATTGGCCTTTATAGGTCTATGCAATGAATATTGCCGGCTCATGGAGCAGGCGGCAGAGATGGAGGCATCTGCATTTGTAGCTGAGGCTCTGCGCTTGCTTCCACGTATATATATATCCGCCTCGGATCTGGATGTCACATCTATTGAGGAGGACTATCCTCAGGTCGACAGCTATTTAGAGGAGGACTATTATGAGTCGGTGAGAAGGAATGTGGAAAATCTGCTCGGTCCGGAGGATGTGTATCTCGAGGTGTTTGAGAAAGAGATGAAATATTCGGATACTCCGATAGGTGCGAGCGTGGCTGAAAGCCTCTCGGATCTCTTCCAGGTGTTCTATAATATGATTTCCACCATCAAGTATGCCGAGGAGCAGGTGATCGAGGGTGTTCTTGTGGGAGTCAAGGAGGATTTTGACTCATATTGGAGCCAGTTGCTTGTGAATGTCATGAGACCGCTCAATAATATACGCTACAATGTTTTAAACGAAAACGAAGATATCTGATATTATGACAATTCTTAAATCCAATACTCCGGTGGGCTTTTGCAGTGATCATGCAGGCTACGAGATGAAGATGATGCTTGAGGGCTATTTCGAGAGCCAGGGCATAGAGTTCAAGGATTTCGGCACATATAGTGCGGAGAGTTGCGATTATGCCGATTTCGCTCATCCCTGTGCGTTTGCAGTAGAGGCCGGTGAGTGCTATCCGGGCATAGCTTTGTGTGGTTCCGGCAACGGTATAGGCATGACCCTCAACAAGCATCAGGGCATCCGGGCCGCTCTGTGTTGGAATGTGGAGCTTGCCGAACTTGCCCGCCGCCACAACAACGCAAATGTCCTTGTGCTTCCTGCCCGGTTCATAGATAATGTCACGGCTATAAATATAGTGGAGACATTCCTTTCCACTCCGTTCGACGGCGGTCGTCATGAACGACGTGTGGAGAAAATTCCCGTTCCTTGTTGATGTCTGACATTCCCAAGATATGATTTTGAGAGGCTGTCTTGCTGACAGTCTCTTTTTTTATCAGTACGCGACATTATCGCACCTTTTCGCTTTTTCCGCATATTACCTTTGCAGAAAAAACGAACAGGAATTATGAACACACTGACAGTATCAAAGAAAGTCTACTCGGACATCTCCGAGCGTATCAACACCACACTGAGTTTCTCACCGTATTCCGCTGCGGAGGCCATGCACGTCGTCGATGCATATCTTGCCGGGGAGGATGCCGTGAGTGAGGACGCTATTGCCATGCTTGCGTTCAATATGATAAAAGCCGAGCTTGACCGCGCGATGGTCAGATCCACCCGTGCCCGTGAGAGAGCTGAGAAGAGACGTAAGACACAGCGGGCGACGGATAAGCCTTCCGCTGCCCCGGTCGTAGCTGATACAGTCTCCCTGACGGAAGGAGAAGAAACATCCGGGTCGGTAGAGCTTCCCCTGTCGCGCCGCGAACGCCGCGCTATCGAGCGATCCCTGCACCCTAAGCCACGTAAATGGAAGCGTATCGGCTGACAATGAATAAAGACCGGAAGACAGATGGTCTAATCTTCCGGCCTTTATATGGATGGGATTTATTCCTGCGGATTGTTATGCTTCAGGAGCTTCGGTTTTTTTCTTCTTGGCAGGAGCTTTCTTAGGCTTTGCCTCTTTGGCAGCAGATTTGGTCTCTTTCTTAGCGTTGGCTACCTCGGCTTCTTTTTCGCGGAGAAGATGCTCTTCGTTGAAGTGCTCGATGTTCTTGCGCATTGACTCGGCCTCCTTGTTGAGCACCTCGATCTCACGCTCCTGGTTGCGGATAGTGGTGAGGAGCGATGAAAGCTCTTCATTGTCGATGCTCATGGGATACTGCTCCTCGACACGCACGATAAAGTCGGCAAGGACGTTCATGTAGTTGGTGAAGGCATCGAATGGAGTATCGTAAGGTGAGAACTGCGAGTGAACGGAGCCGTCGTGCATATTCTTCGTGGACATATAGAAGAAGTGGTCGGCGCTCTGGAGGTAGTTCCAGTCCTGTTTCAGACGGCGGTCTTCACACAGGCGGACGCGCTCGCTCACGGAGTAAAGCTTGTTGAACGCCTCGTTCTGGAGCTTGTTGCCTAACCATGCCGATGTGTCGCGGGCTTCGTCGGCCCATGATATCGGGTGGAGTACGGACAGCACGTCGACAGCCTTGAGCTTGGTGACAGCTGTGGTTGGAGTCCAGAATTCAATGCCTTTCTCGGCAGCGAAGCGGGGAAGAGCCTCAAGGAACTGGAAAATACCTGTCTCGCGGGGCTGGAAGTCGCCGAACACCTCGAGATTCATGAAGAGATTGATGATCTGCTCCTCAGCAGGAGTTGATGCGATCCAGTTGATGTATTTGTCGGCGGTCAGGGGATATTCGTCCCATGCAGTGTTGGAGAAGCGGTCGGAGATGTCGTCGGACAGCTTGTCATTCTTGAGCAGGATCTTTAGCTTGGGTGCGGAGGCTGCGCTGTAGACGTAGTCAGGCGATTTCCATCCGAGGATATGTTTGGCTCCTTCGGTGATGACACCCTTGTAGCCCATGCCGAGGATCTGCGGGGCGAGATCGTCGCAGTAGATAAGCTCCGTGTTGCGGAACACTTTGGGAGTCTGTCCGAACAGTGCCTTGATCTTTTCGTCATGGAGTTTGACCTGTGCGGCAAATTCCTCGGGATCGGCGAGCGATGCGAGTGAATGTGCATAGGTCTCGGCGAGAAATTCTACGCATCCGGTGTCGGCGAGTTTCTTCAGAAGGTCTATGAACTCGGGGACATACTGCTCGAACTGCTCGAGGGCTGTTCCGGTGATGGAGATGGCACATTTGAATGCACCCTTGGTGTCCTCGATCATGCGGAGAAGTGTCTCGGCTGCGGGTATGTAGCTGCGCTCGGCTATGCGGGTGATGATATCGTCGTTGGCGAAATCGTCATAGTAGTAATGGTCGTTGCCTATGTCGAAGAAGCGGTATCTTTTCAGACGGAATGGCTGATGGATCTGAAAATAGAAGCAGATAGCTTTCATATTGTAGATATGGATTGAATTTTTTGTGGGTAGAATTGATTTGAGATTATCGGTTGAGCACCTTGTTGTAGATGTCGATCACCTTCTGGCCGGCCTTGTCCCATGTGATGCGGTTGACCTCGTCGAGGCCATCTTCGCGAAGCTGGTTGTACATGGCGGGATAGGTGACGATCGAGTTTATCGCATCAGCCATTGCATCGATGTCCCAGTAGTCGGTCTTGATGACATTGGTCAGGATCTCGGCGCAACCGCTCTGCTTGGAAATGATCGACGGGACACCCATCTGCATGGCTTCGAGCGGAGAGATGCCGAATGGCTCGGACACGGAAGGCATTACATATACGTCACTTGCCTTCAGCATCTCATATACCTGCGGCCCTTTCTGGAATCCCGGGAAGTGGAACCGGTCGGAGATACCGCGCTCGGCGGCGAGGAGTATCATCTTGTTCATCATATCGCCGCTTCCGGCCATGACAAACCGGACATTGGGATTGTTTTTGAGTACCTTGGCGGCTGCCTCTACAAAGTATTCCGGTCCCTTCTGCATGGTGATTCGCCCGAGGAAGGTGACAACTTTGTCCTTCGACTTGTGTTCGGGGACGTTGAGCTGCTCGGGTGTGAGCGGGGTCACGGCGTTGTGGACGGTCGTGACTTTGGCCGGATCGATGCCATAGTTGTTGATCACGGTGTTGTGGGTGAGGTTTGACACCGTGATGATATGATCGGCATTGTTCATACCGTCTTTCTCGATGCCGAATACCGTGGGATTGGGTTTCCCTCGTGAACGGTCAAACTCTGTGGCGTGGACGTGGATTACGAGCGGTTTGCCGGACACCTGCTTGGCATGGATGCCGGCCGGATATGTGAGCCAGTCATGAGAGTGGATCACGTCGAAATCAATTGTGCGTGCCACGACACCGGCACAGATCGAATAGTTGTTGATCTCCTCCACGAGGTTGTCGGGGTAGCGTCCGGAGAATTCGATACATCCGAGGTCGTTGGTGCGCATATAGTTGAAGTCGGCATAGATATGGTCGCGGAGGCTGAAATAGAAATCCGGATTCATAACGTTGCCGATGCGCTCCTTGACGTAGTCGTAGTTGACATCGCGCCACACCACCGGCACCTGTGACATACCGATGATGTTGGCGAAGTGGCGCTCTTCGTCGCCGAATGGTTTGGGGATAACAAAGGTTATATCCATGTCGCCACACTCCCACATACCCTTTGTGAGACCGTAGCTGGCAGTACCGAGACCGCCGAGGATGTGAGGTGGAAATTCCCACCCGAACATTAATGCTTTCATGGGGTACGAGTGTGGTAATTAGTCCATAGTGAATTTTTTCAAAGTTGTGAGTGTGCGAAGCACCTCGGCTACGTTGGTGACGTGGCTGATGGCTCCACGGCCTACGTAGGGCGGATTGCCGTCGTAGAGCTGCGAAAGAGATCCGATGCAGCCTTGGGTCATCTCGTCCTCGAATCCGATCAGCATACGGTCAATGTAGCTTACTCCGCTCATGCCGAACACTTTCAGATAGGCATCGGAATAGAAGCCGATGAGCCATGGCCGTGCAGGTCCGTTGTGAAGAGCCATCTCCCGATCCTCAGGTGAGCCGAGATAGTTGGGGCGGTAGCCGAAACTCTTGGGCGAGAGGGTGCGCAGACCCTTGGGAGTGAGCAGCTCGCGGGTCACAATGTCAAGCACACGTTTGCGCTGGCGACGGTCAAGCGGCGAATAGTCGAGGCCTATCGCGATCGCCATGTTGGGGCGGACTGACGGATCGGCGTATGTCCCGGCCACGTAGTCGTACAGATATCCATAGTCATTGAGGAAGGTGTGGACAAACGGCTCTGCCATCCTGTCAGCTACAGCCTGATATTTTTCCTGCTCCGCACCTTCGGTGAGCCTTGTGGCGAAAATGAGGGCGTTATACCACAGTGCGTTGAATTCCACGAGGTATCCGGTGCGCGGGACGATCGGACGACCGCCGAGTGAGGCGTTCATCCACGACATCGGTTTGTCGGTACCATGGGTATATACCATTCCGGATTCCGGCTCGACCTTGAGATAGGGATGATTGCCCTCCAGAATGAAGTTGAGGATGCGCTTGATGTCCTTGAGATAAAGTTTTGAACACTCCTCACGTGTGTATGCCTTGGAATACTGCTGGAGTGCCCATACGGCCCACAGAGGAATGTCGGGAAGATCGATGCCTTGGATACGTGGATCGAGATTGCCTGTCTCCATGAAGTTGTTGAGGGCGCGGAGCGATGTGGCTGCGATCTTCTCGAAGTCCTCGCGGTGGTTGATGGCTATTGTCGCGCCCGGCAGAGCCATGAAGGTGTTGCGGGCAAGTATTTTTCCCCAGGGATAGCCTGAGATGAGGAACATATCATTGCCATCCTTGACATAACACTGCTTTACGGCATTCTTCAGACAGTTGAAGAACGATGTGCGGCAGGTGCGCTGGGCGATCTCTTTCTCATACATCTTGGCCAATGAGCGGGGGGAGACCTCGCTGAGACCGGCCGAGAAGATCAGGCTCTCGCCTTTCTTGATGGGTACGTCGAAATAGCCGGGTACCCACAGATCCTCGGTGTAGGGGACACCCCGCTCAAGATCCTTGACATATTCAAACCCGTTGTACCAGTGGGGATCATAGGTCCATTTGGGCTTGTGGGAGAACTGCATATAGAGGCGCGGATAGCCATTGTAGAGACAGGCCGACACGCCATTGTCGATTTCCGGTATCTCGGTGTTGATCACGTCGTTGGCTATGCACAACTCGTTGGCCTCGCGGAATGCGAGTACCGGACGGAAGCGCAGTGTGGTGGCTGAATGTGCCTCGACAAGAGTGTAGCGGATAAGAATACGGTTCTCGTTGGAGATAAAGATCTTCTCACGGGTGAGAATAACTCCTCCCACGCGGTAGGTGGTGCGGGGGACACTCTCGCAGTCGAATTCACGGATGTACTTGTGGCCGTTGGGGTTCATTACGCCGCCACTGTAGCGGTGGAGAGCCAAATTGAACGGTGCGCCGTGCTGATAGACGGTAGTGTCGAGCGACGAGAGCAAGACGTGCGACGAGTTGCCGAGTTCCGGAACCGGAACGACAAGCAGTCCGTGCTGTTTGCGTGTGTTGCAGTCCACTATCGTCGTGCAATGATAGGCACCTGACTGATTTGTCCTCAACATCTCTTTCGGCAGAGATTGCTCGAGGTTGATCATGAGGTTCTTATCAAATTTAAGATAGCTCATTATATTTTGGTTTAAGATTGTTAGATTCCGATGATCAGTGGTTGATGATTTGTGTGTGAGAAGAGCGGTTTTTAGAGCGCGTGGTTTTTAAGCCTGCGATTTTTAAATTCACGAATTTAGAACTTTTTGTCGAGATGGGCAAATCAAGCGGGCAAAAAATCACAATGTTTAAAAATCCGGTTTATCAAGTATGTTTTATAACATAAACATACTTCCCGGAATATGGTTTTATTCCGGGAAGTATCAAGCCTTTTTCGGACGGAGATACGGGCTATCCTCCGAAGTTGTCGTAGTGTACGGATGTGGGGTCTACCCCGAGGTCGTCGAGCATCTTGTTGACGGCTGCGCTCATCGGGCCCGGACCGCACATATAGTATTCGATGTCCTCCGGGTCGGGATGGTTCTTGAGATAGGTGTCGTAGATAACCTGATGTACGAATCCGGGTGTATATTTGACACCGGCGGCATCCGCAGCCGGATCCGGACGGTCCAGGGCGAGATGGAAGTGGAAATTGGGGAATTCCTTCTCGAGTTGCAGGAAGTCGTTGAGATAGAACACTTCATTGAGTGCCCGCGCTCCATAGAAGTAGTTCATTACCCGGTCTCTGGTGTCCAGAGTCTTGGTCATGTGCATGATCTGTGCGCGCAGTGGTGCCATTCCGGCGCCACCGCCGATCCACATCATCTCGGCTTTGGAGTCGAATATCGGATGGAAATCGCCGTAAGGACCGCTCATCCTGACTTTGTCGCCCGGTTTGAGGGTGAAAATGTAGCTTGATGCTATTCCGGGCATGACATCCATGAATCCGACCTGAGGTTTGGGCTTGAACGGAGGGGTGGCGATACGGACTGTGAGCATTATGCGGTCGCCTTCGGCCGGATAGTTGGCCATGGAGTAGGCGCGCACCGTAGTCTCGGTGTTTCTGCATTTAAGTCCGAACAGTCCGAATTTTTCCCATGAAGGGAGGTATTCGTCGCCGATGGAAGCTTTGTCGATGTCCTTGTCGTAGTCCATCTCGTAAACCGGGATTTTGATCTGTGCGTATGAACCGGGTATGAAGTCCATGTGGGCACCGGGAGGAAGTGCGACGATGAATTCCTTGATGAACGTGGCTACGTTATTGTTGGATATCACTTCACATTCCCATTCCTTCACGTCGAGCACTGATGCGGGGATGCCGATATTACAATCTTCCTTTATCTTCACCTGGCAACCGAGCCGCCAGTGATCCTGCTGCTCCTTGCGGGAGAAGTGTACTTTTTCCGTAGGAAGGATATCGCCTCCGCCGGAAAACACGCGGCATTTGCATTGTCCGCAGCTGCCCTTGCCTCCACAGGCTGATGAAAGGAATATGTTCTGGTCAGCGAGTGTCGAGAGCAGTGTCTTGCCGGAGTCTGCCTCGATGACGGTGTCGTTGTTGATGGTGATTTTCACCTTGCCCGAATGGACGAGATATTTTTTAGCGATGAGCAGGATGATCACAAGCAGAAGAGTGATCACCAGAAATATGCACACGCCTGTCAGTATCGTCAGCATTGGTGTATTTGTGTTTTACTTGATTACTTGTTCAATTATATCTTTATCCCGAGGAAGCTCATGAAGGCTATGCCCATGAGGGCTGTCAGTATGAAGGTGATGCCTACACCTCTGAGAGGCTTGGGGATGTTGGAATATGTGGCGAGGCGTTCACGTATGGCTGCTATGGCCGTTATGGCGAGCAGCCATCCGAGACCCCATCCTCCTCCGGCGCATACGGCTGTCCATATACTCGGGAAGTCGCGCTGCTGCATGAAAAGGGATCCGCCCAATATGGCGCAGTTGACGGCTATCAGGGGCAGGAAGATGCCGAGTGATGAGTAGAGGGCGGGGGAGTATTTCTCCACGGCCATCTCCACGAGCTGTGTCATTGACGCTATGACCGCGATGAACATTATGAGCGACAGGAAACTGAGGTCGACGGAAGCGAATTCCTCTCCGAGCCACGCCAAGGCTCCCGGACGCAACACGTAGTTCTCAAGCAGGTAGTTGACCGGCAGTGTCACCACGAGCATGAATGTCACCGCGAGTCCGAGTCCGAATGCAGTCTTTACGTTCTTCGATACCGCTATGAATGAGCACATACCGAGGAAGTAGGCAAAGATCATATTGTCGACAAATATCGACCTGATGAATATGTTGAAGTTTTCCATATTATTGTCAACTTTATACGGGATTATTGTTCCTGCAGGTCCTTATTGACCGTCCTCTGAACCCAGATTATGCAGGCTACGACTATGAGCGCCATAGGAGGGAGTATCATCAGGCCGTTGTCCACGTAGCCGGCATCGTAGAAGCTCTGGGGGATCACCCTGAAGCCGAGCAATGTGCCGCTGCCGAGGAGTTCGCGGAAGAATCCGACGATGACAAGTATTATCGCATAGCCGAGGCCGTTGCCCACACCATCAAGAAATGATGGCCATGGCTTGTTGCCCATGGCGAAGGCTTCGAGCCGGCCCATGAGTATGCAGTTGGTGATGATCAGGCCGATGAACACCGACAGTTGTTTAGATGCATCGTATGCGTAGGCCTTTAGTACCTGATCGACGATCACTACGAGGCCGGCAACGACTACGAGCTGAACAATTATGCGGATGTTGGTGGGTATCGTGTTGCGCAGGAGGGAGATTATGACATTGGCGAACGCAAGGACGGCGATGACCGAGATGCCCATGACTATGGCCGGTTCGAGTTTGGCCGTCACCGCAAGGACGGAGCAGATGCCGAGTATCTGCACGACCACGGGGTTGTTTTTTGAAAGAGGATTGAACAGCACCTCTCTGTTTTTTATCTTTTCTGCCATGACTACTGTGGATATTTAGTATCGATGGAATTTAGTTCTGGAGATTCTGGAGGAAACGGCGGTAAGGAGTCAGGCAATTGTCCAGCATGGTGCCGACACCTTTGGATGTGATGGTTCCGCCGGAGATGCCGTCGACATAGTCCTCGCCATTCAGAGGCTGCTGTCCGGCCTTGACCACCGCAACAGGATGGAATCGCCCGTCCTTGAACAGGTGTTTGCCCTGGAACTGGTCAGAAAATGCCGGTTTCTCAATTTCTGCGCCAAGTCCGGGCGTCTCTCCCTGATGGGCGAAATATGCGCCGTAGATGGTGCTTCCGTCGGAGTCAAGGGCCACATATCCCCATATCGGCCCCCACAGGCCGGCGCCGTAGACAGGGAGGATATATTTTGTGGCTCCATCGGATGTCGTGCATACGAAAACCGGTAGCTTGCGCCGGCCGGCCGGGAGTTTACATTCGTTGGCCACGTTGACATCGAAGGCCTTGACTCCATCTATGGTGTTGCCTTGCTCGTCGACCACGAGCTGCGATGTGATATATCTGTCGAAATCCGACACGATGCTGCCCTTGTCGGGGGTGATGAGAGCTGCCGCGAGGATCTGGCTCATTTTGTCCGCATTGATATTCTCCTGCTGTCTGTTCTTCAGTGCGAGGGATGTCGCGGCAAGAGCTGTACCAACGATCACGACCAGGACGATTATATATATTATCGTGTATGTATTGCTTTGCTTGTTCATAGTCCGAAGTTCTGAGAAGTGAACATTGATTTTAAGCCCGGGCACGAAGACGGTTGCGGCGGCGGGCAATATTGGCCTGCACGACACAGTAGTCTATAAGCGGGGCAAGAGCGTTGGCAAGAAGTACGGCGAGCATCGCACCCTCTGGATAACCATTGTTGTAGGTACGTATCAGCACAGCCACGATTCCAACTATAAGGCCGTAGATATATTTGCCGGTGTTGGTTCTGGCCGCCGTCACGGGATCAGTGGCCATGAAGACCGCAGCAAACGCGAATCCTCCGAGGAGAAGCTGATCGACCGGAGACAGGAAGGAGGCCGGATATGTCGGTGTGTGGAACACGTTGGCGATCCATCCCATGAGCAGTCCACCGGCGACCACGCTGAGCATGATCCTCCAGGATGCTATGCCTGTGGCGAGAAGTATCACGGCACCGATGAGGATGCACAGTGTCGATGTCTCTCCGAATGAGCCGGGGATGAGACCGATGAACGCGTCCCATGCCGATACGACATCGCCGCGCAGATTGAACAGTTCGAGTTTGTCGCCTGAGAAAGAGGCGATCTGTCCGAGCGGTGTGGCTCCTGAGAAGCCGTCGGGCAGGTCGTGTCCGAGCCCGAGGATCTTATCGGAAGCGACAAACACCTTGTCGCCGCTCATTTGTGCAGGATATGCGAAGAATAGGAAAGCGCGTGTGACGAGAGCAACGTTGAACACGTTGTAGCCTGTACCTCCGAACACTTCCTTGACGAATATCACGGAAAAAGCAGTGGCCACGGCAAGCATCCAGAGAGGAGTCTCCACCGGACAGATGAGGGGTATGAGGATTCCGGTGACGAGGAAGCCTTCCTGGATCTCTTCGTGTCTCCACTGGGCTACAGCAAATTCTATCCCCAGACCGACAACGTAGGCCACGAGTATGCGTGGAAGAACTGCCAGAAAACCGTAGGCCATGAGTTGCCAGAATGGAAATTCAGTGGCTCCGGCAGCAATCCAGTTCTGATAGCCGGTGTTGTACATTCCGAAAAACAGACATGGCATAAGCGCGAGGACCACGATGATCATGATGCGCTTTGAGTCGAGGCTGTCGTGGATGTTCACAGCTCCGGATCCGGATGTGGTGTTGGGAGTATAGAGAAATGTCTCAAATCCGTCGAACACGCTCTGCAGGCTCTGGAGCTTGCCTCCCGGCTCGAAGTTCGGTTTGATTCTGTCGAGATATTTTCTTAATGGTTTCATCTTTTGTAAGTCCGGTGAGTTAAACTTCGCTGCGCAGATAGTCGAGCCCATCGCGGACGATGCGCTGGAGCTCGAGCTTTGAGGGATCGGCATACTCGGCAAGTGCGAAATCCTCGGGCGCGATCTCATAGATGCCGAGCGCTTCCATCTGATCTATGTCCTTTGCAATGATTGCCTTTATGAGATATTCCGGCATTATGTCCATGGGAATGTATCTGTCGTAGACACCCGACATAATCATCGCGCGCCGTCCGCCCAGTAGACGCGCGTCCGGGCTGAATTTCTTTTTTGAGAAATGGCCTGTGAACGACGGGCTGACGCTCATCTTCGATGGACTCAGGGATGCCCAACCCATGAATTCGTCCGCATCGTCGCCCTCGGGTATCACTGTGATCTGGCGGTAGGGATACCGGAGAAAGCCGTCAAGGCTCTCCGGTGTGCCGGTGAGGACGTTGCCTGAAATGATGCGGTGGTTTCTGCCGTCGTCGGCTATCTCTCCATTGAGAAGATCCTTAATGTCGGCTCCTATGATGGTCCGCACCATCCGGCTGTCGGTGATCTCACTTCCTGTGAGTGCGACCTCGGTGGAGAAATCAACATATCCATTGATGACCAGACCTCCGATCTTGGCAAGTGTGACGGCATCAAGGGTCCAGATGGTCTCGCCTTTGTTGACGGGCGATATGTTTGCAGCCTGTATTCCTGCGTTACCGGCGGGATGCAGCGGAGTAAATTCCACGATCTCCGCGCCGGGGATGTCGGCAAGCTGCGAGCCTTCCCGTACACCTATATATATATGTCCGTCGGTGAGCAGACTCAGCGCATTGACTCCTGCCTTGAGCTGTTCGTCCTTGTCTTTCAGATATGTTTCCATATCAGGGGCGAGAGGAGAGGTGTCCATGGCGGTCACGAATATGTCGCGTGGTGTGGATTCCGGGGCGGGAACGATATCGTATGGCCGTTGGCGCATCATAGCCCACAGTCCGGAGTTCTTGAGCAATTTTCTCATTCCGGCCGCGTCCGCCGGTATGTCATGACGTGTCTGTGAGGCTGTATCGCTGTCTATCTTGATCACTACCCTCTCGATCTTGCGTCGTGCGCCTCTGACAATGCTCTCCACCACGCCGTCGACGGGAGATGCCAATTTGATGTCAGGATCGGTCTTGTCGTGGAGGATTGCCTGGCCTTTTGCCACCCGGTCGCCTTCAGCTACTTCCGGTTTGGGCTGAAAGCCGGGGAAGTCATCGGGGACGATGGCCACCCGTGAGGGAGTCACTGTTGATTTGACCTCGGTTGATGTCAGACCTCCCGCAAGGCTCAGGTTCAAGCCTTTCCTTAGATTGATGGTCCTTCTCATTAATGTGTTTTGAAATTGTACCGGTTGAAATTGCGTGATATATCGTAGATGGAACCCACAGTCATCGGATCCATAGTCGTGATGGCGAAGCCTGTGTCCCTATTTAAGAGGCAAAGATAATAAATAAATTTAATTATTTTTAATTTTGTTAAGTGAAAAATATGAAATACGGAATAAAAACAATTTCAGGACACAAATGTTTGGGAATTTTAGGACTTTTGAAGGAAAAAAAGAATAGAAAGTTTTGGAAACATCGAAATATAATTTTAATTTTGCATATCGTTTTGAAATCACTCCATGCGGAATGTGCTTAAATCGATACCATGTGAACAAGAAAATCTAATAATAACCCCAATAAAAGCAATATCACTTCTTACCTCTCAGATGCCTGTCAACGTTGTGCCATGAAAAACGGCTTGACTGTGCAGCCTCAGGTTGAAAATCATTGTAGATCATCAAAACTAATAATCACAAACTAATAAACCTCTAAAAACAGTAATTTTTCAAAGAAAATTATGGAAGCTCAAAAGACCTCCGCAAAGCCTGCAAAGGCAGAAAAGCAGGGCAGCAACGTTGCCGGCATCAAGAACGCCTTTCTCGTGATCCTCGCTTGCCTCGTAGTGGCAGTTCTTCTCTTCATCTTCTGGTTTGGCCATGAGTCTCACTTCGAAGAAGGACATCCCGTTGACCTCTGGGGCACAATCTATAAGGGCGGTTTCATCGTGCCTATCCTCCAGACCCTCTTCCTCACCGTTATCGTACTTTCCGTAGAGCGTTGGATCGCACTTTCCTCTGCAAAGGGTAAAGGTTCTATCGAGAAGTTCGTTGCCGGCGTTAAGAAATGTCTTTCTGTCAACGATATCCAGGGCGCCAAGGAACTCTGCAAGAAGCAGAAGGGTTCTGTTGCTGCCGTAGTATCATCCGCTCTCGTTTCATACGAGGAAATGGACAAGAATACCGTTCTCTCCAAAGAGCAGAAGATCGCCAACCTTCAGAAGACAGTCGAGGAGGCTACCGCACTCGAGATGCCCGCTCTCCAGCAGAATCTTCCCATCGTCGCTACTCTCACCACTCTCGGTACTCTCGTCGGTCTTCTCGGTACTGTGATCGGTATGATCAAGTCGTTCCAGGCTCTTGCAGCATCCGGTGCTCCTGACTCCACCGAGCTCTCCACCGGTATCTCCGAGGCACTTATCAACACCGCCTTCGGTATCGCCACCGGTGCTTTCGCTGTAATCTCCTACAACTTCTACACCAACAAGATCGACAATCTTACCTACGCAATCGACGAGATCGGTTTCTCAATCGTGCAGACATTTACAGCTACACACTAATCCCTTATTACCTATCAATTTAACACAACTATCGATAACGTAATATGGGAAAAGTAAAAATAAAGAGAAAAAGCACCCTCATCGACATGACCGCGATGAGTGACGTGACTGTGCTCTTGCTTACTTTCTTCATGTTGACATCGACCTTCCTGCAGAAGGAGCCGGTAACAGTGCTTACCCCTTCCTCTGTCTCGGAGCAGAAAGTGCCTACCGCCAACCTGGCGTCTGTGCTTGTCAGCCCCGAAGGTAAAGTCTTCATCTCCATTGCCGGTGACGCTGACGCTGAAACCAAGGACACCTGGGGATCCGAGGCCATTCGCAAGACTATCCTCGATGAAGCAGTAACCCTCTACAATAAGCAGCATCCGAACAATCAGATACAGCTTACAGCACAGGATCGCGAGACATTCTCTAAGATCAATATGTTCGGAGTCCCGTTCCAGGTACTCCACCAGTTCCTGAATATGTCGCAGACAGAACAGGACAAGTTCATCTCCGATATGGAGCAGAAAGGCGTTGGTATTCCTATCAACGACAATAAGGATATGGACCGCCTGAACGAGTTTCAGATCTGGATGCGCGCTATCTACAATTCAGGTAACGACAATCTCCAGAAAGCCATGAAGAAAGGTGAAGGTATCGCAGTAAAGGCTGATAAGGATACTCCTTACAATATCGTACACGATGTCCTCGACAATCTTCAGACACTTAAACTGAACCGTTTCAGTATCATGACAGCTTTAAAAACTGAGCAAGAATAATCATTATGGCACAGATTGAACAATCAGACAAGGGCAAAAAGAAAAAAGGTGCCCAGAAGAAGATGTCGATCCATGTGGATTTTACCCCCATGGTGGACATGAATATGCTTCTGATTACATTCTTCATGCTTTGTACCACTATGATTAAGTCTCAGACTCTGACCATCTCCCTTCCTTCAAACGAGAAGGTGGAGCAGAATCAGATGAACAAAGCTAAAGAATCAGAGGCGATCACCCTCATCCTCACCACTGACCGCAATGCCAATGGTGATGTGAAGAAAGATGAAAACGGACGTCCGATGAACACCGTGTATTTCTATGAAGGTATGCCTGATGTGGCCGATGCCGATGGCGATGGCCTTATCGACAACAATAAGCTCAAGGCAGAGCATTTCATAGGAAATGACGGCAAGATCCAACAGGGCATCCGCAAGATCCTCCACGATCGTAACAAGCAGGTGCTTGAGAAGATCGAAGTCGAGAAGACCCGTTGGCGCAACAAGGAGTTCGCTCCCGGCAACTCCGCTGCAAACGACTCGATATATCAGTCGCGCGCCCGCCAGATCCGCAACGACTCCACTCTCACCCGTCCTGTGGTTATTATCAAGGCCGCTCCCGAAGCTTCCTGGGAAAGCTTGATTTCAGCTCTTGATGAAATGCAGATCAACCAGATCTCCCGTTATCAGATTGACAATATCAATCAGGTTGACTCTGCCCTCATCATTGACTATCTCAAGAAGAATCCGAAGTAATCTGTTGATGAAAGTAATATATTAACCCGAAAAATCTCTTACGAAATATGGCAAAAGATGTAGATCTTTCATCATCAGAATGGATTGACCTTATATTTGAAGGAAAGAACAAGGAATTCGGAGCATACGAGCTCCGCAAGGAATCGGCAAAGCGTCATAACCGCGCTATGCTTGTGATTCTCATCGTCCTTCTTGTTGTCGCACTTCTCGGTCTTCTCGCCAACACTGTGCTCCAGAAGGGTGATGCCCGTCCGGAGGATCAGATCGAACAGGCGATGATCGACTACTCCGCTGATGAGGCTGAGGAGGAAGAAGAAGATGAGCCCGAGCAGCAGCGTGTGGAAGAGCAGCAGCCCGAAGCTCTCCCCGAGGAGATCCTCAATACTGTCAAGGCTACCGAACTTCAGATCACACGTGACGAAGAGGTGGTAGAGGAGATCAAGTCGCAGGACGAACTCAAGGAGACTGATACCGCTATCGGTCAGACTGACTTCGACAAGGGTACTGATGACCTCAATGTAGTCCGCGAACACAAGGAGGAGATCATTGTCGAGGAGAAGAAGCCGGAGCCTGTTGACGACAACCATGTGTTTGATATCGTAGAACAGAAGCCGCAGTTCCCCGGCGGAGAGGCCGCTCTTCTCAAGTATATAGCCGAGCATATCCGCTATCCGGCCATGGCTCAGGAAAACAATATCCAGGGTCGCGTCGTGGTTCAGTTCGTTGTCACCAAGACCGGTAGTGTCGGTGAGGTGAAAGTGGTACGCAGTAAGGATCCGGATCTCGACAAAGAGGCTGTACGTGTAGTGAAGTCTCTGCCGAAATTCGTTCCCGGCAAGATGAACGGCCACTCGGTTAACGTGTGGTACACTGTTCCGATCCAGTTCAAGCTCCAGGGTGTCTGATAAGTCAGCCTGACAGCATAAGAAACCTATATTATGATCCCGTTGAGAATTTATTTCTTGACGGGGTCTTTTTTTATGTGATTTTATGTTTTTAAACATAGGGATATGCTTGTTTATTCCAACTAATAAAGCTAATTTTGGGGCGATAAATATAAGTGTGATTTTTACACTCAAAATTATAATACATCTAACCATGAAACATCATGTTTTAGTAATTCTCGCAGCGTCAGCCACATTGACATTGGCATCATGCTCGTGCCGGGATTGCGGGAATTCAAAGAATCTTGCAGGTCTTGATCCGCAGAAGTTCGTCGATACGAGAGACGGGAAACCTACTGCGCTCTACACCCTCAAATCGTCCACCGGCATCGAAGCCGATATCACCAATTTCGGCGGACGTATCGTCTCGCTGATGGTTCCGGACAGAAACGGAAATATGCTCGATGTTGTTCTTGGTTTCGACAGCATCGCCGCCTATTATCCGGAGAATAACCAGACGGATTTTGGAGCTGCGATAGGCCGTTACGGCAACCGCATAGACCATGGACGACTCGTGATCGACGGTGATTCAATCCAACTTCCGGTCAACAATTTCGGCCACTCTCTCCACGGGGGCCCCAATGGATGGCAATATCAGGTCTACGAGGCCGAGCAGCCCAATGATTCCACGCTTGTCCTGACGATGGACTCTCCGGACGGCGACAACGGTTTCCCCGGCAATGTCCATGCCACGGTGACTTACACTCTGACGGGCAACAGGCTCAACATAGCATATACGGCTACAACGGATAAGCCGACCGTGATCAATCTCACAAATCACTCATATTTCAACTTGACGGGTGACGCATCGGAAGATGTGCTCAATCATGATCTCACCATAAATGCGTCAGGCTTCACTCCCATCGATTCCACCTACATGACTACCGGCGAGATTCTTGCCGTCGAGGGCACACCGATGGATTTCCGCCAGCCTAAGGCTATCGGCCGCGACATCTCCACTCCTGATGACGTGCAGCTCAAGAACGGCAATGGTTATGATCACAACTGGGTGCTTGATACAAACGGCGATATCAATACGATAGCCGCTACTCTCGCCGCTCCTTCGACCGGGATAGGAATGAATATCTACACCACTGAACCGGGAATCCAGGTGTATTCCGGCAACTTCCTCGACGGAACAGTGACCGGCAAGGGCGGTCAGGTGTACAATCAGCGTACCGGCATAGCGATGGAGACACAGCACTATCCCGATTCGCCCAACAAACCCCAGTGGCCATCCACTCTGCTTCGTCCGGGCGAGACCTATACTACCGGAACAGTCCTCGAATTTTATAATTTCTAATCACATACCTTAAACCCTAAACATTTCATCTACAATGGGATTACTTGACTGGATCGTCATAGCGCTGTTTTTTGTTGCGCTGATCCTAATTATTGTATGGGTGTCCAGGCAGAAGCAGAACACTGCTTCCGACTACTTCCTTGGAGGCAAGGATGCTACCTGGATCGCCATCGGTGCCTCAATTTTCGCATCCAATATCGGTTCGGAGCACCTTATCGGCCTTGCCGGTGCCGGAGCTTCCAGCGGTATGGCCATGGCCCACTGGGAGATCCAGGGCTGGATGATACTTCTTCTCGGCTGGGTGTTCGTGCCTTTCTATACCCGCTCGATGGTATATACCATGCCTGAGTTTCTGGAGCGCCGTTACAATGGTGCATCCCGTACAATCCTCTCGCTCATATCCCTTATCAGCTATGTGCTCACAAAGGTGGCTGTGACTGTTTATGCCGGTGGTCTCGTGTTCCAGCAGGTGTTTGGCATCGAGACTCTCTGGGGTGTTGATTTCTTCTGGATCGCTGCCATCGGTCTCGTGCTTCTGACCGCTATCTATACGATTGTGGGAGGTATGAAGTCCGTGCTCTATACCTCAGTGCTTCAGACCCCGATTCTTCTTCTCGGTTCGCTTATCATTCTTGTACTCGGACTCCGCGCTCTTGGCGGATGGGATGAGATGATGCGTGTATGCTCGATAGTGGAGGTCAATGACTACGGTGACACCATGACGAATCTCATACGAGACAACCGCGATCCCAACTATCCGTGGCTCGGCGCATTGATCGGATCTTCTATCATCGGCTTCTGGTACTGGTGTACCGACCAGTTCATCGTGCAGCGTGTGCTTTCCGGCAAGAATGAGAAGGAGTCACGCCGAGGCACTATCTTCGGCGCTTATCTCAAGCTCCTTCCGGTGTTCCTGTTCCTGATTCCCGGTATGATCGCATACGCGCTCAGCCATGAGGGCATAGTGGTCAACGGTCAGCAATTCGTACTTTCCACTCCTGACGCTGCATTCCCGACGCTCGTAGCCAAGCTGCTGCCTGCCGGTGTCAAGGGTCTGATCGTATGTGGAATCCTTGCAGCGCTGATGTCATCGCTCGCATCGCTTTTCAACTCTTCATCCGCACTTTTCACCATTGACTTCTATCAGCGTTTCCATCCCAACACTGATCCCAAGAAGCTTGTCCGTATCGGTCAGGCTGCCACAGTAGTGATCGTATTCCTCGGAATTATCTGGATTCCTGTGATGCGCTCTATGGGTGATGTGCTGTACAACTATCTCCAGGAGGTACAGTCCGTGCTTGCTCCGGGTATTGCCGCAGCGTTCCTGATGGGTATCGTGTGGAAGCGTGCCACTGCCCAGGGCGGTATGTGGGGTCTCATCACGGGTCTCGTCATTGGTCTGACACGTCTCAGCGCTAAGATATGGTATGACTTCAACCCCGTCGAGGGTAGCCATACATGGTTCCAGTATATGTTCTATGATTGCAACTGGCTGTTCTTCTGCGGATGGATGCTTCTCTTCTGTCTTGCGGTTGTATTTGTCGTCAGTCTTTTCACCAAGGCTCCCGAACCTGCGAAAATCCAGGGTCTGGTGTTCGGAACATCCACTCCGGAGCAGCGACTGGCCACATATAACAGTTGGAACCGCTGGGATGTGATCCATTCAGCGATCATCATCGGTATCACCGTCTGCTTCTATATCTATTTCTGGTAATTTGCAGAACCGGTGAACTTTTACAGTGAAAATCCGCGATTTTTTGTAGCGGTTGACTGCATTATCTTCAGCGTGGTCGAGGAGAAGCTCTGTCTTCTCCTCACCAAGCGGAGATTTGAACCGGAAATGGGAAAATGGTCGCTCATGGGCGGCTTTGTCAGAGATGACGAGAGTGTAGATGCGGCTGCGAGGCGTGTGCTCCGGCAGCTCACCGGACTTGAGAATGTCTACATGGAACAGGTCGGCACTTTCGGCGAGATCAACCGTGACCCGGGAGAGCGAGTGATATCAGTGGCATATTACGCATTGCTTGGCCCGGGTGAATACGTGTCCGGAGTGCTTGCCGGCTATGATGCGGAGTGGGTTCCGATCGATTCCCTGCCGCCGCTCGGGTTCGATCATCCCCGGATGGTAGAGTCTGCTCTTGCAAAGGTGAGGGAAAGTATCCCTGTCAGGCCGATAGGGTTCAATCTGCTTCCGGAATTGTTCACTCTGACTCAGCTCCAGGCTCTGTATGAAACCATTCTTGGCCATCAGATCGACAAACGGAACTTCCGCAAGCGTATAGCCGACACACCGTGTATCGAGAAGACACCGTTTATTGACAAGATCTCGTCCAGGCGCGGGGCTTCCCTTTACCGCTACAATGAAACACTGTTTAATTCCATCTCAAAATTCAAAATCTGAAAAAACAATAATGCTCGAAGAACTTAAAGAGAAAGTATATAAGGCCAATATTGAGCTTGTCAAACATGGCCTCGTCATATTCACCTGGGGCAATGTCTCGGGTATAGACCGGGAGAAAGGTCTTGTCGTGATCAAACCGAGCGGTGTGGACTACGACGAGATGAAGGCTGAGGATATGGTAGTGGTGGATCTGATGACCGGAGAGGTGGTCGAGGGTGATCTCCGCCCGTCATCCGACACTCCTACCCATTTGGTGATCTATCGCGCGTTTCCGGAGGTAGGCGGTGTGGTGCATACACATTCCACCTATGCTACCGCATGGGCGCAGGCCGGATGTGATATACCCAATATCGGTACCACCCAAGCTGACTATTTCCATGATGCGATACCGTGTACCGCAGATATGACACGCGATGAAGTGATGGGTGAATATGAGCTTGAGACCGGCAATGTGATCGTCCGCCGGTTTGATGGAATGAACCCTATCCACACTCCGGGTGTTCTTGTAAAGAACCATGGTCCATTCGCATGGGGCAAGACTCCGGCTGACGCCGTACACAATGCAGTAGTGATGGAGCAGGTTGCAAAGATGGCATACATAGCCTATCATGTCAATCCGCAACTCACCATGAATCCTTTTCTCATAGAGAAGCATTTTGAGCGTAAGCACGGTGCGAACGCCTACTATGGCCAGATCAAGAAGTAATAAAGTTAACCACATATCTAACCATTTAAAAGAACAACAGGAAATCATGTTCGAAAATTATGAAATATGGTGGGTCACAGGTGCCCAGCTCCTCTATGGCGGTGACGCGGTAGTCGCTGTCGATTCTCACTCCAAGGAAATGGTGGAAGGTCTGAATAAATCGGGACGCATACCTGTAAAGATCGTCTACAAAGGTACAGCCAACTCTTCCCGTGAGGTCTCTGACATCATGAGGGCGGCCAACAATGAAGACCGTTGTGTAGGCGTAATTACCTGGATGCACACATTCTCTCCCGCAAAGATGTGGATCCACGGCTTGCAGCAGCTCAATAAGCCTCTGCTTCACTTCCATACGCAGTTTAATGCCGAAATTCCCTGGGAGAGCATGGATATGGACTTCATGAACCTCAACCAGAGTGCACATGGCGACCGTGAGTTCGGACATATCTGTGCCCGTATGCGTCTGCGCCGCAAGGTAGTGGTAGGCCACTGGACCGATACAAAGGCTCAGGACCGTATCGCTGTTTGGGCCCGCGTGGCCGCAGCATGGGCTGATTCGCAGGATATGCTCATCATCCGTTTCGGCGACCAGATGAACAACGTGTCCGTGACAGACGGTGATAAGGTTGAGGCAGAACAGCGTCTCGGCTATCATGTGGATTATACTCCGGTCTCAGAGCTTATGGAGTACTGGAAAAAGATCGAGGCAAAGGATGTGGATGCTCTCGTGGACACATATTTCAAGGAATATGCACACGACAAGGCTCTTGAGGACAAGAACAGCGATGGCTACAAGTCTGTTTGGAGTGCGGCACGTGCTGAACTCGCGCTCCGGGCTATCCTGAAGGCCAAGGGTGCCAAGGGCTTTACCACCAACTTTGACGATCTTGGATGTGATGATATAAATGATCCCAACTTCGTCGGTTTCGATCAGATTCCGGGTCTTGCCTCGCAGCGTCTTATGGCCGAGGGCTATGGATTCGGTGCCGAGGGTGACTGGAAGAGTGCCGCGCTCTACCGCACGGTGTGGTTCATGTCGCAGGGTCTGCCCAAGGGGTGTTCATTCCTTGAGGACTATACCATCAATTTCGACGGGGCAAACAGCTCGCTCCTTCAGTCGCATATGCTTGAGGTATGTCCTCTCATTGCAGAGGAGCGTCCGCGTCTTGAGGTCCATTTCCTCGGAATCGGTATCCGCAAGGCTCAGACTGCACGTCTGGTGTTCACCTCAAAGCCTGACAAGGGTGTTACCGCGACTGTGGTTGACCTTGGCAACAGATTCCGCCTCATCGTCAACGATGTTGAGTGCATCAAGTCCAAACCGCTTCCCAAACTCCCCGTGGCATCCGCTCTCTGGATCCCGATGCCCAACTTCGAGGTGGGTGCCGGAGCCTGGATCCTCGCGGGTGGAACACACCATTCATGCTTCTCCTACGACCTCACTCCGGAATACTGGGAGGACTATGCGGAGATAGCAGGTATAGAGATGGCCTATATCAACAATGATACGACCATCCCGACCTTCAAGAACGAGCTTCGCTGGAACGAGGTCTACTATATGCTTAACAAGTCACTCTGCTAAGATATGGTTGATACGACAAATGCAAAAACGACCATTGAGACGGGGAAGGCCATTCTCGGCATAGAGTTTGGCTCTACCCGTATCAAGGCTGTCCTGATCGATGAAGAGAACAATCCGATAGCCCAGGGTAGTCATGAGTGGGAGAACCAGCTCGTCGATGGTCTGTGGACATACAGTCTTGAGGCGATATGGAACGGTGTTCAGGACTGCTACCGTGATCTCCGGGAGAATGTCCTCTCGCTTTATGGCGTCGAGATCGTCAATCTTGCCGCCATCGGAATCAGCGCGATGATGCACGGATATATGCCGTTTGACAAGGATGGTATTCTCCTTGCACCTTTCCGCACATGGCGTAACACAAATACCGGAGAGGCCGCAGCCAAACTTTCAGAGCTTTTCGTGTACAATATACCTCTCAGATGGAGTATTTCCCATCTGTATCAAGCGATATTGAACAAAGAGTCTCATGTCAAGGATGTCAACTTCCTCACCACGCTGTCAGGATATATCCACTGGCGTCTCACCGGTGAGAAGGTGCTTGGTGTCGGTGATGCTTCCGGTATGCTCCCGATTGATCCGGCCACCAAGGATTTCTCGGCTGAGATGGTGGAGAAATTCGACAAGCTGGTAGCTCCGAGACATTATCCGTGGAAACTGTCGGAGATACTTCCGAAAGTGCTTCCGGCAGGAGCAAAAGCCGGCGTCCTGACTGCGGTCGGAGCGACCCTGCTCGATACGACCGGACATCTCCAGGCCGGAATTCCGCTATGCCCTCCCGAGGGTGATGCCGGAACCGGTATGGTGGCCACCAATGCGGTGGAACAGCGTACAGGAAATGTCTCGGCCGGTACATCTTCTTTCTCTATGATAGTCCTTGAGAAAGAACTTTCGCGTCCTTACGAGGAAATCGATATGGTGACGACTCCTGACGGCAGTCTTGTTGCCATGGTGCACTGCAACAACTGCACGTCGGATCTCAACGCATGGGTTGGTCTGTTCCGCGAGTATACGGAACTACTCGGTCTGCCCGTGGATATGAACGACATCTATTCCAAGCTATACAACCGTGCTCTTGGCGGCGATGCTGACTGCGGCGGTCTTGTGGCCTACAATTTCTTCTCCGGAGAGCCTGTGGTCGGATTCGCTGAAGGAAGTCCGCTCGTGGTAAGGTCTGTGTCGGATAAGTTCAATCTGGCCAATCTGATGCGTTCGCATCTTCATGCATCTGTTGCGGTTCTGAAGATCGGTAACGACATACTCTTTGAGAAAGAGAATGTGAAAGTGGATCGTATCACCGGTCACGGAGGCTTGTTCAAGACACCTGTGGTCGGACAGCGTATACTGGCTGCTGCCCTCAATTCACCGATCTCTGTGATGGAGACCGCCGGTGAAGGCGGTGCGTGGGGTATGGCTCTTCTCGGTGCATTTATGGCACGTGGAGGTATGGCCTCACTCCCGGAATGGCTTAACAATGTCGTGTTCCGTGGAAATGAAGGAACGGAGATCGCGCCCACGCCCGAGGATGTGGCCGGTTTCAATGCTTATATCAAGAACTATCTCCGCCGTCTGCCAGTAGAACGCGCAGCAGTAGAGACCAACTGATAGAAAGTAAATATCGAACAATGACAATGAGGGCTATGTCAATTTGACATAGCCCTTATTGTGCTGTTGGATTGTCGGATGTGGTTTTATTTCGTCCTTCCGAGGATGAGGGCTGAGCGTGGGGCGACTGTAAGTTTGCCTCCTTTGGATGAGCCGAGTCCGTCGGCTTTGATATTGCCGTCGTCGGCGATGACTGTCCAATCGGCTTTGGCTACTTTTATAGTCTGCGGTTCGTCGGAACCATTGAACGCCAGTTTTATCTCTTTGTAGGAATCTCCGTTGGCATTGTCAACGATACTGTATGATACAAGTCCCGGTTCGGTCCTGTCAAATTTGATGTGGCGGGCGATCTCATCGGCTGTGGTCATACGGAATGCGGGGTGAGCCTTGCGGAACTTTATGAGTTCCTTATAATATTCGTATTGCCCGGCGTTGGTATGACGCAGATTCCAATCTATGGCGTTGATTGAGTCCGGTGATTTGTAGGAGTTATGTACACCTTTCTTATCGCGGAAGATCTCTTCGCCTGTGAACATGAAAGGTGTGCCCTGCGATGTGAACACTATGGTCTGGGCAAGCCGGGCAGCTCTCTGACGTTCGGCATCCGTGGCATCCGGCATGGATTTCCTCAATTTGTCAGTGAGCATGAGATCATCATGGCATGACACATAGTTTATTATCTGCGTAGGGGCAGCGGCATACGGGAATTTTGAATTGTTTCCTTTCGAGTAGTCCACCTGTGGATGTGCGGTCGAGGCGACAATCCCGATTTTCACTGTCTCCTCAAGCCCGGGCTTCCCGGTGGCGAATCCACGGTCTGAGGCATCGGAGTAGTGGCCTTTTATGGCGTCGCGGATGTCGTCGGAGAAAACGGCTATCTGTGGCATCTTGGATACATTCTCTTTTAGCGCACGCTGCTCTACCGGGAGAGGTGAATCTCCTGCGGTCCAGCCCTCGCCGTAGATGAAAATGTCGGGGTTTATTTCTTTAAGGGCTGCGGCCACCTGGTTCATTGTCTCGATGTCATGGATGGCCATAAGGTCGAAGCGGAAACCATCGATATGATATTCGTTGGCCCAGTATTTGACGGAGTTGATTATGAAATCCCTCATCTGCTGACGTTCGGAAGCAGTCTCGTTGCCACATCCGGAGGCATCGCTGTAACTACCGTCCTCGCGATGACGATAGTAGTAGCCGGGTGCTGTAAGTGAGAAGTTCGAATCATCATTGTCGGCGGTATGGTTGTAGACCACGTCCATTATCACGCCGATGCCATTGTCATGCAGGGATTTTACCATCTCTTTCATCTCCTTCACACGGACTGACGGATCAGACGGATTAGTGGAGTAAGAGCCTTCGGGCGAGTTGTAGTTAAGTGGATCATATCCCCAGTTGTACTGGTTAAGCTGGAGATTGGACTCGTCGACACTGTTGTAGTCGTAGGAGGGAAGGATGTGTACGTGTGTCACACCGAGATCCTTCAGATGGTCTATTCCTGTCGCCTCACCCTCGGGATTTGTGGTACCCTTCTCGGTCAGAGCGATGAACTTGCCTTTATTGGCCACGCCTGACGAGGGATGTTCCGAGAAATCCCTATGATGCATCTCATATATTATCGCATCATTTATATGTTTGAGAGCCGGACCTTTGTCGGATTCCCATCCTTCGGGGTCGGTCTGAGCGAAGTCTATGATTGCAGCGCGCTCACCGTTGATCCCGACGGCCTTGGCCCATACGCCCGGGGTCTCCTTGAGCCATTTTCCGTCGTATTTTATACGGAATGTGTAGAATTTGCCATATAAGGCTCCCGGTTGGGAGGCTGTCCATGTGCCGTTTTCTGCTTTTGTCATGCTGATTGTCTTCTCCGGAGCGGAGTTTCTACCTGTGGGGTATATGTTAAGTTCGACTTCTTCCGCTTCCGGAGACCATAGCCTCCATTTTGTGGTATTGTTTTCTACGGACAGTTCGAGATCCTGACCGTCGTATGCCGGATATGTCAGGAATCGGGCATCCGGATTGTCAGCGATGGCTGTCATGCCACAGCATAGTGCGATACTTGCCAATACAGTCGGAATTTTCATGTTGTTAGACTAAAAAATCTGAAAAGAGTAAGTATGATGGAAAGAATATAGTATCGGAAAAAAGAAAGACAAAAGAAACAAGTCGCTTGTGCCGTCATTTCGGCCGGTGTCTGTGTCTCTTTTGCCTTTGTCCTTTTTTTAATTGTGTCGAGGTGTCAATCAACCTCGATGACGAGGAAGTTTGAGAGCTGCCAGAATTTGGCGGGGTCTGTGATCTTTATGACTTTCTGGCCAGAGACGTCGACAATCTGATATGAGTCAGACGGCTGGGAAGTCAGAATCTTCGCTTTCTTGCTGTGTGTGGCAATCTCGCCTAACGTCCGCTTGTCGCCGGCGGTGAAGTAGTTCACATCAAAGTCGCCATTCATCACTTTAGTCTTGCGGAGGAAGCCGGACTGGAGTATGCCACGCTCCTTCAGCTCTTTGTTTGTGCCGATGGCATAGTAGCACGTATTCAGTTCACGGTCAGCAGCAAGAGCAGCTTCCTCAGCGGCAGTCTTGGCTGCACGCTCTGATTCGACATCGGTTTTAAGTGAGTCGACACTGGTGTTGAGCGTGTTGACCGTGGAGGTGAGTTCCTCGATCTTGATGTTGGCAGATGCGAGTTGGTTTGTCAGCGTCGCGATTTCGGTGGTTTGTTCGGCTATCTGTGCCTTGAGATTGGAAATCGTGCGTTTGAGTGTGCTGTTTTCGCCTCCGCTCTGCTCAAGTTTCTTCTCTAACTCCGCCAGACGTTCGCGCCGTTCCTGAAGAGCTTGCTGTATAGCAATCATGTCGTTCCTGATCTGCTCTTTGCGCGATGAAGTCTCACCTCCCAGCGCACCGGGAGTGCTGATTATTTTCTCGAGATCTTTGATCTGGCTCATGCCATCGGAAATATCGTTGACGAGAACAAGCAGGCTGTCCTGTGTGGCGAGCGTCTCGGCGAGATCACCTTTGAGCTGCGCGTTCTGAGCCTCTGCGTTTCGAAGCTTGTCGCCGTTGCAAGCGGTGAGCATAGCTGCCGTGATGATAGCGGCTGTTGCTAATTTTTTCATGAGTTTGCTTTGTTGAAATATGAGGATCTAATTTTTATATTTGTTTTTATGAACCTTTGGTCCGTCTGATTCGGATGCACCTAAAATTATAACAATCTCTCCACGCGGATTGTTTTCCTTAAAGAAACTTTCAATTTCCCCGAGAGTACCTCTGACAGTGGTGTCATGGACTTTGGATATCTCCCTTGACACGGATGCCGGACGCTCGGCTCCACATACCTCTATCAGTTCTCCGAGTGTCTTCACCAATCTCAGGGGTGACTCGTATATGATTGATGTGCAGTCGGAGGCAGAGATCTTCTCAAGTCTTGTTTTTCGTCCCTTCTTGGGAGGGAGGAAGCCTTCGAACGTGAAGCGGTCAGTGGGCAGACCGGAATTTACAAGCGCGGGGACAAAGGCTGTGGCTCCGGGCAGGGTCTCGACATCTATTCCCTCGCGGCGGCACTCTCTTGTCAGCATAAATCCGGGATCGGATATGCCGGGGGTGCCGGCATCAGAAATCAGGGCGATGTCCTCTCCCGACATGATCCGTTCGATTATGGGTCGTGTGGTTTCGTGCTCGTTGAACTTATGATGACTTGCACACGGTGTTGAGATCCCGAAGTGTCGCAAAAGGACAGAAGATGTACGGGTGTCCTCAGCGTAAATCCGGGAACATCCTTTCAGGACTTCTACCGCGCGTGGTGTCATGTCGCCCATATTGCCCACGGGAGTCGGTATGATATATAGTTTGCCCATTGGAGACACTGTGAAAGTCGCCCTCTAAAAATGTTTTGCCACGACCTCCATGAATGCCTTGACATCCTCATTGGCCGGATCCCAGCAAAGGTCTTCATAGAAGTATTCCTCCGCTTCATCGAACGAGCTCATTGCTGATATAGTCTCAAGTGTATCTTCAAACTCGGCCTGAGAATTGCGGAACAGCTCACGGCGGAATCTGAATTTATCGTTGAGGGTGAAGGCCTTGAATATATCCTTGGCTTTGTCGCGCGCGATTCGTTCGTCAACGGTGGATGTGGCGGTCTCCTGAGCAGAGGCCTCCTGAACAGCGGGCTGCGGTGCGGATGGCAGGACTGGACCACCGGCATCTTCCATTTCCTCTTCAAGTGCGGACTGTGCGATCTCCTCCGATTTATCCGGAACGCAACCCTGACCGGAATCAGATGAAAGTGATGCCAGCAGAGCCGTCTTTTCAGCTATGAGGGCATCAAGTTCGGCTGAATGTCTTTCCGGTCTGTCCATTTGCACGAGAAGCAATCCCTCGATCTCGTAGGCCAGATGAAGCAATTTTTTATAATCAAGATTCATGACGATTCTATTTGTCTTGCAAACTTACATCAAATAATTCTAATAACAAATGTTGGAAGGCATTTTTTAATGCAGCCCGTGAACACGTGAACCCGTTTGCGATGAATACGATCACGTGAGTTGGCGTGCCGGCCTCGTTAAACAGATACCCGCTGTAACTCTGGACACCTTTCATGGAACCTGTCTTCATCGCCACTCTGCCCTGTAGAGGTGTGTCAACAAGAAAATTCTTCATGGTGCCATCTATTCCGGCTTTGGGGAAGAGGGCAGTGTATTCCTGTCCAAACTCATCGCCGGTCATGTGGCGGTTAATGTCGCCGAGGAAGCGGGCGGTAAGTCTGTCGTCGCGCGACAGGCCACTGCCATCCACAATGTTCACCCCGTTGCCGACGATTCCGACCATTGTCCATACAGCCATTTCTTCATAGAGAGCATCAGCCCTTGTGCCACCGGGAGCAATGGCCCGGAGCATACCCTCGGCCATCAGATTGTCTGATCTGAACATCAGGTTCTGCATTATATCGGCAAAAGTAGGGGAGAGGTGGGTGTAGACCGGATGGCTCACCTTGGCTTCAGGAGTCTTGCCTCCGACGACCTTTATCCCGGCTTTCTTCAACCGATCCATTATCTCCCATTTCATGACTTTTGACGGATATGGCGTGGAAAAAGAGTCGGAAAAACCTTTGCGGACATTGCCGCTTACGAGCATTGTCTCCGAGCCGTCCTTCCGGTCTATTGTTATGCCACGGTTGTTTGGGTTTGAAAAGCTGAACTTTAGATCCGGGACGTGAGGTACGGTCTCCTTCGAGGGCATCCTCAGCTTGAATTTGTTGTCGCGAAAATTGGCTCCCTGCAGCCGCGCACCGTATGGCCAGACTATATCTTCTGCCATCCAACCGGGAGGAGTGGTAGCATCCGGGAAATTACTTTCATCGATGATCACATCACCCTTGATCTCTTTTATCCCAAGTCGTCTCAACCCGTCAATTATGCCGGAGGCAAAGCCCTGTGCTTCTTCAAATTGGGAAGATTCTATGGTTGGATCTCCACATACTCGGACAATCACATTGCCGATCAGCACACTGTCCTTTATGTCGCCTTCCGCAACGACAGGTGTAGAAAATCTCTCCTGGCCGTCAGCGAGATTCAACAGCGATGCGGTGGTGACGGTTTTTGTCACGGACGCCGGAATGAGCGGAACGTCGATGTTTTCTTTTACAAGGTCAATTCCCCATCTGAGATCATGGACAAGGATTGCCGTGCGTGTGGTGTCGACCCCCTTGAGATTCAAGGGGAAAGCAGAGGCTGCAAGCGAGACAAGCAGCCAGAATGATGTCAATATCAGTCGGTTCAATTTGTAAATATGTCGTTAATCGTATTTAAGGAGTCAAGGGCTGTCTGGTCCGGGCGGATGGGGACTATGGTGCCGTATTCCCTTCCTAACCAGTATTCATCGGTCTCGGGATTGTCAGGCTCTTCATTATGGAATTTGCCTGTGAGCCAGAAGAATGGAGATCCGTTGGGCGTAGCGAAATCCTGATACTCCTCAGTCCAATGCCCCTTGGCTCCACGTGTGACTTTAAGCCCTTTGGGTGTACATCTTGCAGGAAAATTCACGTTGAGGCATACCCCTTCCGGCAGGCCGCATCTCAACACCTTGTCCGTTATGCGGATTATAAATGGTGTGATAGGATCCAGATCCGTATCTAATGAATGGCTCAGGATGGAGAAACCGATGGATGGTATGCCTATGATGCAACCTTCCATGGCAGCTCCCATCGTGCCGGAATAAATATTATTGATAGCAGCATTGGATCCGTGGTTGATTCCTGAGAGTAGCAGGTCGGGCTTCCGGTCAAGTACGGCGTGGATGGCGATTTTCACGCAATCGACCGGTGTGCCGTTGACACTGAAAAACCTTATACCGTCAATGTCGGCGTGTTGTGTCAGCATCAGAGGTGCATTGACCGTAATTGCCGATGACTTGCCAGACTGAGCTGCGTCAGGAGCGACAACCACAATGTCGCCCATATGGGAGACTGTTTTTGCAAGGTGCCTGATACCCGGGGCATCTACACCATCATCATTACATATTAATATAAGAGGTCGTTTGTTTTCCATATAAGAGACGGTCTTTTCCTATTTATTACAACAAATGTACGAAGAATAAGCAACTATTCGTGTCTATGATTGTTAAAAATTTATTACTTTTGACAAAAAATTCCATGTTTCACTAAAAATACACTACTCTATGCAGATCCAGCGTATTCAGTCCCTCTACATTTTTTTAGCCATAGTGGCAATGGCTATTTTTATCATTGTCCCCTATGGGAAAGTGGTTGATCTTACTGTTGATCCCACTGTCACAGAATCGCTTTACACCATGTCGGAATATGGTGTCCTCATTCCTTCAGGGGCGATCATAATCCTGCTTCTGACAGGACTGTTCATGTATAGCAATCTCGGTTTGCAGCGCACAGTCGTGTTGATCACCCTGATGCTGACACTTGCTACCATAGCCGTCGTATGTTTTGCTTTATACAAGATGGCTGATGCTGAAGGCCTTGATGCCACATACACAGCTTGGGATATCCTACTCCCCATAGCAGCACTGTTGGAAATTTTTGCAGTATCGGGAATCAATAACGATATAAAACGGCTCAAAGCCAGCAACAGGCTCAGGTAGCCGATATAGCTGAGACTATGCGTTCTCTTTTTTCGGCTGATTATTGCATGGGTAGGAATTTTTGACTACTTTTGCACACCGGAATAAGGGATGCCTTGGTAGTTCAACGGATAGAATGGGAAATTCCTAATTTTCAGATAGGGGTTCGATTCCCCTCCGAGGTACTAATTGTTCGTTCATTTTTTTGTTGAGAAACCGTCGGCCTGTGAATGGTCGACGGTTTCGGCGTTTAGATGGGTATGAGAGGGGCAGTATGTCACAACATCAGTTCCATATCCACCACATCAAGGTATCGTCCGAATTTGAATCCCACCTCAATGAATCGGGAGACTTCCCGGAATCCGAGTGAGCCATGAAACGCTATGCTTCCGGTGTTTTCTGCAGTGATACAGGCTATGAGCGCATGGCATCCGTAGTCACGGCAGGCGGATATGAGTCTACGCATCAAGGTGTGTCCTATTTCCCTACCGGTAAAGTCCGGCGACAGGTAGATGGTGGTCTCCCAGGTCTGCGAGTAGGCTGCCCGTTCTTTCCATGGATGGGCATAGCAGTAGCCCACTATTCCGGTATTCTCGTCTTCTGCAACAAGATACGGATATGATGTCGAGATCGATCGAATCCTTTCGGCCATCGCAACAGCATCAGGTGGTATGGTCTCGAATGACACAGTGGTATCCTTGACATAGTGCAAATATATACCGGCTATCGCTCCGGCATCATTGATTTTTACGTCTCTTATTATCATCAGTGAAGTGAATTGGCGGATTGACTTTGCAAAAGTACATAAAAATCCCAAGAATTTTTGCTACATTTGCAGAGTTGAACCGAAACCATCACATGAAAGAAGTCAAGGATTTTACAATCGTCGAATCGCGGCACTACAATGACCTGTATTCACGTCTGCGTCTGTGTCCGGCCGATTCATCATCTCTGCCCGCTGAGATATATCCGGGTCAGTTTGTGCAAGTAGCAGTGGAGACACCTGGCGTATTCCTGCGTCGGCCGATTTCAGTCAATGATGTTGACTACGGAGCCAACACGATAGATATTCTTATCCGTAAGGCCGGAAAAGGGACGGAGAGACTTGTGTCCATGACAAAGGGAGACAAAATAAATATGCTGCTTCCGCTCGGGCACGGGTTCACGACAAAGGTGAATACTGATGAGCGTGTGCTGCTCGTAGGCGGTGGTGTAGGGGTGGCTCCACTTCTATATCTTGGCAAATTCCTCAAGGCATCCGGCCATAGACCGGAGTTCCTGCTTGGTGCGAGATCTGCGGAAGATCTGTTGCAGATTGAGGAATTTGAAAGGGTAGGCGCAGTCCATCTGTCAACCGAGGATGGCTCGGCCGGAGAGAAGGGTCTTGTGACGGTCAATACCGCACTGTCAGGCGACATTGACAGAATATATTGCTGCGGGCCATCTCCAATGATGAAGGCAGTGGCGGCAATAGCCCGCGAGAGGGGAATCGTATGCGAAGTGTCTCTTGAAAATATGATGGCTTGCGGTCTCGGTGCCTGTCTGTGTTGTGTGGAAAACACCGTGAAAGGTAATGTCTGTGTATGCACCGAGGGACCGGTATTCAATATTGAAATGCTTAACTGGTAGTGATATGGCTAAACTTGCAGTGAAAATAGGCTCTTTAGAGCTGAAAAATCCCGTGCTCACCGCTTCAGGGACTTTCGGATATGGTGAAGAGTTTGCACCGTTTGTCGATCTCGACCGCCTTGGCGGCTATATAATAAAAGGTACGACGCTCAATCATAGAGAAGGAAATCCATATCCCCGTATGGTGGAGACCCCGTCGGGTATGCTTAATGCTGTCGGATTGCAGAATAAGGGTGTGGACTATTTTATTGATAACATATATCCGCGTATCAAAGGTTATAAATCGGAACTTATCGTCAATGTGTCCGGAGCCAAGATCGAGGATTATGTCGAGACTGCAAGACGTCTTGCATCTCTTGACGGCGTGAATGCCATAGAGGTGAATATCTCATGCCCGAATGTGAAGGAGGGTGGAATGGCGTTTGGAACCACAACTAAAGGCGCATCAGAGGTGACAAAAGCTATCCGTCAGGTCTATCCCAAGACCCTTATTGTCAAACTGTCACCCAACGTCACTTCCATTTCCGACATTGCAAAGGCTGTAGAGGCGGAAGGCGCGGATGCGGTTTCGCTCATAAACACGCTGATGGGCATGAGCATTGATGTAGAGCGTATGCGCCCGCATCTTTCTACAGTCACCGGAGGATTGTCCGGTCCGGCAGTCCGACCGGTCGCCGTCAGAATGGTGTGGCAGACAGCAAAAGCTGTCGGTATTCCGGTTATCGGACTTGGAGGTATAATGAATGGCCGTGATGCTGTGGAGTTCATGCTTGCCGGAGCAAGAGCCGTGGAGATCGGCACAGCCAATTTCTTAGATCCATCGGTGACGATGAAGGTGATAGATTTTATTGATGATTTCTGTGATCGGCACGGAATTGAGGATGTCAACGAGATAGTAGGACGTATATGATCAGTAATATATATTTGAGAAGATGCCGCTTATTAATGGCGATATGTACGGTATCACTTTTAGTGTCGTGCTCCGGTCTTTCCAGAAAGGCGAAGCAGATAGTGGGAGTGTATTACAATCCGGAACTTTCGCAGACGGAACCGGTGATGGAATTGCGCTCGAATGCCACGTGTGTCGTCAGGGCTATCAAGCCGGGAGTCCTCACGTACAGTGTGGAAGGGAAGTGGAATGTGGAGAATGATTCCATCGTTTTCATACTTGAACCGTCAACACTAAAAGTCGAAGGCGATAGAGCGCTGGTCGGAGAAATTCCGGCTCGTTATACTCGCAAATTGGCGGATTTCAATGATTTCAATCTCCAACTCGAGCAGGATGGAGTGATGTATCTATATCAACGTCGATCAGAATGATGGAAAATATGATGAATAATATATACAGATTTGTTGCAATAGCTGTTTTTGCGGCCTGTATGGTGTCCTGTGGAGATGTGAAAAAGATGAATGAACGCATCGCCACGGCGGAGACTGCTATCGCGGAGCAGAATTACGAGGCCGGGAAGCAAATATGTGACGATATACTCGGTGATAAGGATGTGAATGAACTTTCTGCCTCGGAATATGCGAGACTTTCAGTCCTGTATATGCATTTCTATGAGAATGATGATGATTCGGAGGCTCTTGACCGCGCTGTGGATTGTTACAGACAGGGTATGGAAATCAATCCGGATTCAGTGAAGAGTGTTTTCGCATCGCTGCCGGTCGAGGATCATAAGTATGCTTTCGCGCTTTCAATGATTGTGGGTAATATGGACAACCCGGTGGACGAATCGGAGGACAACGATCCTTACGTCTCGCCTGATTCAGTCGGAGTTGTCGTTGATAATGCTGAATGATGGATTGGAAAGAAATGCTCAGCAGCAAGATTGCGAGCGGTGAACTTCCGGAGAGGGAGGACAGCACGATACCTGTGGCCGGAACCAGTGAAGATAAGAAGCAGACGGAGATACTCAGTGTAAATGTGGACCGGAAGGGACGTAAGGGCAAGACCGCCACGATAGTGGAGGGATTTGCCTGTGATGATGTGCGCCTGAAGGATATAGCTGCGAGCCTGAAAACCAAGCTTGGCACAGGTGGCTCTGCCCGTGGAGGAGAGATCCTTATTCAGGGAGAGCGGGTGGAAGATGTAAAAAAAGTCCTTCGTGAGATGGGTTTCAGGGTGAAGTAATGATAGAAATCTATAAGGCATCGGCCGGTTCAGGCAAGACATTTACGCTCACCAGAGAATACATCAAATATATTCTCGGTCATAAAGGAGATGACGGCAGGTATCGACTGTATAAGGGTGACTATGCCGGTCATAGATCCGTGTTGGCCATAACGTTCACCAATAAGGCCACGGAAGAGATGAAGAGCCGTATCATCCATGAGCTTGCTGTGATCGCCGGAATGGAGCCAGGGTGGGAAAAGAAAAGTCCGTATCTCGACTATCTGTGCGCCACATTCTCTTGTTCTGAAGAGGAGCTTGTGGAGGCTGCTTCTAAAGCCCTTCGCAGTCTGCTGTTTGATTTCGACAGGTTTGGAGTCTCGACGATAGATGCATTCTTTCAGACGGTTCTGAGGGCTTTCGCCCATGAGGCAGATGTGTCCGGCAACTATGAGGTTGAGCTTGATGATACATATGTGATGTCCATAGGAATCGACAGAATGCTTCAGGATCTCAACCGTATGCCTGACACTACCGGATCCATGTATCTGATTGAGTGGCTTACCCGCTATATGTTGAAGCTCGTTGAGGATGGCAAGACGTCCAATGTGTTCAACCGTTCTTCCGAGGTTCACAAGCAGCTTGTGAGATTTATTGCAGGTGTGTCGGATGATACGTTCAAGGCGCATAGCGGGGAGATAATGTCGTATCTTGACGACCGAGACAAGTTTGTGTCGTTTATAGATGCGGTAGATTCCAGAAGGAAAAAACTGAAGACGGTTACTGCGGAGAAATGTCGTGAAGCTCTCGATATGATAGATCGGAACGGAGCTTTTGATATAATGATTTCCCATGTGGTGACACCGATCAGGAACTGGAGTCTTACAGGATATTACAACAAAACGAAGAATCTCTCTGCTACACTGCTAAAGGCTGTTGAAGACATCGACAATGTCTATAAGACCAACAAGCGGAATTCTCCGTTGAGGTCTCCGGTTCTTGACAAGGCGGTGGCGGAGGCTATATATGCGATCGCCGAGTGTCACAAGTCTGTCAGATTACTGAACATCCTTTCGGCAAATCTGTATCAGCTCGGACTTATAAGTTCGATCATGGAATATGTGGAACGTTATAGACGTGAAAATTCCACGATCCTTCTGAGCGATACAAATGCGTTGCTCGCCGGGATCATCGGGGAAGAGGATTCTCCATTCCTGTACGAAAAAATTGGAAATACATATCATCATTTCCTGATCGATGAGTTTCAGGATACATCCCATAGCCAGTGGCAGAACCTCCGTCCATTGCTTGGAGAAAGTCTCTCGACCGGTAACGATAATCTTGTGATCGGGGACGAGAAACAGTGCATATATCGTTTCCGCAACAGTGATCCATCTCTGCTTCAACATCTTCATGAGGATCGTGTGGCAGTGGGAAAATGTCGTGTGAGAGGTAGAGATTTGGCAGAAAATACCAATTGGCGATCTTCAGCTGAGGTGGTGCGCTTCAACAACACTCTGTTTACCGCAATAGCCGGGATGATAGGTTTCGGAGACACATACAGCAATGTTGTCCAACAGATCTCAGAAAAGCATATTGATCATCAGGGCTACGTGCGTGTGAGTGTATTTCCAGATTCGAAGGATGAAGATCCTCAGGAAAAAGCATTGCATACGCTGACTGTGAATCTTCGCCGGCAGCTTGAGGCGGGATACAAGCCTGGTGATATCGCCGTCCTGGTCAGAACGTGGAAAGAAGGTGATGCCGTGATAGGACATCTTGAGAAAGTCAGGTTGGAGGATCCGGACTTTCCGCCGTTTGCCATCGTGTCGGACAAGTCTCTCCTTGTCTCGCGTTCTAAAGCCGTGATGCTCGTGGTAAGTCAGCTTCGGTTCATGTCGATATCAGATGTCATGACGGACCGACGGAAGCGTTCGCGTAAGGAGATGGCGAGACTTTTCAATGAATATGAAGCTGCCGTGAGTCGGGATATGTCTCCATCCGAGGCACTTCAGAGGGCGATAGCACTATTGGATGAGGACAGTGGGGTTATGGAAGATGACGCTGAATATGACGGGCTGGATCTCGTCTCGCTCGTCGAGTCCATAATATCATCATCCGTCACACCGGAGAGCAGGAAGAAGGACGATATATATATCACGGCATTCCAGGATCTTGTGGTAGATTTCATGTCGAAGGGCAGGGCGGACATACGTTCATTCCTCGAGTGGTGGGATGATAAGGGCTGCAAGGTGTCCGTGTCCGGGGCAAAGGATGATAATGCCTTAAATATACTTACCATACATAAGTCCAAAGGGCTGGAATATCATTGTGTGCACATTCCTTTTGCCGAATGTGCGGAGTCAAATATTCCCGAGACAAAGTGGTTCAGCCTTAAAGACGTGGACGGAATAGATCCTGCGATCGTCCCTCCCTGGATCCCGCTGACGGTGACATTGGATATGAAAGATACGATGTTTGATGCGGATTATGAAGCGATCATGAGAGAGAAGCAGCTTGATCGTCTCAATCTATTGTATGTGGCGTTCACGAGGGCTATTGATGAGCTTGTCGTAAGTATAAAGGTTCCGTCAAAGGAAATCAAAGGGGAGGCAGCGGACTCAGACGGCCAATTGTCAGCGGCCAAGTTTCTGTTCCGGTCACTTTCCTTATGCGGGGAGGAATATAGAACCATGCTAAGCAATACATACGGGATTGATGCCGATGACCCGACGAACCCGTTTGTCTCCATAAACTTTGATCAAGACAATGTCGCCGAGATTGGCTCCCCGACACATCCATCGGAGGGATCTGCAGAACAGAATACAGCGATGGTTCCGGTATCAACAAGGACAGACGGTGAATATCACGTTTATTCTTCCGACAGATCGATATGGGATAATACCCGTGTTGAGAAAAATGATTTCAGCAAGGCTCTCACAGCGCGTGAGCGCGGTCTCATAATCCATGATATACTGTCGCGGGTCGTCAGATCGTCTGATGTCGACGGCGCGCTAAACATACTGCATACCCTTCCGGCAACCATCGGAGCAGGAAGAGCTGAGAAAGACGAAATCGGCGAAATAGTCCGTCACCGGGTCAGCGATCCTCTTGTAAAGGACTGGTATGAGGGTTTCACAAAGGTGCTGATAGAGAGAGAGGTCATAACGGAAGAAGGCGAGGCCAAGAGGTTCGACCGTGTGGTATGGACCGCTTCCGGTGAGATTCATCTGATTGATTATAAGTCAGGTAATCAACCTCCGGAAAATTATTTCCGGCAGATAAGAGGATATATAGATTTTTTTAAATCAATCGGTTATCCGACCGTAAGAGGATTTTTATATTATCTTGATACCGGCAAAGTGATTGAAGTGTTGTGAAAATTCGCTATCTTTGTAGGATAAAATCCATATCAGAATGGCAAAAGCTATTGTCGAGACACCCTTGATGAAACAATATATAGCGATGAAGCAGAAGCATCCGGATGCCGTTCTGCTTTTTCGCGTAGGCGATTTCTACGAGACATTTGCCGACGATGCCGTGACGGCATCAGAAATCCTTGGAATAACTCTTACGAAAAGGGCTAACGGATCCGCTCAGTTTGTGCCCCTCGCAGGGTTCCCGCATCATGCTCTTGACACGTATCTGCCAAAACTTGTACGCGCAGGCAAACGTGTGGCCATATGTGAGCAGCTTGAGGATCCTAAGACAACTAAGAAGCTTGTCAAGCGTGGAATCACCGAACTTGTCACTCCGGGAGTATCCATCAATGACAATGTGTTGAATCATAAGGAAAACAATTTCCTCGCAGCGATACATTTCGGTAAACAGATCTCAGGCGTGGCGTTTCTCGATATTTCCACCGGCGAATTTCTCACCGCCGAGGGTAGCCTTGACTATATAGAAAAACTTATGGCAAATTTCGCGCCTAAGGAGGTTCTGGTGGAAAGAGGTAAGAAGCGGATGGTAGAGGAGGCTTTTGCTGAAAAGTACTATACATTTGAACTTGACGACTGGGTATTCACCACCACATCGGCCATGGATCGACTGCTCAAACAGTTTGAGACCTCGTCATTGAAGGGCTTTGGTGTCCATAATATGAGTTCGGCCATCATAGCTTCAGGAGCAATCCTCCATTATCTTGATATAACCCAGCATACCCATACGGGTCACATCACCTCCATAGCGAGAGTGGAGGAGGAGATGTCGGTTCGTCTTGACCGGTTCACCATACGGAATCTTGAGCTTGTCCGTGCCATGAATGAAGATGGCAAGAGCCTGCTTGATGTGATAGACCGCACAGTGTCACCAATGGGAGCAAGATTACTCCACAGATGGTTGCTTTTCCCGCTCAAGGATCCCAAGGAGATCAACAAGAGACTTGATATTGTCGAGTATTTCTTCAGGCATACTGACCATCGAGACATAATGTGCGAGAAACTTGCGCAGATGGGTGACATAGAGCGTCTGATAGGCAAGGTTTCGGCTTCGAGAGTCAATCCCAGGGAATTGTGTCAATTGCGAAATGCGTTGCTTATGATTCCTGTTGTACGGGAAATCTGTCTCGCTTCAGGCGATCCGGCGCTGGTATCGATCGGGGAGCAGTTGAATCCATGTGAGAGTATTGCTGAGAAGATCGGCCGGGAGCTTGTCGAGGATGCGCCTACTGCGCTCAATCGCGGTCCGGTCGTCCGTGAGGGTGTCGATGCCGAGCTTGACGAACTGCGGGAGATCGCGTTCAGAGGGAAGGACTATCTTGCAGGTCTGCAACAAAGGGAAATCACGCGTACCGGTATTCCGTCGCTCAAGGTTGCCTTCAACAATGTGTTCGGATACTACATAGAGGTGACGAATACCCACAAGTCCAAAGTCCCAAGTGATTGGATAAGAAAACAGACTCTTGTCAATGCCGAGCGCTACATCACACAGGAACTGAAGGAATATGAGGAGAAAATTCTCGGTGCACAGGACAAGATCGCCATAATCGAGCAGCGCATTTATTCGGAACTTGTGGCAAGAGTGTGCGACTATATCCCGGCTATATTGCTTGATGCGCAGCTTCTCGCGCAGCTTGATGTATTCAATTCGTTTACAAGACTTGCGATCGAGAACCGATATAATCGTCCCGTGGTAGATGATTCTCTTGAGATCTCTATTGTCGAAGGAAGACACCCGGTGATAGAAAAGGAGCTGCCTCCGGGAGAACCGTATATATCGAATACGGTCAGACTTGCTAACAACGGGACACAGATCATGATGATAACGGGGCCGAATATGTCGGGTAAATCCGCTCTTCTGCGTCAGACTGCATTGAATGTCCTGTTGGCACAGATAGGCTCGTTCGTCGCGGCAGATAGTGCTCATATCGGGGTGGTGGATAAAATTTTCACGAGAGTAGGTGCGAGTGACAATATCTCGCTCGGTGAATCGACATTCATGGTGGAGATGAATGAGGCCGCCTCAATCCTCAACAATATGAGTGAGAGATCACTGATTCTGTTTGATGAATTGGGCCGTGGCACATCGACCTATGACGGTATCTCCATAGCATGGGCTATCGTCGAATATATCCATGAATACGGAAATATACGGCCAAAAACTCTTTTTGCCACCCATTATCATGAACTTAATGAGATGGAAAAGAGCTTCAGCCGTGTTGTGAACTTCAATGTGTCCGTGAAGGAGATAAAAGGTAAGGTCGTATTCATACGTAAATTGGAGAGAGGAGGAAGTGAGCATAGCTTCGGAATCCATGTGGCCAAATTAGCTGGTATGCCTCAGTCTATTGTGAAAAGAGCCGGAGAGGTCTTGATGCATCTTGAAAAGGCTAACCGGGACAATGAATCGCCAAAGGCGTCACTGGCTACTCTTGATTCTGCACCGGAAGGGATGCAATTGTCGTTCTTCCAACTTGATGATCCGGTGTTGTCGCAGCTAAGAGATCAGATACTCGGTCTGGATATTGACAATCTGACCCCTATGGCAGCCCTGAATAAACTTAATGACATCCGGACAATACTGACGGGGAAGTAGTCGTTTATCTATTAATGGAGATAAATTTGCTCTTGGCCTTGTTCTACTCACATAGATTGGTTAAATTTGCACACTAAACACCCTTTTAAAGGTATCAATGAGAATCCGACCCTTTATATATGTCATAATAATAGCATTTATAGTGCCATTTTCAGTCAGAGGAAACTATCCGGTTGATTACAGTGTCTCACTGACTGCCGGTGGTGGTAGCGGTGAGTTCTCGCCTTATTACATATCATCACTTCGTGGCGGACGCTTCACCCAGCAGTATAATGTACAGGCTGAGGGAATGATCAAAAGGGATATGAGCCGGGATGGTAGGTTCAGCTACGGATTTGGACTTGATGTCGTAGGTGGATATTCATCCGTGGTGGATTATGAGCGTTATCGGCTTTCCGACAAGTCTTGGTTCAAACATCAGGAGCGTCCGTCGGCAGGCTGGATACAGCAACTTTACGGAGAACTCAGATGGCGGTCAATATTTGTGTCGGCCGGTGCCAAGGAGCGGGGTTCCGCCTTGCTGACCAATTCGCTCACGAGCGGAGATCTCACGGAGAGTGGCAATGCCCGTCCTATCCCGCAGATCAGAGCCGGACTGACAGATTTCAGAAATATCCCGTTTACGGATGGTTGGGTCCAGATACAGGCTGAGGCAGGCTATGGTAAATATCTTGACGATAACTGGTGGAGGGATCATTATAACTACTATAATTATCATATCACGAAAAATTGCTATTATAATTATAAGAGAGTATATTTCCGTACAAAACCGACAGAGAGATTTTCAGTCACGATAGGTATGCAGGCTGCCGCTATGTTCGGCGGATCTGTCTCATATTACTATGATGGCAAATTCTCAAGATCGGAAAAACAGAAATCGGATTTGTGGACTTTCGTCAAAATGCTCATCCCTATCCAGGACGACGGTGAGTCATTTTATACCGGAAATCATCTCGGATCCTGGGATATGAGAGCAAGATATTCCATGAATGATGGCAAACAGATATTCGCCTATTTCTCTTTTCCATGGGAAGATGGCTCCGGTATCGGCAAACTTAATGGTTGGGATGGCATGTGGGGGCTTGAATACAAATCAGATGCATCTTCGCTGATCAACGGTGCGCTCGTCGAATATCTTGATTTTACAAACCAGAGTGGTCCGCTCCACTTCAATCCGTCCGATTTTGAGGGGACCACGATCCCGGATCATGTATCCGGATCGGATGACTATTATAATAATATAAGTTATAATTCATACGCATACTACGGAATGTCCGTCGGCACACCGGCGATAATGGCGCCGATATATAACACCAACGGTTATATCGCATATAAGGCCAATGCCATGAGAGGTTTCCATGTTGGAGTTGAGGGTTGTATTCTTCCCGGGCTTGAATATCGGGTGAAAGGAGGATACAGAAAGGCTTGGGGCAGCGGATATGTACTTCTGCCGCGACCTCTTCATCTGACGGCCGTCATGCTTGAAGCAAATTGGAGGCCTGCGGGGATCAGCGGGCTTTCTGTAAATGGGCGTCTCGAACTTGACAGGGGTAATATGCCCTGCAATGCTTTTGGTGCGATGCTGACAGTCAGGTATGATGGAATTTTTAATCTTTAGGAATAGTTTATGAAATCAAGATACGCCATATCACTGTTGTTATCCATGATATTTCTCGTCACAGGGTGTACGAGAAATAACGGTGATATTGGAGTGCTGTTTGGCCGCTGGCGAGTGGAGTCATTGCTGGCTGACGGACAGCCGGTGCAGCTGTACAGTGATGATGTGCTGCTATACACTTGGTCATTCCAGAGTTCCCTTATGTTCATCACGGTAGTGGAGCCATATAATGATTATTATAATATAAAAGGGACATGGAGCAGGGATGGTGACGAATTGAAGCTTAATTTCAGCTATACCGGCAATGACGGACCGGTCTATTATGATCCTCCGGAAAATCTGCATCTCGTCAAAGGAGGTGTCACAGATCTGAATATAATAAGACTGACATCAGGAGAAATGGAGCTCGAACGAGTGTCGCCCGATGGTGTCAGATATCTATACTATTTGAAAAAAGCCTATTGAAAGCCATGAATCAACATAAGAAAAAAGTACTTGTCACCGGAGCTGACGGATTTATCGGCTCGCATCTGACAGAAGCTCTTCTCTTGAAGGGCTATGCAGTGCGGGCTCTCAGCCAGTATAATTCCTTCAACAACTGGGGCTGGCTTGAGGGTATTCATAATCCGGATCTCGAAGTCGTTACAGGTGATGTGCGTGATCCGAACCTATGCAGGGTGATATCCCGTGGTGTGGATACGATATATCATCTCGCGGCTTTGATAGCTATTCCGTACAGCTATATCGCACCTGATAGCTATGTAGATACAAATATAAAGGGAACGCTGAATATCTGTCAGGCGGCAAGGGACAACGGAGTGCGTCGGTTGGTGGTTACATCTACAAGCGAGGTATACGGAACGGCGTTGCGTGTACCGATAGATGAAAGTCATCCAAAGCAACCACAGTCGCCATACAGCGCAACAAAAATCGGTGCGGACGCAATTGCCCTCAGCTTCCACAATGCGTTTGACCTGCCGGTAGTTGTGGCAAGGCCGTTTAATACGTATGGACCGCGTCAGAGTGCCCGTGCGATAATACCTACCATTATTTCGCAGATCGCAAATGGAGAGACAAAGATTAAAGTCGGAGATCTCAGCCCGACAAGAGACTTCAATTTTGTACTTGACACGGCTGCCGGATTCATCGCCTTAGGAGAAGCCGAGGGCATCGAGGGTAGGGAAATAAATATAGCGACAGGAACGGAGATCAGCATGAGTGATACCTTCCGGCTTATTGCTGAGATAATGGGTCGGGGTGTGGAATATGTCGTTGATCCTGCCCGTCTGCGCCCTTCCGGCAGCGAGGTATTCAGACTGTGTGGCGACAATACCCTGATTACCTCCCTGACAGACTGGAGACCGCAGTATGATATACGAGAGGGATTGACCAGAACAATACAATGGTTCACAGATCCGGTCAATCTCGCCGGATATAAGAGTGGCATATATAATGTATGATCTCTATGTGTAACGAACTATATTAATACGCAAGTAAAATGAGGACAAAAATTCCACCATAG
>CAZKIE010000004.1:0-160602 GCA_964552825.1 uncultured Staphylococcus sp. | reverse complement strand
AGCATCTGACTACGGATCAGAAGGTTACAGGTTTGAATCCTGTAGGAGTCACGAAGGCGAGACCGGATAGTCTCGCTTTTTTCTTATAAGATGATCCCTGAACAATACCTCAAACCATGAAAAATATATTATCACTCATCATTGTCACAGTATGTATGACTGCGCAATGTCATGCCGGAAATGCAGTCGACACGTCCTCCACATCGAAATACATGGGACTCTGCAAGGAATACATCTACAAGGATTATAAGCAGATGTTCCGCGACCCTTCCGGAGGCGCCCTGCAATACCCATACATCACTCCGGGATCAAACGGATATCCGAACGTCCTGTGGGACTGGGACTCATGGCTTACGGACATCGCACTACGGCAGATCCTCCACGACTGCGGAACCGGGGCTGACAAGAAAGAGGCCCTGAAATACGAACAGGGATGTGTGCTCAACTTCCTGCTCCACACCGGCGAGGACGGATATATGCCCATGTGCATCACAAAAGAGAGTGATCCGGCAAAGATCAAGCCGGCCGACATATACGCCACGAATATGCACAAACCGGTGATAGCCCAACACGCAGCGTTTCTCACGCAGCAGAACGACGGAGATGCATCATGGTTAGCTGAAAAATTCCCTTTGATGCAGGCATTCATTGACAACTACCTCACGCACCACCGTCACCTCGAGACCGGACTGCTGTTCTGGCAGGATGATCTGGCCATAGGTGTCGACAACGACCCATCTACATTCTACCGACCGAAACGCAGCTCGGCATCCATCTTTCTCAATAGCCTCATGTATCGCGAACTCTGTGCGATGGCATATCTGTCGGAACGTCTCGGACTCTCCGGTCAGGCCGAGAAATATGAGTCGGAAGCCGAGACCCTCAGGCAGGCTGTAAGGGAACACTGCTGGGACGAGAAGGACGGATTCTACTATTCGGTTGATCTCAACCTGCTTCCCATATCCAACGAACCGTCCATTATATTCGGCAACGAGATGGTGCTCCACAGCGGTATGCCCCGAACATACTCCGCCCTCATCCAGCGTATAGGCGTATGGTCAGGCTTCATGGCCATGTGGGCTGGTATCGCCACTCCCGAGCAAGCCTCAAGGATGGTTGCGGAAAACTACGCCGACACACGCACATTCAACGCACCCTACGGAATCCGCACACTCTCAAAGCTTGAGAAGATGTACAATATGGCCGCATCCCACAACCCATCAAACTGGCAAGGACCCATCTGGGGCGTGTCAAACTACATGGTGTTCCGCGCGCTGCTCAACTATGGATATGAATCGGAAGCGCGGGACATGGCTGAGAAAACCATCGCGCTATTCGGTCGTGATTTCGAATCGGAAGGTGCTCTCCACGAATATTATAATCCCGACTCAGGCGAACCGATCATCAACAAGGGATTCCAGAATTGGAACTTCCTTGTGATCAACATGATCGCATGGATGGAGGGACGCGACGCTCTCCGGGAGTTCTGATTCCGGATCAAATATCCCTCCACTCGCCTCTTTTTCCTTACAAAATTGAATAAAAACCCTAATACAAGGCCTTGTATTAGGGTTTTTTAATCACTTTTAGCGGTATAGCACAGACCAAACACGTTTCAAGATTGTTTTATAAGTGAACGAAGCAGGAAAAGCATCTTCTCGAGAAGATGCAGAGCTTCGGTTCTATGCATCCCTCGTCCTCTATATCGAGTTGTGAAATTGGGCATAGAGGCTCTCATAAATAAATAGTTGAAACGTGAGGAGCGGTTTGCAGCATCTCGCTGCAAACCGCTTTTCACGTTCAGCTATCCAATGCTGGGTCAGTCAAGCTTGATCTCCGCCTCAGCCATCTCATCATACGCCTCCCAGTCGGGATCATTCTCACAATACACCATGATGGGGAGGAGCGGGAAACCTTCGAGGGCCTCGTTGAGTTTCTTTCCGAATATATGAGTGGATGTAGCATAGAAAATCCAGTCACGGGATCCGTCGCCGGTATAGATGCCTGTCAGCACCGCCACCGGATCCTTCCGAAACACTTCCTGCAATACATCCTGCACCTCCTCCATCATCTTCGACGTGGACAGATCAGGCATACCGTCAGCGGTTCCTTCATATTTCCATGTTACCTCTATGCGTATCTTGAAGCGGGGATTGGTGCGATACTTCTCTATATCTTTACGACCAGTGACCATTATCAGACGCCCCGATTCGCTCTCTGCCGGAGCGGTCCACCATGTTCCTATTTCCATAATCATGTTAATTTTTAGCAAAAATAGGGAAGATTTTTGATTTACCACACCATTTAAAGTAAATTTGCACAAATTTCATCAACTGATCATGCTCGACTTCATCACATGGACAGCCGATCCCGTATGGTTCAATATCGGTCCTGTCGCAATACGCTGGTACAGTCTCGCCTTCATGGTGGGATTTCTCGTGGGCTATGAGATAGAAGCCCGGATATATCGCCATGAGGGGGCACCCGAACGATGGCTCGGACTACTGCTTCTTTGGACAGTGGCAGGAACAATAATAGGTGCCCGTCTCGGCCATGTGTTCTTCTATGAATGGGACTCTTACAAGCAGAACCCCATCGAGATCCTATACGTATGGCATGGCGGACTCGCAAGCCACGGCGGCACGATCGGCATCATAATCGGCGTGCTGATGTACTCCCTGATCACCACCAAGCGTAACCCGCTATGGACATTCGACCGTCTGGTTATCCCCATTGCTCTTGTAGGCGGACTCATACGTCTCGGCAACCTGATGAATTCCGAGATTTTCGGCCACGCTACCACCCTGCCATGGGGATTCATGTTTGTACGTTCACGCGAATGGCACGAGCTTTACTATGGACAAGCCTGCCATCCTACCCAGATATACGAAGCTCTCTGTTACTTCGCTCTGTTCGCACTGCTGATGTGGATGTACTGGAAGAAAAATGCCGAGACTCGTCCGGGACTCATATTCGGAGTGTTCTTCATGGGTATATTCATCCCGCGTTTCCTTATTGAATTCATCAAGAACCCGCAGGTCGCCTTTGAAGAGACTATGACCCTCAATATGGGACAATGGCTGAGCATCCCGTTCATAGTGGCCGGCATCGCGCTTGTCATATATGCCATGAGCCGGCCTAAAGTACACATCGACTTCCCCAACCGCTTTGCCGATGAGGAAAAAACAGCTCCAAAAAAACGCTAATTGCGAGTATTTTTGTAACTTTGCATCATGATTGACAAGATAAACCAACTCAAAGCTGAAATCGAAGGTCTCTCCGCATCCGACATACAGGAAGTGGAGGCTCTCCGCATAAAATACCTTAGCAAAAAAGGGGCTGTCTCAGCTCTCATGCAGGACTTCCGCACAGTACCCGCAGAACAGAAACGCGAACTGGGACAGAAACTCAATGAACTCAAGACTCTTGCCTCCGAACGTATCAACTCCCTGCGAGAGGCTCTTGAGAATACCGATACCGTAGATACCGATCTCGATCTCACCCGCTCGGCCGCGCCGATGCCACTCGGCACACGCCATCCACTCTCACTTGTCAAGGATGAGATCATATCCATATTCTCGCGACTGGGATTCACCGTGGCCGAAGGCCCGGAGATAGAGGACGACTGGCACGTGTTCTCCTCGCTCAACTTTGCCGAGGATCACCCTGCCCGCGATATGCAGGACACATTCTTCATCGGACGTAATCCGGATGTGCTCCTCCGCACCCACACTTCATCTGTCCAGAGCCGCGTGATGGAAAAGACCCAACCGCCTATCCGTATTATCTGTCCCGGACGTGTATATCGCAACGAGGCTATCTCAGCACGCGCACACTGCTTCTTCCATCAGGTTGAGGCTCTCTACGTCAGCGAGCACGTCACATACGCAGACCTCCGTCAGACCCTGCTGTATTTTGCCCGCGAGATGTTCGGTCCAGAGACCAAGATACGTCTGCGCCCAAGCTATTTCCCCTTCACCGAACCTTCTGCCGAGATGGATATATCATGTAATCTCTGCGGAGGCAAAGGCTGCTCTTTCTGCAAGCATACAGGATGGGTGGAAATCCTCGGATGCGGTATGGTGGATCCGAATGTGCTCGATGCCTGCGGAATCGACTCCAAGAAATATAGCGGATTCGCACTCGGCATGGGCGTGGAACGCATCACAAACCTGAAATATCAGGTGAAGGATCTCAGAATGTTCTCGGAAAACGATGTCCGTTTCCTCGAGGAATTCAAATCCGCACACTGACGTAAGGCCTGTCCTTTTTTGCCACTCCGTATGACAATCAAGGAACGTTATCGCCGTGTGCTCGGATGGTTTGAGACAGCGATGCCGGTAGCTGAGACAGAGTTACACTTCAAGAATCCATACCAGCTTCTTGTGGCTGTGATACTCTCCGCCCAATGCACCGACAAGCGCGTCAACATGATCACTCCTCCTCTATTCGAGGCATTTCCCACACCGGAATCCATGGCCGTCGCCACGGCCGAGGAGATTTTCCCGTACATCAGATCCGTCTCGTATCCAAACAACAAGGCCAAGTCACTTGCCGGAATGGCCCGCAAGCTTGTGGAAGATTTCGGAGGTGAAGTACCTGCGGACATAGATCAGCTCATGTCTCTCCCCGGAGTAGGGAGAAAAACAGCCAACGTGATTCTCGCGGTCGTCTACGGACAGTCTGCCATGGCGGTGGATACCCACGTATTCCGGGTGAGCGAACGCATCGGACTTACGACCAATAGCCGCACTCCACTCTCAACAGAGAAAACACTCGTAAAATACATTCCGGAAAAGCTCATACCCAAGGCCCATCATTGGCTGATACTCCACGGACGCTACGTGTGCAAAGCCCGCAGACCTGACTGTCTGAATTGTGGGCTTACAGATGTATGCCGTTATTATCATAAAGGAGCCAAAGATTGATTGAACCGATGGAATCCACTCTATATTTCATAATCGAGGTGATCGGTACACTTGCCTTTGCGGTAAGCGGTATACGGTTGGCTGCGCGTAAGAGATTCGACTGGTTCGGAGCCTACACCGTTGGTGTTGTCACCGCGATCGGAGGAGGTACGATCCGCGATCTTCTGCTTGGTGCGCCGGTGTTCTGGATGGCCTCGTGGATGTATCTTGCGGTGACAGGTCTCGCGTTTGTGATAGTTGTGATGTTCAAGAGGGTGCTGACATCCGACTCCCGGTCACTTTTCATGTTCGATGCAGTCGGCCTGGCTCTGTTCGTACTGACCGGACTTCAGAAAAGTCTTGCCTATGGATTCCCGATGTGGGTAGCGATAATCATGGGTATGATCACCGGCTCATTCGGCGGTGTGCTCCGCGATATTTTCATCAATGAGGAACCGCTTTTCTTCCGCAAGGACATATATGCCACCGCCTGCATAGCCGGAGGACTCGTATTCTGGATAGTGATGTTCACCGGCGGAGGTGAGCTGCTATGTCAGAGCTGCTGCGCGTTCACTATTCTCTTTCTCCGCTGGGGGGCTCTGCATTATGGCTGGCACCTGCCGCTGATGAAGGAGAACTGACAGCGGCCTCCCGGCGTGACGACATTATGTAGACAGCGCTGAATATGCCACAAAGCACAAGCATGAGTGTCTGGAAGCTCCAGCATACTATCGAGTAGGCCGCTCCATCGCTGTCGCTGATTCCGAACAGGCTCAGGGCAAACATAACCGCTATGTTCCACGCGCCAAGTCCACCATTGGACGGGATTCCCATACTGCACGATCCGAACACGAAGACCACCAGTCCGGGTATAAACCCGAGCACATATCCGTGACCCGTGATGAGCTCCCGGGTGAACGGAAATGCGAAGAAACAGACGTAGGTCTGGAGAAAGTAGCAGATCCATATAGCAAGAGTGAGCACAATATACATACCGGTACCTTTCATGTGGAAAAGCACTGCGAACCCGGACCACAACCTCCGGACAGATGCCTCAACATTCTGCATGAACACCGTATTACGGAACACATGAACCATGGTGGCTACAAGCACGATAATCACCGCCATCCACATCCACACCGTTCCGTCGGAGAAAAAACGTGCGATATCCTCACCCATCTTGTATCGGTCAAGAAAACTGTCGATGGCCGGACGCGCAACTATCATCGTAAGAAATACAATAAGTAGAATCATGATTCCATCGGATGCACGATCGCCGAGATCTGTACCGACCACAGTGGAGAGCTTGCATCTCTCGCGGTTGCTTATATACACACATCTCCAAGCCTCTCCGAGAAACGGGAAAACAAGATTGAGCGCGTATGCTCCGAATATGGATACACTCTCCGCAACCACCGGAATACGCGGTATGCCGGCTGCTCGGAGCTGAATTCCCCAACGGATACCCCTTATTATATGTGACAGCATTGTGAGAAGCATCATGACGAAAATATAGCGGTAGTCGACACCACGCTCCACAATCGTCTTGATCTGATGGAAATCAACCTTATGAAAAAGCCATAGAACCATTATCGCCGATATGGCTACCGACAATAATATTTTCACTATCTCTCCTGCCCTGACAGGATGTGATCCGCTTTGTTGTATTTCAGGAACATTCTTATTCACAAAAATATAACAAAAGCATGATGAAAAAAGTTAGAGATATCTCTCCCCTACTTCACCATCTTGTCAAACGCCGCCGGAACCGGAGTGGAGAAATTCATATCTTTCCTCGTAATCGGATGTATGAACCGCAGCGTCTGTGCATGGAGAGCCATACGATGTATTGGCGAAACTCCGGCTCCATACCGGCGATCGCCTGCGATAGGATGGCCGAGATCCTTCATGTGGACACGGATCTGGTTCTTCCTTCCAGTATCCAACTCGACCTCCATCAGAGAGTAACCGTTACGGCTTTTAAGAGTACGGTAACGGGTCACGGCAAGCTGACCCTCGTCAGGATTGTCAGTAGAGTAGACCTCATATCGTGAGTTTTCGGCAAGATAGCTTCTCACCTCCCCGTCTGCCGGATCAGGCTGACCCTCGACGACAGCAAGATACTTACGGGAGATCACCATATTGTTCCAGTTGTGCTGAAGTTTCTCTTTGGCTTCCACATTCTTGGCAAATACCATCAGCCCCGAAGTGTCACGATCCAGACGATGGACAATGAAGAGCTTGTTGCGCGGATCCTGCCATTTCAAATATTCCTTCAGTATAGAATAGGCAGTCCCATCCTTCACCTTGTCATTACCCATCGACAGCAGACCGTATCCTTTGTTGACCACAATTATGTCGTCGTCCTCATAGACGATTTTCAACCTCCTGTTGTAGAAAACCCGAAATTCACGTGTGAGATTAGCCTTCACCTCGTCTCCCGGTTTCAATGGAGTATCAAACTGTCTGACAGGAATACCGTTGACCGCTATCTGATTATGGGCAAGAAGGCTCTTTATCACCGTGCGCTTGCGGTCTTTCATGACCGAAATGAGGAATTCCAGAAGAGGCTTTTCCTCAGTCACACTATATATCTCTATCACATCGGGTTTGAACGTCCTGCGCTCAACACCCGTCTTTTTTGCAGTTCTTCCCGGCATAATCAGGATTTTTTACGTGTCGCCGTGCGTCGTACCGGCTTTTTGGGTGCATTCTCCTGATCTGCCATGATGGCCTTGACTTCATCAAGAGTCAGCGCCGACGGATCCGCAACGCTCTTGGGAATCTTATAGTTGGTCTTGTCGCAGGCGATATAGACACCGTAACGCCCATTCAGTATCCTGATCTCCGGAGCCTCTTCAAACGTCTTGACCACCTTATTGCTATCCGCCATGCGTTTCGCGAGGATAAGCTTCCCGGCCTCTTCCAATGTGATGCTTGTGGGAGAAAGATCCTTGGGTATGGACACAAACTTGCCGTCATGACGTATGTAAGGTCCAAACCTACCCACAGCCGCCACAACGGTCTTGCCCTCGAACTCACCTACTTCGCGTGGAAGTTCAAAAAGCTTCAGAGCCTCCTCAAGAGTGATGTCAAACACACTTTGATCCTTGCGCAGAGATGCAAACCGGGGTTTTTCCGCCCCTTCCGAGGCTCCGATCTGGACTATCGGGCCGAAACGGCCGATCTTTACAGCCACCGGTAGTCCGGTAGCAGGATCTTCACCAAGAATACGCTCTCCCACCTTGCGCTCTGTGTGGAGATCATTTGCCTTCTCGACTTCCGGATGGAACTTGCCATAGAACGATGATATCTCGCTGTTCCAGTTGCTGTCGCCCTCCGCTATCCGGTCAAACTTAGCTTCCATACCGGCAGTGAAATCATAGTCAAGGATATCGGGGAAGTTTTTGGTCAGGAATTCATTGACGATCACACCCGTATCCGTAGGGATAAGCTTACCCTTGTCGGCCCCGACATTCTCACTCTTCACCTTTGAGGTTATCTTCCCTTTCTTGTCAAGAGTCAGCACCTCATAGTCGCGCTTCACTCCGGGCTTCTCACCTTTCACTATATATTCACGGTGCTGTATGGTGGAAATCGTTGGTGCGTATGTCGAAGGGCGGCCTATGCCGAGTTCTTCCATCTTCTTTACGAGCGACGACTCAGTATAGCGCGGAGGAGCGAGGGTGAACCTCTCGGTAGCCGTCATTCCGTCCATCACAAGATGCTCCCCGGAAGTCATGCGCGGGAGCATAGATGAATCCTGGGTTCCGTCCGTATCATCATCTGTCCCCTCAAGATAGAGTCTGAGGAAACCGTCAAACTTGATCACCTCGCCTGTGGCAGTGAAATGCTCCTTACGGCCTGACACCATGATTTCGACAGAGGTCTTCTCTATTTCCGCATCAGCCATCTGCGACGCGAGCGTGCGCAGACGTATCAGACGATAAAGCTTTTTCTCCTGTGCGGTACCGTCCACTGTCTCCCTGTCTATATATGTGGGACGGATGGCCTCATGAGCCTCCTGCGCACCCTTCGACGACGTATGGTAACGCCGGGTTTTCAAATATTTCTCACCGAGTTCATTCCTGATCAGGTCAGCCGACGTATTAAGAGCCAACGAAGACAGATTCAGAGAGTCAGTTCGCATATAGGTGATATGTCCGGCCTCATAGAGTTTCTGGGCTATCATCATTGTCTGTGACACGGAGAACCCGAGCTTTCTGCCGGCCTCCTGCTGGAGGGTAGAGGTAGTAAACGGAGGAGCGGGTGACTTCTTGATCGGTCTGACATTGATCTCTCCGACTGAGAACTCCGACTTTCCACAGACTTCGAGAAATTCCCTCGCACTCTTCTCATCTACCAGACGCTGCGAAAGTTCGGCTTCTATTCCGGTTCCGTCCGGAAGGAGGAACTTACCGGTGACACGGAAATATGGTTCGGATTTGAAAGCATTTATCTCATTCTCCCGGTCAACGATGAGCCTGACAGCCACCGACTGCACACGTCCGGCCGACAAAGCGGGTTTGATTTTCTTCCACAACACAGGAGACACCTCGAATCCAACGATCCTGTCAAGCACACGCCGTGCCTGCTGGGCATCAACCAGATTTATATCTATCTCACGCGGATTCTCTATGGCATGGAGAATTGCATTCTTCGTTATTTCATGAAACACTATGCGGCGGGTATTTTCAGGCTTCAGCCCAAGCACCTCATACAGATGCCATGCGATCGCCTCTCCCTCACGATCCTCATCAGATGCGAGCCAAACTACATCAGCACTCTTGGCCGCCTTCTTCAGATCTGCCACAAGAGTCTTCTTGTCTGCCGGAATCTCATAGACCGGCTGGAAATCTGAGTCAACCTTAATGGAAATATCTTTCTTCCGCAGATCCCGGATATGACCATAGCTGGACATAACCTTGAAATCCTTTCCGAGAAATTTTTCTATAGTCTTGGCCTTTGCCGGAGACTCAACAATGACGAGGTTCTTCATATAATACAATGTGGTTGAACGCAAAAGCCCGCCCGCTATGCAGGTCTTCACTCATTTCAGACGGCAAAGTTAGCGAAAACTCCCAAATTACCGCCTATTATTTAACAATTTCTCACATTTGAAGGTTCAAACAAAGATTTTTGCAAGTATATTCCGTAAATTTATGGAAAACGGAGGGAGCCTCCCGGCTGCCTCCGTGCTTTAACCTAACTTTTTGTTGACATTAATCTAATTGAAGCATTCTTTTTACAAGCGCAAATTTAAAACATAAAATCCAATTTTACCCCCCCCCGATGTTAAAACTTGTTAATACTCACTCTTTTGGCTTCAAAATTGAAACAAGTTGTTCCATTCCTTTTGTAGCCGGAAGCGGAATTGTATGGACCGATGCAGGAACCGATGCAGGACGTGGATCAATATAGTAGACCGGAATTCCCGGGCGTACATAGTGAAGCAGGCTTGCAGCAGGATAGACCGCCAGCGAAGTACCTATCACCACGAAGATATCGGCCTGCGATACCCATTCAATGGCACGTTCGATATTAGGCACAGCCTCCTGGAAGAACACAATATGCGGTCTCACCCTGTCGCCATCAGGCATACGCATGGATGGCGATGTCTCGAGATGCTCCTCATCAAGAGTGTACAGTTTGGTCGGATCAGACAACGACCTGGCTTTCATCAGCTCTCCGTGAAGATGCAGGATGTTTGATGAACCGGCACGTTCGTGTAGGTCATCGACGTTCTGGGTTATAACATAGACATCATACCATTTCTCAAGTTCTACAAGTGCCCGGTGGGCAGCGTTCGGCCGGCATCTCACGAGCTGCTTGCGTCTGTCATTATAGAATTGATGGACCAGAGCCGGATTCCGCGCGAAACCGTCGGCACTACATACTTCCATCACCGGATAATTCTCCCAAAGCCCGTCGGCATCACGGAATGTGGAGATACCACTCTCTGCGCTGATACCGGCACCGGAGGAAATCACAAGTTTCTTTTTCATCTTATCATATTTTATCTTTTGTTCCTGAAGAAATAACGCATAAGAGACGAACATTCCTCTTCGAGCACCCCTTCCGTCACCGTTGCCTTGGGATGAAAAGGAGATTTCGAGGGAAGATATGATCTGTAGCCGCGCTTGGGATCCGGCGCGCCATACACAATCCGTCCGACCTGAGCCCATCCGATCGCACCGGCACACATCAGACACGGCTCGACCGTGACATACAGAGTGCATCCCTGCAGATACTTTCCACCAAGGGTCAGGGCGGCCGCTGTAAGCGCCTGCATCTCGGCATGAGCCGAAACATCACATAGGGATTCGGTAAGATTGTGTCCCCGTCCGATCACCATACCGCGTGGCGACACAACTACCGCACCGATGGGTACCTCGTCAGCCTCAAGCGCAGCCCGCGCCTCGTCAAGCGCGATCCGCATATATTTCTCATCTGTATTCATGAAATTCTTGACCAATCTTTGATTCTTGAAGAAAGGAGTGCGAGCTGTCTTACCAGCAATGAGTTTTCAGGGGACGTGAGTGACGGATCGGCATCAAGTACCTCACAGGCGGCATCTCTCGCAAGCTGCACGATCTGACCGTCGGTAGCGAGATTGGCTATATGGAGATCAAACGGGATTCCGCTCTGCATCGTCCCTTCTATATCACCCGGCCCGCGCATCTGCATATCTGCCTCGGCTATCTCGAAGCCATCGGTCGTGGCTGTCATCAGCTCAAGTCGCTTACGCGTGTCCTTGGCGATCTTGCGTTTGGTCATCAATATACAGTAGCTCTGCTCCCCTCCGCGCCCCACACGCCCGCGGAGCTGATGGAGCTGCGAAAGACCGAACCTTTCGGAATTCTCTATGACCATGGTTGTAGCGTTCGGCACATTGACACCTACTTCGATCACTGTCGTACTCACCAATATATCCGCCTGATGGGAGGCAAAGAGCTGCATCTGGTAGTCCTTTTCCTCCGGTCTCATCTTCCCGTGCAGAAACGCCACCTTATAATCCCTGAATGTATCGCATATTATCTCATATCCTTCCTCAAGCGACCGCAGGTCAAGCTTCTCGTTCTCCTTTATCAGAGGATACACTATATATACCTGCCTACCTTTCCGGAGCTGCCTCCCGATCCCCTGATATGTGGCGAAACGCTCCTCATCATATCTGAGCAAGGTCTGTACCGGCTTCCTTCCGGGCGGGAGTTCATCTATTACGCTTACATCCAGATCGCCATAGACAGTCATGGCAAGCGTGCGCGGGATAGGAGTGGCGGTCATGACGAGGACATGGGGCGGAATGATATTTTTTGTCCACAGACGCGCGCGCTGTGCCACACCGAAACGATGCTGCTCGTCTATCACCACAAATCCGAGATTGCGGAACTTCACCCGATCCTCTATCACCGCATGGGTTCCTATCAGTATGTGCAGGGAGCCATCTTTAAGCTGCGTGTCGATCTCCTCACGGGCCTTCTTGCGTGTCGATCCGGTGAGAAGCCTTACGTTCACGCCCATCGGTGCCACCATTTTTGATATTGTCTCATAATGCTGTGTGGCAAGGATCTCAGTAGGAGCCATCAGGCAGGCCTGCGTCCCGTTATCGATCGCTATGAGCATCGTAAGAAGTGCTACGAGTGTCTTGCCGCTGCCCACATCTCCTTGGAGCAGACGGTTCATCTGACGACCGGTAGCCATATCGCCCCGTATCTCCTTTATAACCCTCTTCTGCGCACCGGTGAGAGGAAACGGCAGGAAATCGGAGTAAAAAGTATTGAAGAACCGTCCGATTCTCGGGAAGAAGAATCCCTGGGTTGTGCTCGATCTCCTGCGGGCATACCGCTGTATGTCGAGCTGAAGATAGAAAAGTTCCTCGAATTTCAGCCGGAACCGCGCCCTGTCAAGCAACGCCGGCGACACCGGATTATGGATATTGACCAAAGCTTCCCGGATCCCCATAAGATTATGGCGTGATATTATGTGTTGCGGAAGTGTCTCCGCAAGCATCGTGATTCCTCCGAGTATTGCCATGACAGAGGTTGAGAATGTCTTCGACGAGATTCCTCGTGTCCGCAACTGCTCCGTAAGCGGATATACTCCCCGGAATCCCTCCTGTGCTCCCGGTGCCCCGGGCAGATCCACTTCCGGATGCACCATGCTCCAGCGTCCGTTGAACTGCGACGGTTTGCCGAACACCACATATTCGGTATTGGTATGGTAATGCTCACGCAGAGACTTGATGCGCTTGAACCATACGACCTCCATCACACCTGAACCATCGGAAAACAGACCTACAAGTCTCGTCTTGGCTCCTTCACCCTGCACCGTGAATGTCACAAACTTACCCTTCACCTGCACGGACGGCATATCATCACCCTCGAAATCAGCAATGCGCCGGATAGTGGTGCGATCAATGTAATGGGTGGGAAAATGATATAGCAGATCATGATAGGTTCTTATCCCGAGATTCTTTTCAAGAAGCTCGGCCCGCTTCGGACCCATCCCGCGCAGAAACTTTATGTCGGTATTCCTCAGCCTGTCCACGGTCAGCGCAGATAGAGTTCCACGATATCCATATCACCGGGATTCGTAACCTTTATATTACGCGGATCCCCCTCTGTAAGACGAAGATCCACGTATCCGGCCGCTTCCATCACCGAAGCGTCATCAGTGAATGTCGGCAGTATTTCCCGATTGTTGGCAGCAATAAGCTTCCTGCCGTCGAAAAGCTGCGGGGTCTGCACGGCGCGAAGCCTCGAACGGTCCACCGAGTGAGATGATCCATCCGGCTCAACCACGCGAAGTGAATCAGTGACAGGGATGACAGGGATAGTCCCCGAACAGCCTGGCAGAGCGTCAACGAGCCGGCTGAACATATCTTTAGTCACCATGGGGCGTGCCGCATCATGCACCGCTATCCAACCGACAGTGGACGGATCGATCGCCTGAAGCGCATTCTTCACACTATGTGCTCTGGTAGCCCCTCCTTCTATCTCTGTGAACGGTACATTGAATCCGAGCACACCGCATATCTCCCTCCAGAAAGAGATCATCGATCCGCTGAGCACTAACAGAATCTCAGCATCGGGAGCGCAATCATGCACACGCTCGATAGTGGTCATGAGCAGAGGGCGACCCCTGAGATCGCAGAACTGCTTGGGAAGGTCGCCTCCATATCTCGACCCGCTGCCGGCAGCGACAACTATGATATAGTTTTTTCCTGTCATTATTCTTTCACCTTCGATCCACAAAAATACGAATAAACTTATACAATCCGAAACTCTTTCAGACAAAAATGACCGTACTCCCCAAATGTGGAGCCGGCCATTTTTATACTGTCACCTTATTTGACTTATAAGCTCACCTTGAAGCCGAGTTCGAATCCACCATTGATAGCGAATCCAATACCATTGGCACCATCATAGTGGCTATAGCTCAACAGATTGGTACGTGCTATCAGAGAGAACTTGTCGTTAAGATTGATCTTCAGACCCGGACGAATCACGGAATCGAAACCTCCGACGCCATATCCTTCCGATGATTCATGTCCGTATCCAAGAGCAAGCTCACCGAAGAAATCGACAATGCTGACGCTGGCAAATGTACCTCTCACATAGGGAAGGATACCGACAGTGGTCACGTCATAGCTGTCGGTGTGCTGGAAACCGACAGGGATGGTGATACCAACAGCCCAAGTCGAATTTATATCGTAGCCGGCCTCAGGAGAGATAGCAAAAGCTGACATTGTGGCGGATATGCCATCTGTGCTTACATGATTCACCTGGATTCCGAAGGTGCCTCCGGCATAGAACTGAGCCCTTGCAGAGACTGTGATGCACAAAAGCATCAGGAAAAACGCTATCTTTTTCATCTTGTTAAAAATATTAAGTTAATGCAAAGTTAAAATATATTACCAACACGACAAAATTTCCTGCTGATATTTTTCTCTTTTCATAAACATATCGCCTATTTTTACTACCTTTGCACAAAATTGCAAACAGACCAAAGTAATGGAAGAATTAGCCACGAAATACGATCCCCGCGCTGTCGAGGATAAATGGTATGACTACTGGATGGCTCATCGCCTGTTTCACTCCGAACCGGATGCCCGCGAGCCTTACACCATCGTCATTCCGCCGCCTAATGTCACCGGCATCCTGCACATGGGCCATATGCTCAACAACACCATTCAGGACATCCTCGTGCGCCGCGCCCGCCTGATGGGCAAAAACGCTCTTTGGGTTCCGGGAACCGACCATGCAGCCATCGCCACAGAGGCCAAGGTGGTCAACAAGCTCGCCAAGGAAGGGATCAAGAAAAGCGATCTGTCGCGTGAGGAATTCCTCAAACACGCATGGGAATGGAAAGAGAAACATGGAGGCATAATCCTTGAACAGCTCAAAAAACTCGGAGCATCATGCGACTGGGAACGCACATCGTTCACGATGGACGAGATCAGATCAAAAAGTGTGATCCACGTATTCGTAGATTTATACCGCAAAGGCTTGATCTACCGTGGCAAGCGCATGGTCAACTGGGATCCGAAGGCTAAGACAGCCCTTTCGGATATCGAGGTGGTCTATAAAGAAGAACATTCCAAACTCTACTATCTTCGCTACAAGATAGTAGGCGAGGACGGATATGCAATCGTTGCCACAACCCGTCCGGAGACTATCATGGGTGACACCGCCATGTGTATTAACCCGGAAGATCCGAAAAATCAGCATCTGCGTGGCAAAAAGGTGATCGTCCCACTCGTCGGCCGCGAGATCCCGGTGATAGAGGACACATACGTGGATATAAACTTTGGCACAGGCTGTCTCAAAGTCACTCCGGCTCACGACATGAACGACAATATGCTCGGAGAGAAGCACAATCTTGAGACCATCGACATTTTCAACGACGACGCGACCATAAGCGAAGCTGCCGGAATGTACGTCGGCATGGATCGATTCGCGTGCCGCGAGCAGATAGCCAAGGATCTTCAGGATGCAGGTCTGATCGAGAAAATCGAGGAATATGAGAACAAGGTGGGATACTCGGAACGCAATCAGGACACAGTCACCGAACCACGCCTCAGCGATCAGTGGTTCCTGAAGATGGAGCATCTTGCCGAGCCCGCACTCGCAGCCGTAGAGGATGGTGTGATCAAGTTTGTGCCTGAGAAATTCAAGACCACCTACCGCAACTGGCTCACAGGCATACGCGACTGGTGTATATCCCGACAGCTATGGTGGGGACACCGTGTTCCGGCATATTATCTGCCCGACGGTTCATTTGTGGTCGCAGAGACCCCGGAAGAGGCTCTTGCCCTTGCCCGCGAGAAGGATCCGGCGGTCAAAGCCTCTGACCTGCATCAGGATGAAGACTGCCTTGACACATGGTTCTCATCATGGCTATGGCCCATATCTCTGTTCAATGGAATTCTCGACCCCGACAATGAGGAGATAAAATATTACTATCCGACATCCGACCTTGTCACCGGCCCGGATATTATATTCTTCTGGGTGGCCCGTATGATCATGGCCGGTTATGAATACTTAGGCAAGCAGCCTTTCAACAATGTATACTTCACAGGCATTGTCCGCGATGAGATAGGCCGCAAGATGTCAAAACAGCTCGGCAACTCTCCCGATCCGCTGGAACTGATAGCCGACTACGGTGCAGACGGTGTCCGAATGGGCATAATACTGTCCGCGCCCGCAGGCAATGACATATTCTTCGACAAGAAACTATGTGAGAACGGGCGTAATTTCTGCAACAAGGTATGGAACGCATTCCGTCTCGTCAAGGGATGGGAAGTCAGCACCGATATTCCTCAGCCCGAAAGTTCAGCCATTGCCATCAGGTGGTTCAGCTCCAAGCTATCCGAGTGTGTGGCCGAGATCAACGACTCGTTTGACAAATTCCGTATCTCCGAGGCACTGATGACTGCCTACCGTCTCTTCCGCGATGAATTCTCATCATGGTATCTCGAGATGGTCAAGCCTGAATATCAGAAACCTGTCGACAAGGCAACATACGAGGCCACAATCAACTTCTTTGACTCACTGCTTCGTCTGCTGCATCCCTTCATGCCGTTCATAACCGAAGAGCTGTGGCAGCATTTAGGCGACCGCCGGGAGGGCGAATCAATAATGTATGCCTCGATGCCGGCGGCAGGTGAGATCGACACAGATCTTCTTGCCACCATGGAGACTGCCAAGGAGATAGTCAACGGTGTGCGTGGAGTGCGCGCCCAGCGCAATATCCCCAACCGCGAGGCTCTGTCGCTCCATGCCATTGGCTCGGAAATTCCACTCTCGCCTGTCGTAGCCAAACTCGCGTTGCTTGGTGAGACCGCGACAGTGAGCGAGAAGGATCCCGCAGCCGCTTCATTCCTTGTCGGAACCACGGAATTCAATGTCCCGCTACTCTCCAGCATTGATGTCGAAGCCGAGAAAGCCAAACTCGAAAAGGATATAAAATACTACGAGGGATTCAAAACCTCGGTGGAGAAGAAGCTATCCAACGAGCGTTTCGTATCAAATGCACCTGCAGCCGTTGTAGAGGCCGAGCGCAAGAAACTTGCCGATGCCGAAACCAAGCTTGCCGCCCTGCGCGCCAATCTTGAGGCTCTCGGATAGACACTCGGAGCGAAGCAAGCAGCCAAACAGTATTAAAAATGCCACTGATCGACATAATTCTCCTGATAATATTCATTGTAGCGGCAGTCTTCGGATTCCGTAAGGGCTTCATAGCCCAGGTAGGGTCTGTTGCGGCCATTATCATAGCCATAATAGCCTGCCGTGCTCTTGGATCCGCAGCGACCGACATGATAATGCCGTCCGGACAGGGAGATTCCACTATGTCACGCATCTTGGCATCCGTGATAGCATATTGCGGTATATATATTGTGGCCTACTATGCGGTGATACTCGCGACCAAGCTCTTGAAGCTCGTCACCCACACCCTGCTTCTCGGTCCGCTCGACCGCATGGGCGGTGCGTTGATAAGTATCCTAAAATGGGGACTGGCTATAAGCCTCATCATGAATCTGTATCTCGCCTTATGGCCTGACGGAGCACTTCTGCGATCATCCACAATCGCCGGTGGCAAACCGGTGGAATGGGTTGTGGGTCTTGCGCCTAAAGCCCTCGGTATACTCAACCACCCGGCAGCACCGGACGAAACCGGGACAACCGATATTGAAGGTTCTTCAAATCAGCAACTATGAAAGAAGACGACAACGACATACTTCAGGATGCGACATCCGAAGACTACAAGTTCGGTTTCACATCAGACATCGACACCAACATCATCCCTCCGGGGCTCAACGAGGATGTGGTGCGATTGATCTCGGCAAAAAAGAAGGAGCCGGAATGGCTTCTTGAATTCCGGCTGAAAGCCTTCCGGTACTGGCAGACCCTCAAGGTGCCGACATGGGCACACCTTGACATCCCCGAGATCGACTTTCAGGCAATCAGCTACTATGCCGAACCTGCTCCGAAAAAAGGGCCGAAAAGTCTCGATGAAGTGGATCCGCAGGTTCTTGACACATTCAACCGTCTCGGCATACCGCTGGAAGAGCAGAAACTCCTCTCCGGAATGGCGGTCGATGCCGTGATGGACTCTGTCAGTGTCAAGACCACCCACCGGGAGAAACTGGCCGAGAAAGGTATAATATTCTGTTCGATCTCCGAGGCAGTCAAAGACTATCCGGATCTGGTGAAGAAATATCTCGGATCCGTGGTCAGCTACCGCGACAACTTCTATGCTGCCCTCAATTCGGCAGTATTCTCCGACGGCTCGTTTGTATACATACCCAAAGGTGTGCGCTGTCCCATGGAGCTGTCTACATATTTCCGCATCAATGCTGCCGGAACCGGCCAGTTCGAGCGGACTCTGATCGTGGCCGACGACGATGCCTATGTGAGCTATCTCGAAGGTTGCACCGCACCGATGCGTGACGAGAACCAACTCCATGCCGCAATAGTCGAGATCGTGGTTGAGGACCGTGCGGAAGTCAAATACTCCACCGTACAGAACTGGTATGCCGGCGATGCCGAAGGTCGTGGAGGTGTCTACAACTTCGTCACTAAACGTGGCTTGTGCCGCGGCGACCACTCGAAACTCTCATGGACCCAGGTTGAGACCGGATCGGCTATCACATGGAAATATCCTTCCTGTATACTAAAAGGTGACTACTCACGCGGCGAATTCTATTCCGTAGCCGTCACCCGCAACCGTCAGCAGGCCGACACCGGGACGAAAATGATACATCTCGGCAAAAACTCCACATCGACAATCGTCTCCAAGGGAATATCAGCCGGACATTCCGAGAACTCATACCGTGGACTTGTCAAAGTCGCGCCCGAAGCATCCAACTGCCGCAACTACACACAATGTGACTCGCTGTTGATGGGCGACAAATGCGGCGCCCACACATTCCCGTACATAGATATCCTCAATGACTCATCGATTGTGGAACATGAGGCCACAACATCAAAGATCTCGGAGGATCAGCTATTCTACTGCAATCAGCGCGGCATCCCCACTGAAGAAGCCGTAGCCTTAATTGTCAACGGCTACGCGCGCGAAGTGATGAACAAACTCCCCATGGAGTTTGCAGTCGAAGCCCAGAAATTGCTGCAGATCTCACTCGAAGGTTCCGTAGGATGATGATACATATATAAAATATCCATGCCACTCTATCTGCTTCCATCCACAATGAGCGACGCACCGGTTGAGACCGTGCTTCCCGCAGCCAACATCGAGCTGATCCGCTCGCTGCGCTATTTTGTGGTTGAAAACGTGCGTTCGGCCCGCAGATTCCTGAAACGCTGCGATAGGGACATAAACATTGATGGACTTACGTTCACAACACTTGACGAGCATACACCTCCGGAAGAAATTCCGGCCATGCTTGCGCCGATGGAACGCGGAGAGTCTATCGGAGTGATCTCCGAAGCCGGCTGTCCGGCCGTGGCCGATCCCGGAGCCGAACTGGTGGCTGTGGCACAACAGAGAGGCTATGAAGTGATTCCAATGGTGGGTCCTTCAAGCATAATCATGTCGCTCATGGCTTCCGGATTCAACGGACAGACCTTTGCCTTCAACGGTTATCTGCCCCACGACTCCAAAACCCGCGCTGCAAAACTGCGTGAGATGGAGCGACGTATCCACACCGAGCACCAGACACAGATCTTCATCGAAACACCATATCGGAACAACAGACTTATCGCCGAACTGACCTCATCACTCCCTTCCGGCATGAAGCTATGTGTGGCAGCCGACATAACCGGGCCGTCACAATCCGTGACCACCCTTCCGCTCTCCATCTGGGCAAAAAGAAAATACGACTACGACAAAATTCCATCCATATTCCTTCTTTACTGCTAACACTCCAATCCGACCCATGCGACGCAAGCCTGCAATATCACCCTTACAGCCCGGCCTCTTCGATGACCTTGACAACTTCAAGGAACGGCAGGACAAGGGATTTGACATCATCCCTCCGGACGAGATGGAGACGATCGCAGCACGCTACACCCGGGAGAAAGCAATCGACGAAATGCCACCGCTGTCGCCAACCGACAAGATCTTCTTCATTAGTTTCGGCAGCGGTTCATCCGGCAACTGCGCATACATCGGCGACCGCGACGGAGGATTTCTGATCGACGCCGGGGTCGATGCGCAGAAGGTCACTCTCGGATTGAAGAAAAACGGAATTTCGATGGATCGCGTGAAGGGGATCATCATCACCCACGATCACCACGACCACATCTCCCAAGCCTACCCATTGCTCCGTAGCAACAGACATATAAGACTATACTGCACGCCAAGAACATTCAACGGTATACTGCGCCGCCACAATGTGTCGCGCCGTATAAAGGATTATCACATACCGGTCTACAAAGAATTCCCGTTCCAGATCGGCAACTTCACCGTCACCCCCTTCGAGGTGCTTCACGACGGAGCCGACAACGCAGGATTCCATATCACCCATGGCGACCGCGCCATCACCGTGGCCACCGATCTCGGATGTATCTCCCCGAGGGTGGACCACTATATGCGCCTGGCCGACACTATCGTGATCGAAGCTAACTACGATCTCGATATGCTCATCCGTGGCCCATATCCCGAATATCTTAAAGCCAGGATCCGCGCCGACAACGGACATCTTGATAATTCCGTCACGGCTACATTCATCGCATCAATATTATCATCGAAACTCCGGACTGTGTTTCTCTGTCATCTCTCCCATGACAACAACACACCGTCCACGGCATTCCGGGCCGTAGCCGAGGCACTCGAACCGCTCGGCATCGTGCGTATCGGCAATCTCATCCCATCCGTTGCCGACACCCTGCCCCCCCAGTTCAACCTCATACCGCTCCCGCGTTTCGACACCACTCCACTCTACACAATCTGAATTTGCTCCTTATCTGATTTTTGTATAACTTTGCACCGTCTATTCCAAAATATATTATAGAAATGAATATTCTTGTGACCGGTGCCAACGGCCAGTTGGGCAATTGCTTGCGCAATGCCGCTGCTGCCGCCACCGACAACTACATCTTCACCGATGTGGCCGAGCTTGATATCACGGATGCTGACGCTGTGGCGCGGATGGTGAAGGAGAACGATGTGAATGTCATTGTCAACTGCGCTGCCTACACTAATGTTGACAAAGCCGAGGACGATGCTGAATTCGCGGAAATTCTCAACGCCAAGGCAGTCGCCAACCTCGCCAACGCAGCCAAATCGGCCGGAGCCACGCTCATCCATGTCTCCACAGACTACGTATTCGGCGGAGCCACACGCAACACACCCTACACCGAGACCGAGCCGGCCAATCCCATAGGAGTCTATGGTGTCACCAAACTCCACGGCGAGGAAGCGATAGCTCATTCAGGATGCAAGGCGCTTATCTTCCGCACCGCATGGCTGTATTCCGAATATGGCAAGAACTTCGTGAAGACCATGCTGAACCTTACATCCTCCAAGCCCGAGCTTAAAGTGGTTTTCGATCAGGTAGGATCTCCGACATACGCACAGGATCTTGCCGATGCAATCTTCGACATCGTGACGAACCGCAAGTTTGACGGCAACGAGGGTATATATCACTATTCCAACGAAGGAGTATGCTCATGGTATGATTTCACAAAAATGATCGCCTGCATGGCCGGAAACAAAAATTGCGACATCAAGCCATGCCACTCCGACGAGTTCCCATCGAAAGTGACACGACCGTCATTCTCGGTGCTTGACAAGACCAAATACAAGGACACCTTTGGAAAAGACGTCCCTTATTGGACCGACTCACTCAAAGTCTGCCTAAAAAATCTTGGCTTCTGAATGGACTTCATCAACAAGGTTTGGAAAAAGCGATGGATACTCAGGGCACTTCTCCCATCGTTGATATTCAATTTCAGACATCTTCCATTCTCTCAGGCTCGCAGATTACCGATCATATTGTATAAGGCAGACCTGCGGAATACATCCGGTAAATTCAAGATAAAGGGGCCTGTCAGATTTGGCATGATTAGACTCGGGATTGAATCTGTAAGTCTTTTTCATGACAACGGCATCATGATTGAAAACCGTGGCTCCATCATTTTCAATGGAAAGGCTCATATTGGAAATGACTCTGCAATTTCCCTTGGTAATAACGGGATTCTGGAATTTGGTAATAATTTCACAGCTACCGCCGGTTTGAAATTAGCCTGTTACCATTCTATCTCATTTGACAATAATGTTCTTGTCGGATGGAATACACAAATAGTCGACACCGACTTCCATGCGTTAAAAAACATTAAAACGGGGGGGGGTAAAAAGCAGATCCTACGGGCCGGTCAGAATAGGGCATGATGTATGGATTGCCAACGGATGTAAAATATACAAGAATGTGTCCATTCCTGATTCCTGTGTCGTCGGTGCTGACACAATCCTGCACAAAGCTGTCGATTGTCCTCCAAACACACTGATCACAAACAAAATAGAGACTTCAATAAAAACAACAGGCATCTTCCATGACAGGAACGATGATAAAATCGAATATAATCAAAATGAAGCATAACATCATCATCACCGGCGGAGCCGGTTTTATCGGTTCGCACGTAGTGCGTCTGTTTGTCAACAAATATCCCGACTACCATATCATAAACGTCGACAAACTCACCTATGCCGGCAATCTTGCCAACCTCAAGGACATCGAGGATAAACCTAACTATACATTCGTCAAAGCTGACGTATGCGACTTCGACAGGATGCTGTCACTCATGAAAGAATATGAGGTCAACGGGGTGATACATCTCGCGGCCGAAAGTCATGTCGACCGCTCTATCAAAGACCCCTTCACATTCGCGAAGACAAACGTGATGGGTACACTCTCGCTCCTGCAGGCCGCAAAAATCTATTGGGAATCACTCCCCGAGAAATATGACGGGAAGAGATTCTACCACATCTCCACCGACGAGGTGTACGGAGCGCTCGAGCTCACGGCTCCCGAGGGTATAGAATCGCCGTTCACCACCACCGCATCTTCGGCAGAACATCATCATGCCTACGGAACTGAGTTCTTCCTCGAGACCACCAAATACAATCCCCATTCACCCTACTCAGCCTCCAAGGCCGCCAGCGACCACTTCGTTAGAGCATATCACGACACATACGGAATGCCTACCATCGTCACAAACTGCTCCAACAACTACGGTCCCTACCAATTTCCCGAGAAGCTCATACCGCTTTTCATCAACAATATCCGTCACCGCAAGCCACTCCCCGTCTATGGCAAGGGCGAGAATGTCCGCGACTGGCTATATGTGGTCGACCACGCACGCGCCATCGATACCATCTTCCACAATGGAAAGATCGCAGAGACATATAATATAGGTGGTTTCAACGAGTGGAAGAACATCGATATCATCAAAGTAATCATCAAGACTGTGGATCGTCTGCTCGGCAATCCCGAGGGGCAGTCGCTCGATCTCATCACCTACGTCACCGACCGTGCCGGACATGATCTGCGCTACGCTATCGATTCCCGCAAGCTCCAGGCCGAGCTCGGATGGGAACCGTCACTCCAGTTCGAGGAAGGCATAGAGAAAACCGTCCGTTGGTATCTTGACAACCAGGAGTGGATGGACAACATCACTTCCGGTGAATACGAGAAATATTACGAATCTATGTATAAGGACAGATAATCTGTCGGACACACACAGACATCACGCGGAAGCGGGGGATTTTCCCGCTTTCGCGTGATTTTTTCTCTCTTTCCACATTTTCAGCCCCTTTTAATGACATTTGTTTTGCCATTACATTATTTTTGCGTAACTTTGTCACAATTTGAGCAAAAGCACCGACAAAAAGTTCTTTTTGCCAATAGTTTTCTGACATTTTAATCACCCAAAAAGTTTCCCATTACAACGAAGGTATGAAAGCAGTTGCAGTGATTGACGACCTCAAGCGTCGTTTTCCCAACGAACCAGAGTACATCCAGGCAGTGGAAGAGGTTCTCACCACAATTGAGGATGTCTACAATGAAAATCCCGAATTCGAACGCTACAATCTGATCGAGCGTCTCTGTATCCCCGACCGTATCTTCGCTTTCCGGGTGTCCTGGGTCGACGACAAGGGTAAGGTACACAACAACATGGGTTACCGTGTGCAGCATAACAACGCTATCGGTCCATACAAAGGTGGCATCCGCTTCCATTCAAGCGTCAACCTGTCTATCCTCAAATTCCTCGCTTTCGAGCAGACATTCAAGAACTCCCTCACCACTCTCGCAATGGGCGGAGCCAAGGGTGGAAGCGATTTCTCCCCGCGCGGCAAGAGCGACATGGAGGTGATGAGATTCTGCCAGGCATTCATCCAGGAATTGTGGCGTCAGATCGGTCCTGATACTGACGTTCCCGCCGGCGATATAGGTGTCGGTGGCCGCGAAGTAGGCTATATGTTTGGCGAATACAAGAAGATGGCTCGCGAATTCACCGGTACTTTTACCGGAAAAGGACTTGAATTCGGCGGTTCACTGATCCGTCCGGAAGCCACCGGCTATGGCAACGTATATTTCCTGCTCGAGATGCTCCGCACACGCGGCATCGACATCAAGGGCAAGAGGGTTGCCATCTCCGGTTCAGGCAATGTGGCCACCTACACGGCTCAGAAGCTCCTCTCGCTCGGTGCGAAAGTCGTATCCATGAGCGATTCCGACGGATCAATTTATGTCCCCGACGGCTTGACCGACGAGCAGCTTGCCTATATCTTCAAACTCAAGAATATCTATCGCGGCCGCATACGCGAATTTGCCGAAGAATACGAATGTCAGTATTTCCCCGGAGAGCGTCCGTGGCACCACGTGGCCTGTGACATCGCCATGCCCTCCGCTACCCAGAACGAGATCGACGGTGATGATGCCCGCGCTCTTATCGCCAACGGCTGTATAGCTGTCAGCGAAGGTGCCAATATGCCTTCAACGCCCGACGCAATCCGCGAGTTCCAGAAAGCACGTATCCTCTACGCTCCCGGCAAGGCTGCCAATGCAGGAGGTGTGTCAGTATCCGGGCTTGAGATGGCACAGAATTCCCAGAAACTGTCATGGACCGAGGAAGAGGTCGATGCCAGACTCCAGCAAATCATGAAGGACATCCATGAGCAATGCGTCAAGTACGGCACTGAAGCCGACGGTTACATCAACTATGTCCGTGGTGCCAACGTGGCCGGCTTCATGAAGGTCGCCCGCGCCATGATGGCTCAGGGAATACTCTAAGAGAATATTCACAACTAATCAAAGAGACTCCGCCTCTAATCTTGGGGCGGAGTCTCTTTCTTATTAGCCTATATTTTACTTACGGTCAAACCACTGTTCCGTTCTCATACAAATATATTGGTGCGATATCAGCTCCATTATCCCAGCAAACTGTGAATGGATCAAGTCCGAACCGGATAAATTGGTCAGTATCTTTAAGTTCGGCAAAGATAGGTAAATAGAAGAGCGACGATATGTCAACTTTCTTTGTAACACCATCATTGAAAGTACAGACTATCGTGTAATCTCCTCCATATTCAGCTTTCGTTACTTTCAGCATATCATTTAACTTTTAGATTTGTGATTAAGGACATTCTCTCTCCTCTGTCTCCTTTTTCTATTTCAGCCACTATCTCATCCATGTTCAGATCCAAGATGGTATTGACAATTCTAATCGTTGATGACAATGCTTTGCCATCAATCAGTCGGTCAACGAGAGATATTGTAAATTCCTCATCTCCAACATAGACGTGCAAATGGCGAGGATTATGATCTCCTGGATAATAATAGATTGTAATTCCTTTGTATCGTATTATGCGTCCCATTTGAATATTGTTACTTCGTTCGTATACAAAGATACGAATTTATATCATATTTACTGAGAACATTCAGAGCATTTTATTATTTTCTCTATCAGCTTGCTCGCCACTATGGCTGCTGCAGGTCTGTCTGTCATTAGTCTGGATCGTACTTTACCATACCCTTCGAGCTGCGCCGTCCGTTCCGGCCCATCAGTCAGCAACGGCGAAAGCTGACGGTCTACATCATCAGGATTGCAGTGGTGCATAAGCATTTCCGGCACTATATAACCTCTGACTCCTGTCGCAGCAACCTCGTCGTTGACCTTGCGCCGTGTCGACCGGTCTATCTCTCCACCAATCAGGTTTGGGAGCGAGACGTATGGGATCTTGAGTATTTTCTGGAAAATGTCATGAGCCATCCTCTTCCCTATGGATCGGTAGCATACCACCTGTGGCGCTCCCGCGAGCGCACTTTCAAGCGATGCCGTTCCGGATGTCACGAGGGCAGCCTCAGCATTCGCCATTAACTGCAATGTTGACGCACCGATCACAGGAATATCCGTTAACTGCCTGTACAGTTCATTAGATATGGAAGGAGCACCGGCAACAACTGCCTGAAGCTCCGGATGTCTGCGGGCCACAGCATCCATCACCGGAAGATTAGCCTTTATCTCCCCCACCCGGCTTCCGGGCACAATCGCAAGTATCGGGCGGTCGTCAAGGCCATGCTCCCTGCGGAATTCATCGGCTGAAGGCATCGATGCAAGCGCCTTGTCCACCTCCTCTACCGACGGATTACCCACATATTCCACATTCACGCCACGCTCTCCAAACCAAGCCTTCTCAAATGGCAGGATTGAATATATCCTGTCGACATACTTGCGGAGTTTTCTGATTCGATACTCTTTCCATGCCCAGAGCTTTGGAGCTATATAATAATGTACCGGTATTCCGAGCGACTTTGCATACTCCGCCAGACGGAGATTGAAACTCGGATAGTCCACAAGCACCACCACATCCGGCTTGCCATCCCTGATGGCTCGCTTGGCTGTCCGTAGATTGCCCAGAACCTGCCGGAGATGCATGGCCACATCTATGAATCCCATATATGCCATGCGTTCATAGTGTATCAAAGGCCCATGCCCTGCCGCCGCTGCCATCCCGTCGCCGCCAAGAAACTCTATCTCAGCAGCCGGATCAACCGACAGCAGTTCTCTTATCACCTGTGCGGCATGGACATCACCACTCGCCTCTCCTGCTGAAAAAAAATACTTCATGACTGCAAAAATAGATATTTTTTGCAATAAAAATTTCTCTCCGTTCAAGAAAAATAACTAACTTGCGTGTTATTCCTGTCGTCCGTCATACATTCAGTGTATATATGAAACCGTTTCGGCTGTTTTTCACACTTGTCATCCTTGCAACCGCTGCCACCTGTGCTTCCGCCCGCACCCCCATACTCGGAGAACAGAAAGTGGAGGTGGAGACGATGTATCAGTTCGTTGCCGCACACAATCCTGACTTCCCGCGCGAGCTTGCCCAGGCATTCTACGACATTGGTGAGCACTACGGCATCCGTGGTGACATTGCTCTGTGTCAGGCTGTGATCGAGACCGGTTGGTTCAGGTTTGACAATGGAACCGCCGTCCGTCCATCCGACCATAATTACTGCGGTCTCGGTGTGAATAAAAGAGGTGAGCGCGGATGCCGGTTCGACACTATGGAGGATGGTGTGACAGCCATGTTGCAACATCTCTACGCCTACGCCTGCAAAGACCCGCTTCCTCACGGAGAGACCATACTTGACCCCAGATTCACATACGTCACAAGAGGCATTTCATCGACCTGGGAAGGGCTGAGCGGACGATGGGCCATGAACCGTAATTATGCGGCAAACATCATGGCCATATATGAGAAGATGGAGAAACACACCACCATACCGCCGTCGGCAATCATGACCATAGAGGTCGCCATACCTGACGACACATTTCTCGAGGAAGAAGAACTGGCCTCACAAAACCAACAGGAATGAAACAGAAAGATATCATCAGCAATATAACATCGCGCCTCGGAGTATCTGAGCTAAACGAAATGCAGAAGAGAATGTGTGAGATACCACAGCGCGGCACATTCACACTTCTTGCTCCCACAGGATCAGGAAAAACGATAGCGTTCGCCATACCGCTCCTTAAAAGCCTGTCTCCGTCATCAGGCCACGTGCAGGCCGTGGTGATAGCTCCTTCACGCGAGCTTGTGCTTCAGATCGCCGAAGTTATCCGACCCATCGCGACAGGGCTGAAGACCGTAGCTTTCTACGGCGGTCATCCTATGAAAGAGGAACTGAATTCCCTGTCCGTGACACCCGACATAATTGTGGCGACTCCCGGCAGACTGCTCGATCATCTCAATCGCGGAGGACTCGACCTCGGAGCCGTAACCACTCTCGTTCTCGATGAATACGATAAAGCCCTCGAACTTGGATTTGCGGACGAGATGAAACGTGTGTGCCGCCGTCTCACCGGGCTGCGCCTCGTCATCCTCACCTCCGCCACCCCCCTTGCCGCGATTCCGGACTATCTACCGGCAACAGATCCGGTCAACATTGATTTTTCCAATACTGTTGACTCTCCTCGCCGCAGAATGCAGGTCGTAAAGGTCGAGTCGCCGTCGAAAGACAAAATCGATACCCTGATAGATCTGCTGCGTTCACTCCCCGACGGCCGGGTAATAGTTTTTGCCAACCACCGGGAGAGCGTCGAGCGCATACACACCGCTCTCCGCAAGGCCTCCCTGCCGGCCGGACTATATCATGGGGGTCTCGATCAGAATGACCGCGAGAACGCAATCGCACTCCTTGCCAACGGGTCGACACCAATCCTGGTATCCACCGATCTCGGATCGCGTGGACTCGACATACCTGAACTTTCAGCCGTGATCCACTATCATCTCCCGGTATCACCCGAAGCCTGGACCCACCGCAACGGCCGCACAGCCCGCCAGAATGCAGGGGGAGAAATATATGTAATCCATAATGAAGATGAAGACATTCCGGAATATATAAGCTTCGACCGCGAGTATATCCCGACAGGTCATAGTGACAACCCCATAAAGTCTGATGCAGCGACGCTGTACTTCAACGTTGGCAAGAAAGAAAAGATCTCCAAAGGCGACATCGTGGGCTTCCTCATCGCACAGGGTGGACTGACCGCCGGCATGATCGGCAGCATCACTCTGCGTGATCACTCCACTTTAGTGGCCGTGAACAGGGATGCTATTGACGATCCGACGTTCCTGAAGCGGCTGAACGATTCACGTATCAAGAATACTAAAGCAAAAATCACACGATTGGCATGACCGATTGCAAAAATTTCGTATATTTGCAGATATGTTGACCCTCCTTTTCAGAATCTACCAGATATTCTTTATGTGTCCGCTTATCGTGGTCGCTACCATAGTGACGGCAGTGATCACTGTGGCCGGATCCGCCCTTGGTTTCGGTCGATGGTGGGGATATTATCCGGAGATATGGTGGGCAAGGCTGTTCTGCTGGCTTAATTTCGTGTCAGTCAGCGCTGTCGGCCATGAAAATATCGATCCAAAGACTTCATACGTCTTCGTGGCCAACCATCAGAGTGCCTACGATATCTTCTCACTCTTCGGCTGGCTTGGGCACAACTTCCGATGGATGATGAAAGAGAGTCTGCGCAAGATTCCGTTTGTCGGATGGGCCTGCAAGGCTTCCGGACATATATTTGTCGACAATTCGTCCGTAGCATCCACCCGCCACACCATGGAGGCTGCCGAGAAACAGCTGAGCGGAGGTATGTCACTCGTCGTGTTCCCCGAAGGTGCACGCACATGGGATGGAAATATGCGACGGTTCAAAAAAGGTGCGTTCAGACTTGCGGTGGAGTTCAATCTTCCTGTGGTTCCGGTCACGATCAAAGGAGCTTTCGATGTGATGCCGAGATTCAGGAAACTCCCGAAGCCGGGACACATATCCATCACAATCCATAAGCCGATCTATCCCGAAGCCGGAGGTCATGACATAGAGCGTCTGATGGAACAAAGCTACACTGCCATCAGTTCGACACTCTGATCACTTCCTCTTCAAGGCGAAATACTTCCACAACGGAGCTACCATCAGAGCCTGTTTAAGCTCATCTTTCACAAGCATATCATACACCTCATCCTCGGACAGGAGTCTCACTTGAATATCCTCAGTGTCATCAAGATGCTGTGTATCCGTTTTAGTCACACCTTTTGCGATATAGCTGTAACTAAGATTGTTCTGGCTACCGGGGTTGGCTGAGATCACCATATTCAGTTCCCACTCGCCACCGGAATATCCGGTTTCTTCAAGAAGCTCGCGCTTGGCTCCGTCCAAAGGGTCCTCACCATCCTCGACCACGCCTGCACACAATTCCGTGGCTGTCACTCCGAGTCCGTGGCGATACTGGCGCACCATCACAAACTTTCCTTCCGGCGTGATGGCAATGACATTGATCCATTTGGGATATTCAAGCACATAATATTCCGGATGAACCTTCCCGTTGGGCAAACGTACTGTGTCACGGCGCACTGTGAGCCATGGACGGCGGAAAAGATATTCGCTGTCAAGCACATCCCATTTCATGTCGTTGTTTTCCATATCTATCTGTTTGCTTTCTTTCTTAGAAGATAATCGGATATAGCGAGAGCCACACGGATGAGTCCGTCGGGCATCTCCGGTTTAAGTATATCATATATCGTGTCAGGATGCTCCGAGGCAACCTGCATCACCCGCAGATACTGTCCGCGGGTGATAATCTGCGAGAAGTCAGTCAGACGGTCACTTCCTATAAGAGATGCTATATGGCCATAGACAGTCGAAGCCTTGATACCTTTGGCTTCGGCTATGGCCGTCACATCGTAGCCGGAATTCAGCAGCAGTAATGTCTCCTCGTGGGACAGACCGCTGCCAAGCGATGAAGACAGTCCCTTGAACCGCCTGATGGCCGTGACAAACGGCTTCCAATACTTCACGGTCTTACGCTCTCCTACGCCTTCCACCCTTGAGAATTCCTCCATGCTGACAGGCTCAGTCCGCACCATCTCAAGCAGAGTCTTGTCTGTAAACACTATATATGGTGGGACTTGCTCCTTGCGGGCAAGCTTCTGACGCACTTCCTTGAGAATTTCCATGAGTCGCTCGGCGGGGTTAAGCTGCATATTCTCTTCCGATGCCCGTCCTCGAGCCGGCTTACGCCTCTCAAACGGTATGAATCTCGCAAGACGTACAGGGATCCTCGACATGACCACATCCTGACCGTATGGCGTGATTTTCAGATGATTCGATTCATTGTATGCTATGTCAAGCAGTCCGAGTTGTATCATCTGCGATATATAGGCATTCCATTCACCGAAGCTGAGATCTCTCCCCGCGCCATACGTCTTTATGAGGTGATAGCCCTTCTGCATCAGTTCCTGCCTTGACGCACCCCTCAGTATATCTATAAGCGTATGTATGCCGACAGATCCGTTCACGCGGACGACTGCACTGAGAGCCTTCTGAACGAGTATAGTCCCGTCGATACGCTCCGGAGGGTTAAGACACACATCACAGTTGCCGCAGTCGTGATCCATGGTCTCATTGAAATAGCTCAGCAGAATACGGCGGCGACATAGTGAAGCCTCGGCATACTCCCTCATACGGTTTAGCTTCTCATTGTTGATAGCCTTCTGCCCGCTTTCATCCACGAAGTTCTGAAGCATTGCGATATCACCATAGGAATAGAACAGCACTGTCTCGGCCTTGGTCCCGTCGCGTCCGGCACGTCCGATTTCCTGATAATAACTCTCGATGTTGCGCGGCATATTGTTATGCACTACCCATCGGATGTTACTCTTGTCGATGCCCATCCCGAATGCTACCGTGGCGCATATCGCCTGTATGTCACCGTTGATAAAACGATCCTGCGCGAGATTGCGCTCGGTGACAGACAGACCTGCATGATAGACCGCCGACCGGTAGCCCTTGTTCTTGAGCTGCCTGTCCATCTCCTCGGCCTTTTTGCGCGACAGGCAATAGACTATTCCAGAATCCGAAGGATAGCGGTCTATGAGTGAGCATATATAGCTGACCCGCTGCGCCTTTCCGGGATCGGTGATTACCTTTAGCGACAGATTCGGGCGGTCAAATGATCCGATGAAAAGTTTGGGATCCTGAAGCCTGAGCTGCACCGATATATCCTCACGTGTCAGTCTGTCGGCTGTGGCAGTAAGAGCCATCACAGGAACCGACGGAAACAATTCCTTTATACGCGACAACTTCGTGTAACCGGGACGGAAATCATGCCCCCACTGCGATATGCAGTGAGCCTCGTCTATGGCAAAAAGCGTCACAGGTATGTCCGGATTCCACTTGTCTATATCCATCAGCAGCCTTTCCGGCGAGATGTAAAGCACCTTTACCCGACCTTTGTAAAGCTGTTCCATTATGGAACGGTTCTCTTCGTCGGTCTGCATGGAGTTAACCGCCGCCGCAGGGATCCCGTTGGATACGAGAGCTGTCACCTGATCCTTCATCAGTGCGATCAATGGTGATATGACGATCGTGACACCCTTGTCAGACAGCAGAGCCGGGATCTGGTAGCATATAGATTTACCTCCACCGGTAGGCATCAGCACCACACAGTCGCGCTTCTCCAAAGCGGCGGTGGAGATTATGTCAGCCTGAAGCGGGCGAAAAGAATTGTAGCCATAGAACCGTCGCAACAAAGCCCTGGCCCGCCGGTCGAAATCAAGCTTGGCCTCAGAAAGCATTTTCGTCCTTCTTTAATGCATTAAGCATGGTTCTGACTATTATCTTTATATCAAGCAGGAAGCTCCAGTGCTCTATATACCAGATGTCATGCTCTATGCGTCCGACCATCTGCCAGAGGTCCTCGGTCTGACCTCTGAACCCTCTCACCTGCGCCCAACCTGTGATGCCGGGCTTGATGAAATGTCTCACCATATAGTTCTTGATAAGTCGCGAATAGTCCTCGGTATGCTTCAACATATGCGGACGCGGCCCGACCACCGACATATCGCCCATGAACACATTGATGAACTGCGGAAGCTCATCTATGCTCGTGCGCCGCAGGAAGTCTCCCACACGTGTCTTGCGCGGATCATTCTTGCTTGCCTGGAGTGAGTCGGAATCAGCATTGACCCGCATGGTCCGGAACTTCCAGCACATAAACTCATGACCCATGAATCCGGTACGCGCCTGACGGAAAAAGACCGGTCCGGGCGACGATAGCTTTATCGCAATGGCTACCGGTATGAATATGATAGGTGATACGACAAGGAAAACTCCGGAAAACACTATGTCGAATGCCCGCTTCATGAACGAATTGACAGGCGACTCAAGAGGATTGTTGAGCACATTAAGCACCGGAACAGATCCGATGAATGTAGCCTTGAGATTTCGGGCGAGATACGACGATATCTGCGGCACGAAGTGGAATCTCATCATCAATTCGTCGCACAGACCTATCGAGAGCCTTATGGCTTCGGCATTCTCTCCGGAGATACAGTAGAAGATCTCTTCCGTATCATTCTCCCTCACCCACTTGCCGAGATCGTTGAGATTACCACGGTACAGATCCTTGAACGGAAACGCCGGAGGACAATAAAGGTCGAAGAATCCCTGCACCTGATAGCCGAATCCTGTATCGGAAGCCATCTCCCTATACAGTCTTTCTCCGGTTGTGCCGCATCCGATGATCACGACACGCGTGTAGTTGCGACCGTGCGACCGGTAAAGCTTTATGAAGAATTGCGCCCCGATGCGCCATAGAGTCAGAGCCGGGACAAATATACCGTAGAATGTCACTATCGGCTGCCATGGGATATTGTCTATCCCCATCACGAAAAGCAGCGCCATGAACGAGATGGCATGAACCCCGGCAGCCACGATGGACGAGCGTATGAGCCTGTCCATCTGCACAGCTCTCTCCCGATGTGTATCTGACAGCCACCGCGCCACCGGAAGGTAGGCGACATTAAGCAGCAAGATAGTCAGACGGGAGCGAAGCGGATGTACATCAGGATAGATAAGAAGAGTGACAAAAAAGACGGCATTAAGTACGACAAAATCACCCACTGCTATGATGCGGTGGAGATAACGACCGTATTTTCCCTTCTTCATACTCATCTGGTGTGCAATTCGGATTTCACAGAGAGAAAGAAAACAAGAGGATTACCTCTTGTTTTCCATAAATTATGTCAGAGCTTGCTGTCTATGCTCTTGATCTTGGTCTCGAGGTCGGCAAGATCGTCGCGCAACCGCTGCATACGCCGCTGCATATCGCGGAGCATCGAGTCGGCATTCTTCGATTTGGCCGAAAGGAAGCCCATATTGTTCTCATATGTCAGTATCTCACTGCGGCGCTGCTCATAGACACGGAGCAGACGCTCACGCTCGCGGATGAGACGGTTGTGATCGCCTCCCATCTCGTTGAGCGAGTTCTCGAACGACTCCATTCTCGCGCCACGGCGTGAAAGATCAAACTTTTCATACAGACTGTTCACCACCCCACGATACGACTCATAAATTTTGTCCTTCTCTGCAAACGGTACATGACCCACACTCTGCCATTCGGCCTGAAGATCCTTCAGTTGCTTCACGGCCTCCTCGCGCGGAGTATCTGCCTCGCCGAGCGAACGGAGCTTCTCTATGATCTCCTGCTTCTGCTCCAGATTGGCCCTCTCGTTCCTGCGGGTTCCGGATGTGTTCTTCTTTTTCTGCTCGAAGAAATAGTCGCAGGCCGCAAGGAAGCGATGCCACACCTGATCAGAATGTTTTTTTGCGACAGCACCAATGGTCTTCCACTCCTTCTGCATAGCCGACAGCTCGTCAGCCGTAGCCCGCCAGTCGGTACTATCCTTCAAGGCCTCGGCTCTCTCACACAGAGCGATCTTGCGTTCGAGATTTTTGGCAAGGACATCCTTCATCTCCTTGAAGAACGCAGCCTTGGCAGCGAAGAAACTGTCACACAGCCCACGGAAACGGGCAAAGAGAGCATTATTGGCCTTGCGCGACGCATATCCGAGCTTCTTCCAGTCCTCCTGAGCCTTCAGGAACTCCGAGGTCATGGCATCCCATGCGGCGTAGGTGGACAGATTCGAGAAATCAAGAGCCTCAAGGCGCTCGCATATCGCGGTCTTGGCCTCCTCATTTTCTTTCTCACGCGCCTTGCGCTCCACGAAGAAGTCCTGATATTTCTTATTGATCTCCGTCGATATGGACTTGAACCGTCCCCAGATCTCCTCGCGCACCTCCTTGCTCACGGGACCTATGGCGCGCCACTGATCATGAAGTTCCTGAAGCCGTCTGAAGGCCACGATCACATCTTCCTCCTCACGCAGCTTCTCAGCATCGGCTATCAGAGCCTCCTTCTCGCTGAGATTCTTCTTGAAATCATAGTCGCGAAGTTCCTTATTGATCTTGAGCTGGTCGTAGAACTGCTCCACGGCGTCCTGATAGCTCTTCCAGAGTTCGGCTGCCACCTGCTGCGGCACATCGCCAATCTCCTTGAACTCATTCTGCATATCACGCACGGTCGGGAACAAGCGGTTCACGTTGTCCGTGTCCTCGCTCATCTCCCGAAGTTTCTCGACGATGGCTTTCTTGCGGTCATAGTTGGCTTGCAGACGTGCCTCTATCTCGGCGCGCTGGGCAGCCTTCTTTTCCTTGATAGTGCTCAGAAGAGCCTTCACATTCTCCTCCACCGGATCGGATGAAGGGGTGAAATCCTCCGGATTGTTGCCCTCCACGGCCTCGTAGGCCTCGCGCTCGGTTTTCACTTCCTCATTCCGGAACTGATAGAACTGTTGTTTTAGACGCGCCACCTCATCAGTCTGGATAGCCTCGGCATCAAGAGCGGCAAGCTTCTCAAGAGCCCCGACGATCTCTTCTTTCGAGAGCGGGCGGTGATGTTCCCGTGGTTCTGCAGGCTCCTCGGCGATCGGCTCCTGCTCGGGTTCGGGTGTTTCTGTTTTCATGGTTTCGGCTGCCGGGGCGGCCTCGTTTTCAAGGTTGGCGTTATCCTTCACCTCTTCGGGTGTCAAGGACTGGTCTCGCAGTTCCATAGCAGTTAAGGTATTGTGATAATAATGTTTCCGCCGGATAGGCCGCCTGCGGCGGTTTTCCGGAAGAAGGGGACGGTAAATATCTATTCAGACGGCTAATTTAATAATTATTTTTTAAATAGTCGCAATAAAGATCAAAAAAAAGCACCCCGCAGGGTGCTTTTCCTTTCATTTTTATATCTTTTTCTTTATCCGTGATGATCTCAGCGCACCACGATCTTCCTGCCATTGGATATATATATGCCCGGGCGGAGAGTCTGATCGCGGCTGTCGGCCACCTTCACACCCATCAGGTTATACACAGCACCGTCAGCCTCACGGCAATCGCCGGCCACGACACTGATCCCTGCCTGATGTTCGGCCAACCATGCGTCATACTCCGCAGGTGTCATGGTCCGCACAGTCTCAGGAGTACCCTCCGGCACCCGCAGATACGACTTGTTGCGCGGCATATACTTGTCTTCGGAAGTGACGAATCCGAGGCTGCCGTCGGCAAGCACGGCCGGCACCCTCATGGTAGCCTTGTCATTCTCCACCAAACTCGTATGTTTGTACAGCTCGCTCTGGAAATACACACCCTCGAGAAGATTCGTGGCGATATTCACGGAAGCGGTGCCGCCTATGTCAAGACGGTTGTCCGAAACTGAGGCTGATGCACACTTGATGATCATCGGCGTGGCGGCGGCAAAAGTTCCGTCAGCCTCCTCCACAACCGCGATGCCACCCTCGGCATCGACCTTGGAGACATACAGACCCTTCATTCCGGTCGAGTGGAACGAGAAGGGGAATCCCGCGTAGAACGATGAATAATACGTGCCGTTGCAGTCAAGATCCGCTGCGACACCAAAATAATTGTCGTCCGAAGCAGAGATCTTCTCCATTTTCCAGTAACGCCACTCGCCCTCACCGTTGTCGGTGAGCAGTCCGAAGTCATTGTCCAGCACTCTCTCGCCGTCAGCGAGATATTTGGTCATGCCGCTTTTTGAGGCATAGAAAAGATATGTATCGGTCTTCGAGCTTACAGCCAGAAGACTCACGTAATAGTCGATTATTTTGTGGATACCCGTACCTTGTGCGGTGACATCATACTCACGGCCGTCGATATGGTCGAAGTAGAGCACCGTGGCAGGATCGGAGATGGCCTTGTCAAGACCCCTCCAAAGCTCTATGGCCCGGAGGTCGGCCGACGAGGCTCCCCAGTCGAGATATCCATGATTGTCGAGCACGTAAATATAGCGCTCAGTAGTATTGTTTTTGACGCGGTAGTAACCTTCGTCGGGCAGTTGGGTTGCCGCCGATGCAGCTGCGCTGACGCAGCAGAAAGAGAGAATGATCGGTAGTAGTTTCATCTCGAAACTTGGGATTAGTGTGATAGTTGGAATAAAGAATGGAGGCCGATCCTGACATTTTGAGATGATCGAGAGCCAGGACCGGCCTCCAGTTATTGGTAGATGTTGGTTGTCATGCCTTGGATTAATCCTCGGTCACGCAGACAGCCACACGGTTGAGCACGGGATCGGTGAACGGGGGAACTGCATCAGCAGTCATGCCGGTAGCCTTGATGCGGTCAGCGGCGATACCGAAGTCCTTGCGGAGCACATCGGCCACAGCCTGTGCGCGCTTCTCGGCAAGGTTGAGGTTGAGCTGGAGCGAACCTGTTCCCTTGTCGGCATATCCGGTGATGTTCACCTTAGCCTTGGGATTGGCCTTGAGATATTCGGCGATTTCCTTCACCTTGACCATCTCATAAACTGAGATATTGGTCTTGGAGATTGTGAAGAAGATGTCACGCTTGATAGGCTCCTGGACAGCCACAGCGTTGGTGACATTGTTCTCCACCTTGGCGGGAACTTCCACGATCTTCTCGACCACTCTCTCCTGGACTACTACCTCGGGCTGGGGAGCCACCTTCTTCTTCTTGGAGAACGAGGGGCCGAAGGTGTATTTCACACCTACGAGACCGTTGAAGTACCAGTCGGAGTTGCCGGCTTTCTTTGAGTTATATCCGTCGGGGAGGGTGTTGGCCTGAAGTTCGAGACCAACCTTCCAGTTCTCGGCCACACGGAAGTCAACAGCCGCACCCATACGGAACACGAAGCGTGCCTTGGTGCCGGTCCAGTTGTTGCGGAGCACGGTGAATCCTGCCTTCGAGCTGAGAGCGGAGTTGATATCGTTGGCCTCGCCGTTCTTGTAGCCGATGTTCGCACCGATACCGGCGAGAACATTCACGTCCACAAGACGCTCGGGGTTATAGCCACCGATGAAGTTGGTGAGGCTGAATGTAGCGTCGACCATCGGTGAGATATAGTTCCATTTCCACTTGTGGGTTCCATCGTAGTCGATCGAAGCCTTGCTCTGCCATGAGTTGAGCGACAGACGGGCACCGAAAAGGGGATTGAACTGATAGCCTACGGCAAGCTGGGCATTGGGCGCGATGAGGTCGCCGAAGCTTGCTTCGCCGAGTGTCTCCTGCACGCCGACCTGACCCTGGACATACCAGGAGGGTATGAAGGTGTACTCATACTCCTCGGCTGTTCCCTGGGCTGAGACAGCCAGCCCGGTGAGGGCTACTGTCGCAGTCAGCAAAGATTTCTTTATATTCATTTTCATCTTGTTCTTGGATAGGAAGGTTTATTCGGCAGAAATGTAGAACTTGCGGGTAGAAGCCTTTCCGTGGTAGTCAAGTGAAGAGTAGACGATCTCGTAGGTGTAACCCTTGGTGAGTTCCATGGCGAGTGAGCTGGTCGTTCCGGGGATCACGGTGTTCCAGTCCTCTACGCCGTTGGCCTTGGCGATCTCGGAGGTGACGGGGGTCTTGGAAGAGTCACCTGTACGGTATACATTGGTGACTGCGACGAACTTCTTGTAGGAAGGAACGAGGATATCACCGGTATAGCTAGTGGGATAGATCTTCAGACCGTTCTTGTTGTTGGCGAGAACGAAGGTCGAGGGAAGTGCGGAAGAGCTGCTGAGGTTGTGGAGCTCGCTGTCGCTGCCCTCGAAGAGCATTGTCACCTGAAGATAGTGGTTGGGGTTGCTGAGGATCTTGTTCACACGGTTGATGAGGCTGTTGACCTTGTTGATATACTTGTTGACAGTTCCGAGATAGTCGTTGACCTTACCCTCGATATTGCTGATGATATCGTTGAACTGGCTTTCGATATTGGTCTTGAACTCATCCATCTTGCTGTTGATCTGGCTGTTGATGTCGGAAGCCACCTTGGACATAGCATCCTTGAACGCCTGCTGGAGGTTGGCATCCTGAGTGGAGAGTTGCTCTGAAATAGCCTTTGAGATAGCCTCCTCAAGTCCGGAGAGGTCGCTTGCCGTTGCGGTGGTCTCCTTGATATAACCCATCTCTTCACCGAGATTGTTATATACAATTGTTCTGGGCACGGTCACCTCGATTTCTGTATCGGTAAGTTCTACTTTGATCTCGCCGAACGAGAAGTTGAAGGTGACGTTGTCGAGATTGAAATCAAAGTTCGGCATCTCGATGTTGAGGCTCTGGTTGAGAGTGAAGTCACTGATGGGGTTGATGGTGCTGATGGTGTTGAATCCCTTGCCGTAGAGCAGCTCATAGCTGAGGGGCTTGAACGCTGTCGTAGCGAGAGCAAACTCGGAGTAGGTGGCATCGGTCTTGCTTGTCACGTTGCCGTCCTCGTCAACCTCGTCGTAGGTGTAGGCTGCGCGGACTCCCTTGGCGGCGAGCTTGTTGTTGAACTGGTTGTAGATGAGCTTGGTGAGCGAAGCCACGTCAGAAAGTGTGTGGTTCTTCAGCATTGTCTCTACATCGCTCTTGAACTCATCACCCACGGTGAATCTCACGGGAGCGAGATCCTCGATAGAGTTTACATTTACGTATGCGGTGGTCTTGTAGAGGCCGTTGGGAACGTCGGAATCAGCACGACCGAAGCCGAACATAAGTTCCACGTCGCTCTTGGCAACCGGAGTGAGCATCACGTTGTTGTTCTCGCCCTTGGAGTTGACGAGCTGGAAGGTTGCACCGTCGAGATCCACGGATGCGGGGTTGACCGACATATAGATGTCGCCGAGTTCGAGCTTGCCGTCCTCAACGCCGAGGATACCGTTGAATGTCTCTGACTTGATGCCGGCACGGGTAGCCTCTTCCTGCGAGATCCAGCTTGTATTGCTGTCATACTCGTAAGCTGACGAGTTGATGGCGGGGAAGGGAACGCCTGATGCCTCGCCGAAATATGCCATGAGCATACCGGACTTCACATCAACGGGGAGGTTGAGCTTGCCGAACACGGGGTTGTAAGCCTCCTGAAGCACGATGCTTGTGATGAGCTTGTTGAGGCGACCTGTGATGGCGCTTACCTGTGTGTTGAGCTTGCTGATAGCCTTTTCGTTGGCTGCCACGCGGACTGTGAGCGCGTCAAGGTCGTTTTTGAGGGTGTCCACGCGGAGTTCAAGAGCGGAAACTCTGTCCTTGATGGTATCAAAACCGAGCTTGAGCTGGTTGGCTAAGGTCTTTGCGGAGTCAGCGGCTGCCTTTGCAGAAGCGGCATTGTCGCTGGCGGTCTTCATCAGGCCCTGGATCTTTGTGAGATCAAATGATCCGTCAGCCTCCTCATAGCCCTTGAGAAGAGCCTCAAGGATAGCCTGGTTGTTCTGTGCGAGGCTGTCTGCATGAACGGCCTGCTTGATGACTGTGGGGAAGTCTGTGTTTTCTTCCTCGAAATACTTCTTGATTGCAGCGACATCAGTGGGGTCAAGGATGCCCTCGATTGATGTAAGTCCCTCAAGCGCGAGGTCGATCTCACCGAAACGCTCGGAAAGAGAGTTGTAAGTCTCAATTACATTACCATCCTCATCTGTCTTCTTGAGAGCACCGTCGATTTGCTCCAGATACCAGGCGAGAGTAGCGTGCTCACCGTATATTTTGGCATACTCGTTGAGATAGGACTCAAAAGTGGTACAATCCTTATAGTCTGCACCTTTGAAAGTAGTCCAAGCATTAGCGCAATTCTGGCTGCAAGTACTCAGCTTGTCCTCAAGTGTGGTTTTTGCATCCTCGAGAATCTTCACCTTGTTCTCAAGGGTGACGGTCTCACTCTTGAGCTGGACGAAGAGATCCTCGTCTGTATCCTTACAGGATGTTACAGACATGGCTCCGCCCGTGAGGATGGCGGCTGCCATAAATCCATTAAGTAATTTTCTGTTCATTACTTTCGATTAGTTATTTTATTATAGGTTAATTGTATCAATTAGAAATTGCAACGCGAGTTTTGTGATGACTTTATAAGCGGTTTGCTGTTTTAAATAAATAATTGAATTCAATTGATGAAAATCGGAGCAAAATTAACTAAAAAAAATTATTTTGCACTATATTTTTGATTAATTTTGCGTCGAAAACGTTTTTTCGAGTACTTTTTTGCATGAGACATACCATTATCACTTTTCTTTTAGCCTGTTGTTTGACAATTTCGACCGCCCGGGCCGAAGAGACCGGAGATGTAGCCTCCTCTCCATCGGACCACCTTATATATAAGACGCTCGACATCGGTGTCACCGCCGGATCCACCGGCATCGGCCTCGAAGTATCGGCCATGCCGCTCTCTTTCCTGAGGCTGAGGGTCGGTGCCGACTATATGCCGCGGTTCAATGTCCCCCTGAAGTTCAACCTCGACAGCTACCGCGACGGCGCCCTGAGCGGCTCTGATTTCTCCGAACTCCAGGACATGATGAGGATGATATCTGGGTTCGAGGTGGATCAGAAAGTCAGGATGAACTGCAAGGCCAACATGGTCAATTTCAAATTCCTCGTTGACGTCTTCCCTCTCAGAAACAAGCACTGGTATGCCACTGCCGGCTTCTACTGGGGATCCTCGCGCATCGGAACAGCCATCAACGCCATGGAGGAGATGCCCTCGCTTCTCGCCATCGGTATGTTCAACCAGATGTACGACTGGGTGATGAGCACCGATTTTATCGAGACTCCCATCTATGAGGATGTATATCTCGACCCCGACATGGCCGAACGCCTGAAAGACAAGATGGAGAGCATGGGACGCGTAGGCATACACGTAGGCGAATTTGCCGACGGCACACCATACATGATGGAGCCTGACACGGACGGCACCGTGAAAGCCGACATGAAGGTCAACAGTTTCAAGCCATATCTCGGACTCGGCTACACCACCGCGATAGGCAAAGACCGACGCACCAACATCGGCATCGACTGCGGTGTACTCTTCTGGGGTGGCAGACCTAAGATCATCACTCACGAGAACGTGGATCTCTCCAACGATGTCAACAACATAGCCGGCAAGGTAGGCGACTACGTAGGTGTGGCCAAATCCCTCAAAGTCTATCCGGTCGTGAATCTCAGGCTGGCTTACACAATAGGAAAATAACTTTTTTCTTCACTACGCGACATTATCGCACCTTTTCGGCTTTCCGCATAGCTATCTTTGCATAAAAAAGATACCGCCATGCGAAAAATCCTCATACCCGCAATCTCCATAATCACCTCTTTCACCGTCGGTTATCTCTGCCACAGCCATTCCTCCCATCGCCACCGCCCCGCCGCTGTGACAGCTGACACCGTCGTGACCACCCGATACGTCCGCGACACCATCATTGTCAGCATCCCGCAGCCGGCAGGAATCACCCCCGTCCTTGACCGATACATTCCGTTTGTCATAGAGAAAAAGGACACCGTCTTCCTTCCGGTCGAACGGCGTATCTACTGCGACTCCACATTCTATGCCGAAGTCTCGGGCTATCATCCGAGCCTCGACACCCTCGCCATCTTCCCCGCTGCGAGAGAGGAGACACGCAGCATCACGGTCCGGACACCATCATCCACCGCCACGAGACGCACCCGGTTCGGACTCGGCATAACAGCCGGAGCCACCGTCACCCCTCGCGGCCTCGCCCCCGGCCTAACCCTCGGCCTCACCTACCGCCTCCTCTAACCCCCTTGCCTTTATAACCTCCCTTGCCTTTATAACCCCCTTGCCCTTTAACCTCCCTTGCCTTTTAACCTCCATAACCTCCCTTGCCTTTATAACCTTATACCCCCCTTGCCTTTATAACCTCCCTCGCCTCCCTTGCCTAATTAAACACCACCGTCTTGTTGCCATACGTAAGAATCTTGCGCTGGATCTGCTTCTCCACAGCCCGCGACAGCACGATCTTCTCCAAATCGCGCCCCTTCTTCACAAGATCCTCCACCGTATCCTTATGTGTGATCCTCACGATATCCTGCTCGATGATCGGACCCGCGTCAAGCTCGGAAGTCACATAATGGCTCGTCGCGCCTATCAGCTTCACACCACGCTCAAAAGCCTGGTGGTAAGGCTTCGCACCTATGAACGCCGGCAGAAACGAATGGTGTATGTTGATGATGCGGTTGGGATAGCGGTTGATGAAATCCTCGGAAAGCACCTGCATATAGCGGGCCAGGACTATGAAATCAACCTTATGCTTCTCGAGCAGTTCGAACTCCCGCTGCTCCATCTCCGCCTTGTTCTCACGGTTGACGGGGATCACCTCAAACGGTATGTCGAACTGCTTCCCGACTATGGCCAGATCCGGATGATTGGATATGATCAGCGGAATCTCCACCGCCCATTCGCCGGATATATACCTCGACAGAAGGTCATAGAGACAATGTGACATCTTGGACACGAAGATGGCCATGCGCTGGCGATGGGACGTGAAGCTCAGCCTGTACGTCAGCTCATACCGTGAGGCATACAGCGTGTGGAAATAATCCTTCAGCTTCTCTTTGGGGATAAGGAAATCCTCCAGATCCCACTCCACACGCATATAGAATATGCGGTTCACTCGGTCCACATACTGGTCAAGGTAGAGGATATTGCCACGGTTGGAAGTGATGAACTCCGTAATGACGGCTATTATTCCCGGTTGGTCAGGACAGTGCATCCTGAGCACAGCTGTATCATTTTTCTCCATTTTCCTTTCATTTTGCCCGCAAAGTTAAATAATTTCTGGCAAAAATCCGGCATATCCGGCGAAAAAGCGGCATAGAAGCCGCCCGGTCAGTTCCAGATCATGGAGACTGGCCGGGCGGCGCTATCAGAGGGTGTTTTAGTTTTCGCTGTCGCTTACTTCTTGGTCAGTGTGCAGGTATAGGGGTACTTCGAGAGATCGAGCACGATGTCGTATGTGCCGGCATCGCTGATCACGATGTTCGATCCGTTCTGCGTTGTCTCAAGCACCGGCTCCTGAGGTGTGCTGTCCACTCCGAGACCGCCCTGGTTCAGATCCCAGCCATCGTTGGCGCGGAATTTGAACTCGCCTGCCGTCAGGACCGCGGTGATGCTCCACTTAGTGTATGTCTCGTCGGGAGTCATGGCTATCGACGCATCCCAGCCTGCCTCGGTGGCGCTGCCGATGATGCCGTATGTGGTGATCTCGGTCAGAGAGTATGTCATTTTCGATACGTTGGCATCAATCCAGTAGAGTCCTGCGGGATCAGGTCCGGGGATGTTGTCGCCACCGTTGGTCAGCTCTCCGTCAGCATTGCCGCCGTAGTCGCCGTGATCCCAATCGAGGGCCTTGACTATCTTGAAGTCACCGTTCAGGTAGGCATATCCGGTATAAGCCTTATAGTCGGAGGTATAGAGCGTCGACGCTCCGCTGAAATCCCAACCGTTTCCGTTACCGTTGACATACAGGTAGTCGAGAGCCACGATATAGCTGAACTCATAGTTGCCGGCGTCGTTGGGCTTGACGTCTACGGTGATCATATACGTACCTTCTGTATAGATGGTATTCCAGTTGCCGGTCGAGCTCTGGTCGCTGAGGAATCCTTCGGTCGATTCTCCTACATATTCTACGGTCGGTGCCATCACCACTCCCGATCCGGCTGCCATGGTCGACTCAGGCACGACAGCCCAGTTGTAGCCGGCCGCTGCCTGCTCGGCTGTCACGGTCACGAAAGCGGTAAACTCGGGATCATCGTAGGGCGAACCTCCGCCGTTGACCATCGCGATGGCTCCCTCAGCCTTGATCTGGCCACCGGTAGCCGTTCCGATGATGTAGTATTTCTCTTCTACGGTGAAGCCCGGATCGTAGGGAAGCACCGAAAGGCTCTGCGTGGCATAGAACTGCTTCTCGCCACCGATACGATACTTCGTGCCGGTCTCTTTGTCCTGCGCGTAGGCCTTCAGGCGGAACCAGGCGGTCTTTTCATCCGGGGCTATCGTGTTGAACAGTTCCTTGAACGCTGCCTCCACATCATCGGGAAGCACGGTGGCTGTATTGTTAGCCGTCGTGGCGCAGTCTATCTCCTTTGCATCAGAGAAGGCTTCGCTTGTAGCCATCTCCGCTCCGAACGTGAACGTATAGAGCGAGGGATCGAAGTCGCCCGACGTACTGAGCTGTCCGAGCGATATAGTCTGTCCGGCCTCGGTGAGTGCCTTGAGATCCAATGGCTGGCTGTTGGCTGTCTGCGCCACAGTCACACCCGATGCATCAAGCACGGGAAGCTGCTCGTTGGACTGCGCGGGCGGATTGGGATAATCGAAATCCTCACACGACACCATCGCAAGCCCGAGAGCGAATATCGAGAATAATGCTGTCTTTTTCATTATCGAATATTAATAGTGTGGTTAGTGTTATTCCCCGGCGGAAGTGACTGTCATCGTTCCCGCCTTGGTGTCGAGTGTGAAGGTCAGTTCGCCTCCGGTCCAGTTTACGTACCAGCATCCCTGACCGGTGACATAATTGTATGCCTGACCGACAGTCATGGTCAGATCAGCTCCTCCGTTGTCCGATGAATAGGGTGTGTCGCCCCAGCCCGTAAGCTCGGGATACACGCGGAAGTAGAGATCCATCGCGTCGAGATCGAAGGTATTGGTGTAGACGCCGGTCTCTCCACGGTCGATCAGACGCAGATCTTCATACTGGCTTGCATTTCCGGCACTCGGTTCAACCCAGTTGCACCATGGGAAATTGCCGCAGAGATACATATAGCTCTCCTTGACCATCGCGCCGAGCACTACGGTGAGTGTCCAGTTGTCAGCCTCGGTCATGTCGAGTGTGAAGGTCACGTCACCGCCTGCAAACGACTCGGAGGTGCACCATGAACCCTTGCCGGGAACGGCCTTGTAGACCTGCGGGGTATCGGAGAAGGAGATCGGGGTATTATCGCCGTCCACACCGTTCGGGCCGATGGAGGGAAGAGCGTTGTCGCTGCCCCAGCCTTCCAGACCGAGATAGAAGCGGAAATACTGCTCGCCTTCGGGGATCGAGAGTGAACCCATGTAGATGTCGGTGCCGACACCTGTTTCCTCGATAGCCCAGGCCTCCAATGCGTTTGCATTGCCGGCGCTCGGCTCGGTCCATCCGTTCGGATTACCCACAAGATAGATGAAGCGCGGGACGGCGGGATAAGGATTGTAGACCTGCACTCCTGTAAGAGTCACCACGTTGGATGCGATCTCGCTCCCTTCGATTCCGGTGAGGTAAGCGCGGCAGCGCACCTTGACATCCTCATACACGGGATTCCCGTCGGTCGGATAGGATGCATATCCGTCGATTCCGGCAAGCTGGAGGAGGGCCTTCGAGAGATCTTCGGCTTTAATATTGAAGTTGGCGAGGTTGGCCACGGCGGGATTCACCGTCTTGTAGTTGGCTTCTTCGTCGCCGGAAGCCTCCACAAACTCATCGGCTGTGGTGACATCAAGCACATAGTTGGTGATTAGCGACACTCCGTAGTTGGGCTGCGTGCAGGTGAAATTCACCAGATCTCCTTCCTGAAGTATGACAGTCTGACCTGCCATGGGAGGTGTGTTGAGCACAAACTCTGTGGGCTCGCTGTAGACAGGCTCCTTGTCGTCCTCACACGCTGTGAAGCCTAAAGCCGTGGCTGCGATAGCCGCGAAAATATATAGTTTTTTCATTTTCATTGACTGAAAGGTTAGAGTGTGGGGAGATTAGTAACCGGGGTTCTGCTTGTAGCCCGCGAGATTCACCACGGTGCTGGGCAGAGGATAGAGACCTGCGGTCGGGGGAAGGTCGGATCCTTCGCGGGTGCCACCCTTCCAGCTCCATGTATAGCCTGAGATATACTTGCCGTAGCGGAGCAGGTCGGTGCGGCGGCAGTTTTCGGTATAGAGCTCGCGGCAGCGTTCGTCCTGAAGAGTCTCAAGCGTGAGATCCGCGCTCACCCAGGGTGAGAGTCCGGCGCGCTGACGGATATAGTTGACATATGTGAGGGCGGTGTTCTTCTCTCCGGCTCCATTCAGGATGGCCTCGGCGGCAGTGAGATACATCTCGGCGAGACGGATCACCACGTAGTCGGCGTCGGCGCAGTCCTGTCCTGCAGGAGTGTCGATCACGTTGCCATCCTCGTCAAGGTTGTAGTTGGTATACTTGAGGGGCAGATAACCGTTCGAGCCGAAGTGGTTCTGGTCGAGGGCCTCGTTGGATTTCTCGAAACCGAAGAATGAGGTCATCCAGTTCTTCACGCGGAGGTCGTCGGACTGTGAGCACTCCTCGTCGAGCCAGTCGAACTTGTCAGTGAATTCCTCGCGGGCGGTCATACACTTCCATCCCGACTGAGCCACATTGTACCAGGTGTTGAGGCAGCAGCCCTTGCTCTCGGGATTGAACGAGTAGTCCACTCCGTTGAAGCTGTAGGAGATGGTCTTCTCCCAGTCAGCGGCCTTTTCATATTTCTCCACAGCCTTGTTGTAGTCCTCGGTCTTCTCATAATCAGAGGCTTTAGGCTCTGCGAGTGTCACCTGTACTCCCTGTGAGGCTATGAAGCCCTCGATGAGCAGTGTGGAACCGGAATAGTTCTTCAGGTTGGCCTCGCTGGAGGGTATCACCCATATATTCTCGCTCACCGCATTGGATCCGCCGATGGCGTAGTCGCGGTTGTTGGCGGCGAAAAGGCAGTGATAATTGTTTGCCAGACCTGATCCGTGGAAGCCGGATCCTTTCAGGCGGTTGATCACGGCGTTAGCCTTCTCAAGACACTTGGCCCACTGGGCGGTGCCGGTGAAAAGCTCTGCATTGAGATAGAGCTTGGCGAGGATGGCGTCACAGGCATCCTGACCGACAAATCCCCAGTGGGTTGTAGAGGGGGTGGTTGCGTAGGAAGCGGACACTTCCTCAAGGTCAGCCACGACACGGTCGAACGCCTCGGCACGGCTCAGCTGGGGAGCCACGGCACCGATAGTGGAAGTCTCGTCAGCGTAGGGCACATTGCCGAAGAGCGACAGCATATAGTAGTAGCAGCCGCCGCGCAAGATGCGGCACTGGCGGATATAATCATCGGCCATCGCCTCAAGCTCGGGGGTATTGAGCTTGAAATAACCGTTCTTGACTGTCTGGATGAAGTCGTTGCAGAGAGAGATGTTGATCACCAGACGGCCGTAGGTGCCGACGAGCACCTTGTTGTTTGCGGCAACGGTTCCATACTGGAGGGTGGCGAAGTCCACGTCGTCCTGAGGGAGCCAGTTGGCCTCGTCGGTCGGAACCTCCTCAAGGTTGAAGATGGCACGCTGGAATGTTGACATACCTCCGTCGAAATTGTTGACCGAGGCCGTACCGTTGGCTCCGTATGTGGCAAACTGCATATACACATCGGCGAGCACTGAATTCATGTAGCTCTCGGGATCAGAGCCGAAGTCGGCGGCTGTGATCTCACGGGGATCGGACGGAAGCAGGTCAAGGTCGCCCACACAGGAGCCCATTGCCAACGCTGAGGCCGCGATGCCCATCGTGATGAAATATTTATTGTATTTTTTCATTGATTCAGAGTTGATGTAGTTGGGTGGAACTTGTTAGAATGTGGCGACCACGCCTACTGTATAGGTTGTCGGACGGGGGTAGACATTATTGTCGATACCGCCGCTAACCTCGGGATCCAGACCTTTGTACTTGGTGATCACAAACGGATTCTGCACGGCTGCGTAGAAGCGCAGTTTGAGCGCGTCCTTCAGTACGTTCTTGAGGGTATAGCCGAGGGTGATGTTGTCGCAGCGGAGGAACGATGCGTTCTCCACGTAGTAGCTGCTCACTGCGCTCGGGGCCACGGAGGTGAAGAGATACTCGTTGGCCATCAGGTTCTGAAGCTGGTATTGGTAGAGGTTGTTGACAGGACGTGTGCGGTCAAAGCGGGGACCGTTGTACACGTAGTTGCCGAAGTTGGCGCGGAGCACGAAGCCCAGATCCCACTCCTTGTAGTTGAAGGTGTTGTTCCACGAGAGAGTCCACTTGGGATCAGGAGAGTGATATACGATACGGTCGGCATCGTTGATCACACCGTCGGCATTCTGGTCCACATACTGGCCTTCGAGAGGATTGCCTGACTCGTCATAGACCTGCTCATACACGTAGTACGAATATGCCGGGTATCCCACGAGGTGGAACTGCAGGCCGCCGCCTGTACCCGAGGGTGTTCCGGCTGCTTCGAGCTGCGAGGTCTCTGAATCGCCTGTGAGCTTGGTGATCTTGTTCTTATTGTATGCCACGTTGATACCGGTAGTCCAGGTGAAATCCTTGGTTACGACAGGACGGGCTGTGGTGGTGAATTCCACACCGGTGTTCTCAAGCGAACCGATATTGCGATCGAAATAGTTGGAGGTGTTCATGCCGCCGGTGGGAACGAACGCCAGAAGATCCTTGGTCTTGCGCATATACCAGTCGGCTGCGACCGTGATCCGGTTGTTGAGGAATCCGAAGTCGAGTCCGACGTTCCAGGTAGTAGTCTCCTCCCACTTGATATCAGGATCGTAGGCCTTGGGGTAGAGTGCGTTGATCCACTCTCCGCTGCCCGTCGGGCTGAGATACTGGAACGGCTGGGTTGACACTGTGTAGACTGCCATATAGGGGAACAGACCCGACACCTGCTGCTGACCGGTGACACCCCATCCGAGACGCAGCTTCAGGTCGTTCCACCATCCGCGTGTAGGCTCCATGAAGGGCATATTGATGATCTTCCATCCGAGAGCAAGGGAGGGGAAGAGACCCCAGCGGTTGTGCTTTGAGAAGCGCGATGACGCATCGTCGCGGAGTGTGAAGGTGAGCAGATATGTGTCGTCGAACGTATAGTTGAGACGTCCGAAGAAGGAGAGAAGCTGCTGCGGGCCTGCCCAGCTTGTCATGGGCACGTCATTGTAGGAATGTCCGATATGCGATTTCGTGGACTGATCCTCCATGAGGGTCCAGGTGCCGCCGGCAAACGACATATCGTAGCCGAGCGTGTTGATGAGCGTCTGCTCGCGGCCGTGATAGTCGAAATGCTGCCATGAATAACCCACCATCACGTCAACGTTGCTCTTTATCTCCTCAAATTCCTTGCGGTAGTTGGCATAGAAGTCAAGAAGGGTGTTGCGCTGAAGCTCATATTTGTGGTGGCGTGTTCCGGCACCGTCCTTGTAGTTGCCGCGCCATGCCATGATGGAGTTCTGATCCACAACGTCGATCCAGGTGTTCTTGCTCACCTGATATCCCAGGTTGAGGTTGAAGTGGAGATCGGGAAGGAAGTGGAGGGCATAGTCGATCTGGAGATTTCCGGTCGATGACCATACTTTGCCGCGGCTGCTCTGGTCGTTGAGAAGCTGGACAGGGTTCTGTCCGGCATTTGTCTCGGCCATACCGTTGGCGAAGATATTGGTGTAACCATTATATATAGGTGATATGGGGTTGCCGAGGGCATCGACAGTGCTGTAAGCGGTGCGGACGGGGAGTGTTGGCGAGAAGGTGGTGGCGCCGCCTATCGCTCCGAGGTCTGCTTCCTGTGAGTCCACGTATGTTCCGTTCACATTGGCATTGACCGAGAGAAGTCCGTTGAAGAATTTCGGGCTGAGGTTGAAGCCCACGGTCGTGCGCTTCATCTCCGATGTCTTCACGATACCTTTGGAATCGTTGAATGTGGCGCTGACGCGGTAGGGAAGCCAGGCAGCCTGACCGCCGACGCTGAGAGAATAGTCGTTGGAGAACACCGTGCGGAGCACCTCTTTCTGCCAGTCCGTATTGACCGCCATGGCCTGCTCCTCGGTGAGATAGGGAGCGTTGAGATTATCCTTGGCTGACTGGTTGTTATAATTGTTGACAAACTCGCGCAGTTGCTTTGCATTCATGAGGTCAAGAGTGTTGCGTGCGCTGGCTATATGGAAGTTGGCCGAGAAGTTGATCTGCGGACGTCCGCTCTGACCTTTCTTGGTGGTGATTATGATCACACCGTTTGATGCACGGCTACCATAGATGGCTGTGGCCGACGCATCTTTCAGGATCGTCATGGACTCGATATTGTCAGGCGACACCATGGTGAGCGCGTTTGTTCCACCGGCCATATCCTGGCTGTTCATGGGGACACCGTCGATCACGATGAGAGGATCGTTGGATGCCGACAGCGATGCACCGCCACGGATACGGATCTTGGCTCCGCCGGTAGGATTACCTCCGTTGGTGGTGACAACCACACCGGGGCTTGCGCCCACAAGCATATCGGATGCTGTGGTGGCGAGACCGGCCTCGATGTCGTCCGGCTTGATCACTGCCACCGATCCTGTGGCATCGCTCTTCTTGACCACACCATAACCGATGGCCACAACCTCGCCGAGCATGAGGGAATTTTCGGTCATTTTGACATCGATCACAGTGCGTCCGTCGACAGGAACCTCCTGGGTCTCATAACCCACATAGGAGAACACCAGAACGCCGTCGGAAGGGACCTGAAGGGTATAATTGCCATCAAGATCCGTGGCAGTTCCCATCGTTTCGCCCTGGACGAGCACACTCGCGCCGATGAGGGGTTCGCCCTCCGGGTCAATCACGGTACCACTGACCGTAATCTTCTGCGCTAAAGCTGGGAAAGCAAAGCACACCGCCAGCAAGGCTGCAAGCCACACTTTCCGACTCATTTGAAAACAAATGTTCTTCATGCAAAGTTTTTTAGAAAGTTTTGTTGTATGTTTTTATAATCTCTAAAATCCAAGGTGATCTCAATAAGCCGGAAAAGAAGTGTGTATCTGCGGCCATAATGATGGCGACGCATTAGGGGACAGCGCGTGAGGGGCACGTAACCGATACCGACAGCCCATGACCGCCGGATGAATGGAGAAGACCTGTGTGATGTTGGAATTTGCGGAAAGATATAAGGCTATACTGCCCGATGACTGCTGATAAGGCCGCTGACTGCGGCGGATGATGGGTCTCTCTTTACTCCTTAGTGTTGTATGTACTCTCTCTACGGTGTTTCCCACGGATACCCTCTGACAGGCTCTTGAAGAAACGTTCGGTCATGGGATGGAAATACATATCTCCAACTCAATTCCGAGGCAAATGTAAAACAATTTTTCTGATTATTCAAACTTTTTTCACAAAAAATTTCAATAGTCTTTTTTACTATTTTGAAATTTACAATAACGAAGCGAGGTCAAAGTACATTACCCGAGTTCGTTTGTCCTCATCATCATTATTTAAAAACTGATAATTGTTTTTTATATAAAATGGAATGGCATCAACATAAGCATCAACCGTGACGAATCGGCATCCCGACTTATTGTCCATAATGAAGTATTCCTCGATAAATTCAAGGAGATATGTTCCAATTGATTGGTGTTGTGCGATTTTGGCAATCCCAAGACGACCTATTTTGATTGCCGGATAACTTCTCAATCTTTTTTCATTAACAAACTTGCGTTTGCGGAATCGATTGAACTCAGTCTTATTCTCAAAGTCTGATATGGAAATTTTATCATTCGAAAGACTGAAATATGCCAGCACTTCATTTGTCCGCTTATGCTCCACGACATAAGTTACAGACAACAACGCTCTACGATAAAGACCTGATTCATTCAGCAAGAAGTCATTCAAATCTTCATCACCACAATCAAACTCTGTGATTGAATCATCTGACTGCAGACGTCGCACTCTGCACGCATATTCAAATTCGTCACGTGTCATCCTTAATCAACCATCATTTTACGAACGGTCTCATAAGAACGACGGATTTCAGCTCTTTTTTCGGCTGATACTTTTGGCGGATTCTGCATACGTTGCTCAAAGCGCCTGGCATCATCGCCATACAATATAGGAGTTTCTTTAATCGGTCGTGACATATTATCTCGTCTTTTTTGCAAAGTTAGCAATTATTATTGATTTAACAAAGTTATAAGTAGCATTGTGAAAACCGGTTTGAATTATTTTTTTGCCGATTTGCATTTTTTCACTATCTTTGCGACATTCAAGCAGAACGCTTCGTCCTGTATGCACTGACCAGCACAAAATCTATCCACCTATCCGGAGAAAACACCTGCATGAAACTTCGCGACAGACACAAGAAATACCTCAGAGCGCTCGGGATCACCACCCTTGCGTTCATGCTGTCACAGGTTCTGCTCTCACCCCTCACCTTCTCCGCCGCCACCATGATCTCCTCGCCTGACCGCAGCGACTTCACGATCAATGACTTCTACAGCCACGTGGCCGACAAACGGGCAGTGCGTACCCTCGACCCCGACATAGTGATGATCGATATCGGAGAGCTGGATCGCGACGGGATAGCCGATGCGATTGAAATGGTATCGCTCTGTGCCCCCAAAGCGGTCGGTGTCGACATCCTGTTCGGCGAGCCCAAGGAGGATGACTCACGCATCATCAACGCACTCAGAGGATGTCCCAACCTCGTCATGGCCGTAGACAACACCGAGGAAGTGATCAACTTCTGTTCACGCACCTACAACATCTTTAAGCCGGAGGAGATCCCCGACAACGTCGAGGAAATCACCGGCAAGATAGTGCTCATCGGATCTCTCAGCTTCAAGGAGGATATGCACACCACGCCTGTCAAAGCCGCCATGACCGGTGTGCAGATCCATGCCCACACTCTCTCAACGATCCTCTCCGAACAATACTTCTACAAAGTAGGTAAGTGGTGGAACTGGGCCATAGCCTTCATCTCATGCTTCATGGTCATTGCTTTCAGTATGTTCATCCCCGTGAAGATCAAGTCAATGGCCATGCGTCTGTTCCAGCTCCTTCTCCTCTACGTCACCATACGATATGGCTACGAACTTTTTATCAATTATAACCTCATCATAAACTTCTCTTATTCACTGCTGATGATCACATTCGGTCTGCTCGCCAACGACTTCTGGGTCGGAGTGGAGGGAACAGCCGTATGGATAAGGGGGAAGCTGACAAAAACCTATAAGCTGATACTCACTACTACACGATGAAAAAGTTATTCTTTATACTTAGCTTGATCCTAACAATCGCAATCAGTGCCGACGCCCAATACGTGGTCCACGACTTCTCGGGCGACGTCACTATCGAAAAGAGAGGCGCATCCACTCCGGTAAGCAAAGGGATGAACCTTTCAGGAGCTGATGTAGTCAACATACCCGAGAACGGATATATTGAGATCCGCAGCACAGCCGACGGCTCACAGCTGTTCCGCTCGCTGTCCGCAGGCAAATTCTCGGCATCACGCATCGCCATGGACGCACGCGTGCAGGCTTCTGACAATGCCAAGGCCATTCACGACAATATCCGAGGCGTGGCCGGCTCAAAGAAGCAGCAGAAAGTCTACGACCAGACAGGTATGGTGACACGCTCGCTCATAGCCCTCGACCCGGCTGTGGCAGCCATGAACATAACTCAGGAGAATCTATGCCAGTGTCTTGCCGGTGCGATCCGCAACGACGATTTCCTATCCCGCTCGGCGATGCCCGTAGAGCTGACCCACGAATCCGGCCCGACAGGAGGGATGAAGGTCAACATCCGGAGCGACTACTCCTATCCGGTCTACTTCAACATCTTCAAGTTCAAGCCGGGCAGTCCGAGAGTCGAGGTCTCCGAACTCGGACAGGACATTGGCAACTATATGCTCGGCAGCAACCAGATCATATCAAGGGAACAGACCTCCCCGCTTGAGGAAGGATACACCCATGTGGTCCTGATGACCCCCGCACCCTTCAACCTCAACGGTCTTCTCAAGGATCTCGAAGAGATGCTGACCCATGCCGACATAGCCACCCCCTCGGCCGAGCTCCCCATCTATATAAAAGCTCTCCGCTAATCCCCTCTCCTCCTCCCCCTCACTTTAAACATCAAGATAAAGAACAAATAATTATCACATAGAAACAATGCACTACTTATCCAAGACCCTGACCGCCGCAGCGATATGTGTCACTGCAGCCGGCATCCTGACAGTCAATGCCGACGAGGTTGCCATCCATGAAGTATCGCAGCCCAAACTGACCTACAACTTTCCACAGAAAGCTACCCCTAACAAACTGTTGAAGTATTCATCCGCATTCTTCACTGTATTTGACAATCATGTCTCAACCATACAGGGATCCAAATACTTCGACGTAGAGAAGAATACGCTCAAGTACGTGGATCTCTCCCCCTCCTGCTCCCACTACATCACCGTCGTGAAGGGAAAGAAGGAAAACACCGCGCTTCTCTACGACTTCAAGCAGGCCAACACCGAGATATTCCGGTTCAAGAACAAGAAGATAGGCAATCCCACCGCCGCCACCTTCACCCCCGATGCCCGCAACATCGTCATCGCCACCTCAACAGGTCTCAACATCATCGAGCCCAAGAAATATGAGGTGATCGACCGTATGGATCTTCCATTTGAGGTCAACGACATGGTGTTCAGCAGCAACGCCTACTTCCTCGCCGTCACCGACAGCACCAAGGTGGCCGTGCTTAACTACGCCGACAAGAAAGTCCGCAAAGACTGGGACTTCGGAGTGAAAGTCAACTCTATGGCCTTCAACCACGACGACACTGAACTTGCAGTGCTCACCGCCGACGGCATCCTCAGCATCTACGACACCCGCACATTCGTCATCAAGAAGACCATCGACGATCTCGGCCAAGGCATATCATGTGACTACAACCTCGACGGCAAGTACATCTCCGTGGCCACCTCGCCTGAGATCATAGCCGTGATAAACCTCGTCAAGGACAGCGATGTGGACTACATCAAGATCGACGAGGGCGACATCACATACCTCACATTCCTCAGCGATGCCCGCAACAACACCATCATGGCGTTCACATCCAAGGACATGGTCAACGCCCAACGCATGACCAAGCTCGAGCCTTACTACGGCAAGCTGATCTCCGACCAGGTGAACGAGAAAATGAACGAATGGTTGAAGATGATGCCCGGCGAGTCCATGGATGAGTACCGCGCCCGTGTCACCGACGAGTCCCGCGCCAAGATGCGCAAGCTCTTCGAGGAGGAGATCTCCACCAACCTCGCAGGCGACCCCGTGGCAGCAGCCGAAGTGGCTCTCGGTAAATACGACCGTGGCAACGGTATCCTCGCCATCGACTTCGACAATATGCCTTCCATCGGTCTTCAGGTGCCCGAAACCGACCTCGGCGCATTCAAAAGCGCAAGCTCCCTCAAGTTCACTGATGCCAAGTATGGCGTCATGGCCGACGACAACTTCGAGCTTATCTATGCCAAGGTCTACAACACGGAGAACGGACAGACTTATATCTACGACAATCTCGACCGTGTACCCCTCAACTTCATGGACGGCGACGACAATGTGGTGTCGCTCGAGATCATCCAGCAGCAGCAGATGGAGGAAATGAAGCTTCAGGAAATCAGGGAAAAGGTCTACGAGGAAGCCAAGAAGAGCAACATCATATCCGACCACACCAATATCACCGTCGATTCCCGCGTCGAGGCTTCCTACAACGCCAACGGCGACAAGATACTCAACTATATCGTGAAGTTCTCCTACGAGGTCGAGCCTGACTTCTCCGTGGCAGAGGACTTCGCCCCCGGCAAATACCACGTGGCTGAGTCAGGAGCCGCATCATCGATGCTCGCCATCGTCAAGGAAGCCTTCGAGAATGATTTCTCCCAGTATATCAAGGAGGGCAAACAGCTGAAAATGAAGATCTACGGTACAGCCGACGCCGCTCCAATCGTCCGCGGTATCCCCTACGACGGCACCTACGGTGACTTCGAGAACGAACCCGTCTACAGGAACAGCCAGCTCTCCAATATAAGCGTCAACTCACAGGAAGGCATCAAGCAGAACGAACAGCTCGCATTCATGCGCGCCATGGGTGTCAAGAACTATCTTGAGAAGAACGTGTCCAACCTCAACAGCATGGACACAAGCCATGATGTCTACATCGACGTAGCCGAGGAGAAAGGTGGCCAGTTCCGCCGTATCACCACGGAATTCACCTTCGTGGACGCTTTCTAACAAAAACCGGTTATGAAAAACAGAACCACGACCTTATCACTGATCCTGACACTGCTCGCCGGAGGAGTGGCCACAGCACAACTGTCGCTGACGGACACCTCCGACGGGTCTGACTCCCTGACCATCGACGCGTCCGGCATGATGGGCGGAGGGCTGCTCGATATGGGAAGCGGCGACATGATGGGCGCAGGCGCGCTCGTCAATGCCGATTCCCTGAAACGCGCCGAGATGCTTGAGGCCATAGACCGCGCCTCGACTCTCTACAAGCATCTGAAATGGCAGAAGATGGAAGGCGAGGACGAAAGCGCCATCTATCCGACAGCGATGAACTGCTATGAAGCCGCGCTCAAGGGCTACAAACTCGCCAAAAACGACAAGGCGGAACGCGAGAGATGCACCAGTATGCTCCGCGACATCAACCGCGACCTGCTCGAAGGAGCCTTCTACTACTCAAGCACGGGCAACAGCGAGAAGATGAACTCTTTCGCCCGTTGCGTGGTGGACACAAGGCTCATGGACGAGTTCAAGGGTGAGACATTCCCCGGCAACCCGTCGGCATATCCTCCCATCATCTACTGCGCGGCATCGTCGGCCTACAATGCCAAGGAATATTCCCAGGCCATAAAATATTTTGACGAATATCTGGCCACCGGAGAGGAGAAATCGCTCGAACAGATCTATCTCTTCATGGGACAGGCCTGTATGAACACCGGCGAATATGACAAGGCCATAAATATCATGACCAAGGCCATCGAGAAGTATCCCACCAACTACAATTTCCTGCTTTTCGCCATGCGTTCATGTATGGATGGAGGCCGCGCCGAACTGCTGCAGTCGTTTCTCGACAAGGCCAAGGTGTTCCGGCCCAATGACGAGCAGCTTCTCATGATTCAGGCCAAGCTCCAGGAGGACCGTCAGGAATACCAGCAGGCACTCCAGACCTACAATATCCTCGACGAGATGAAGCCCAACAACCTCGGCATAGCCAAGCGCATAGCCCTGTGCTACTACAATCTCGGTGTCAACTACTACAACAAGGTGATATTCGAGACCGAGGAGAAGGAGCAGAAGAAATATCGCCGCCAGTGCGACTCGTATTTCGATGCGGCCACGATGAAGCTCGAGGAGGTGCTCGCCAACGATCCTGTGAACATGAAGTATCTCAAGGCTCTTGCCGTGAGCTACGGATGTATCGGCAATATGGACAAGTTCGAGGCCACAAACACCCGCATCAAGGCTCTCGGTCAAGCCCCGGTGGGCGAGAAGGATCTGCCGTCAGAAATGACATTCAACGATGCCAACAAGCCCAACTTCATAGCCCAGGACTCGAAAAACAAAGCCATAGGCGGAGAGGTGCCCATCTATTCCGACTTCGCCAAGAGTTACATCGAGAAGCGTCTGTCAAAGTGGGTGGGCAAAGGCGAGTTCGAGAAGGACGACATATATTCGTCGCGCGTCAATGACATGACGATCCGCCATGAGTATGACCGCCTTGTCAAGGAAGCCGAGAAAGAATATCTATCGCTCTACACCCGCCAGCTCCGTCCGACCGACTTCAAGCTGAAGCCCTACGACACCGGTTCGGAATGCTATCTGATAGAATCCAACTTCGGCCCCATCTATCTGCCTGTCCCGCTGGCCAACGGCGAGGCTGAGATCTTCAAGGCCAACTGGGAGACGATGAAGATTCACAATCCGAGCTACTATATCAATGAGGATCAGGTCTACATCGCCGGCATAACCTTCATCACGACATACGGCAAGAGCTATTCCTTCGACAATTCCAAGAAGAAGGAATATGCACAGACAAAGATCAATGTCGATTTCGACAAGATCCTTGCCGATGCCAACAAGAATGTCGACAACGCCGGAGGCGGTACACAGACATGGAAAGGCGAGGAGAAGATCATCACCGCACAGAGTGATGTAGACCGCAACATTCCGCAGACCGGCAAAAGCGCTCCTTCGACATTTGCCGTGATCATCGCCAACGAGAAGTATGCCACCACCGCCAACGTGGAGTCAGCGCTCAACGACGGCGAGGCGTTCAGCCGTTACTGCAATCTTACACTCGGACTCCCCAAGGAGAACATCCGCATATACCGCGATGCGACATCAGGCCAGATGAAGCGCGCGCTCGTGGATATACGCAACATCGTAAGCTCCGTCGACGGCAATGCCGACGTGATCTTCTACTATGCCGGCCACGGTATGCCTGACGATGCCACCAAGAGCGCACTTCTGCTTCCCACTGACGGCGATGCTCTCGTCCCCGAGACCTGTCTGCCGGTGGAGAAGGTATATGCCGACCTCGGAAGTATGGGCGCGAAATCAGTGATGGTGTTCATGAATGCCTGCTTCAGTGGCAGCCAGCGCGACGGAGAGATGCTCAACAAGACCCGATCAGTCGTGATCAAGCACAAGGATGCATCGCCGCAAGGCAATATGTTCTCGCTCACTGCGGCATCCGCACAGGAAACCGCCCTGCCCTATAAGGAGAAGAACCATGGTCTGTTCACATATTACCTGCTCAAGAAACTTCAGGAATCCAAAGGCAACGTGAGCCTCAAGGATCTCACGGATTATGTGACAGCCAATGTGAAACGCCAGTCGACCATCATCAACTCCAAGCCGCAGAATCCTCAGGTGAGCACTTCGGGGGAGATGACAAACAACTGGCACAAGAAAAAAATCGTAGACTGATATGAAAATACTCCGCAACATCATGGCTTTATGCCTCGTATGCATCCTCGCTATCCCGTGCGGAGCTGCGGATGTCAAGAAGCTGCGCGGTGAATTCACTTACTTCGGTGACAAGAATGACTCCCGTGAGCAGTGTCGCCAGCAGGCACTCCAGGGTGCCCGTCTGCAGGCTCTTGCCAATGAGTTCGGCACGGTAGTGAGCCAGGACACGTACCAGCATGAGACTATGAATGACCGCGACCAGTCCACTTATTTCTCATCGCTCAGTCAGACCTCGGTCAAGGGAGAATGGATAGCCGACGAGGGGGAACCTAAGTTTGAATACAGTCTTGACAACGACGGGTGCTATGTGGTGAAATGTATTGTCACGGGTACAGCACGGCCAATATCCAATGAGGCTGCTGAATTCGAGGCTCTCGTGCTCCGCAACGGCACTACTGTCAAACATTCCGACACGCATTTCCGCTCCGGCGATGATCTGTATCTATACTTCCGCGCTCCGTCCGACGGATATATAGCCTGCTATCTCGCCGATGATGCGTCCAATGTATATTCGCTGCTGCCCTATCAGAACGCGGTGAAGGATGAAGTCAAGGTGAAGCGCGGGAAAGAATATGTGTTCTTCGATCCGGCTCAGGCGGATCGCGAATACGGCAGTGTGGACGAACTGATGATGACCACTGAGACCGTGGAGCGCAATTCACTCTATGTGGTTTTCTCCCCGCGCCCGTTCAGCAGGGCTGTCGACAATGCGTCAGACGGTACTGTCCCCCGCACCCTCGACAAGGACACATTCACAAAATGGCTCGCCAAATCGAGACGCAATGACCCAAAGATGGGTGTCAAAATCATGAATCTTCAGATTACCAACGAATAAGAAATCACCAAAAACAACCATTATCATGAAGAAAATTCTCTTTCTTTTGGTGGCATTCTGCCTCCTCATCCCGTCAGCAGCCATGGCCGACACCAAGTCTGAAAAGCAGGCTGCAAAAGAGCGTAAAGAACGCGTGAAAGAAAACAAAAAAGAGAGCAAGAAAATGATCAAGCGCCTCGAAAAGGAGGGCTAGAGTGTGCTCGGTGCTACCCGTACTCTCGAAAGCGTGTTGTTGAGCCATTATGACAAGCTTGACAATGGCGGCGACGATGCCCGCGAGATTGTCGGTATCGCTACAAATGTGAAGTCGAAGAATGTGGGCAAACAGATGGCAGCCAACAATGCAGCTATCACTTATGCACAGGAATACAGTGATATACGTGGCCGTATGCTGACCGATGTCACCGCTGACGGCTCCATGACAGAGACTGAGTTCGAGCATTTCTACAGTGCTTTCGAGCGTGAGGTGCAGAAGGACATTAAGGGTGAGATGGTGGAAAGCTTCTCCCTCATCCGCGAGACAGGCAGTGGCATCTACGAGGTGCAGACTTTCTTCGTGCTTAACGAGAACTCCGCCACAAAGGCCCGTCTGCGCAGCCTTGAGAACGCACTCAAGGAGAGCGAGGCTGCCCAGAAGAACGCTGAGAGAATCTCTGCGTTTGTCCGTGGCGAGAAATAAACATCATATCTATAAACGGAGAGGGGTGTCGGAACACCCCTCTCCATTCCACACCGAAGCCTGAAAAAATCACAATGATGAAGAGAAGCCTTCTACTGATAGCTATGCCGGCTCTGATTGCTATGCCGTTAATGGCACAGCAGCAGACAGCAGCAGACCAGAACCAACGTCAGTCGTTTGAGGAGTTCCGAAAGGGTCTTCACGACAATTATAATTCATTCCGCAAAGGGATACTTGACCGCTACGACAAGTTTCTTGAAGGCGCATGGGCTGACTATCAGCAGTTCAAGGGGGAAACGGCCGACTCGGCTCCTAAGCCCAAGGTGGCGCCATCGGCTGACGACTATACGCCGGCTGATCATCCTCTTCCCGTTGTAACTGTTCCTGAATCAAAGCCGGAAAAATCAGTGGAGCCGAAGAGGCCGGAGTTGCCTCCGCTGCCACCGGTGCCTGAGAAGACGCGCACGGATTTCGAGTTCGGTTTTTTCGAGACTCCGGTTTCGATGCCTGATACTGATATCAAGCTTGCAATGAAGCTTAACGATCCGCGCGACTATGCCACACAATGGCGTAATCTCGCCAAGGATCCTGAAGCCCAGATCCTGCTTAGGGAAGTAGAGAAAAAGGCCGGGGAATTAGGGCTCAATGATTATCTGAAATATGAACTTGCGTCAAGCTATATTGATGCGAGATATTCCGGAGCTGATATCACTTCACGGACGTCGCTTAAACATTTTCTTCTCGCCAATATGGGCTATGGTGTGCGCATCGGTGTCAATGGCAATGGTCAGGCCCTTCTTCTGATCCCTTTCCGCCAGCAGGTGTATGCGCGTATGTTCATAAAGGTCGACGATACGAAATTCTATATTTTCGGGCCTGATGACTATGACCCTTCAGTAAAGGGAAGCACCACGATATCGACCTGCCAGCTGCCGAAGAACAATGATCCCGGTATGCCCATGGATCTGCGGCTGGCCGGACTTAACCTGCCATACGTCCCTCATAAGTATGATCTGAGTTTCAAGGATCTTCATATCTCCGGCGAGGTAAATGCCTCGATTTTCCCGGTGCTTTACCGCTATCCTCAGATGCCTACGGCTGACTTCGCGCGTTCCTATGTGTGTCCTGAGGTGAGGGAGGATATTGTGTCGCAGTTCAAGGCTCAGCTTGCCGGTAAGGATGAGCGTCAGGCGGTGGATGATCTGCTGCAGTTCGTGCAGGGTGCGTTTGAGTATGCGACCGATGGCGATTTTCATGGTTTCGAGAAGCCTTATTTCTTCGAGGAGACATTGTTCTATCCCAAATGCGACTGTGAGGATCGTGCCATATTCTATACGTATCTGCTCTGGAATGTGCTCGGGCTTGAGAATCATCTTATCAATTATCCCGGACATGAGAGTGCTTCGGTCAAATTGTCGGAGCCGATCAAGGGTGACGCTTATGATTTTGGCGGTTCAAGATTCTATATCTCGGATCCCACTTACATTGGATCGCGCACGGGGATGTGTATGCCTAACTATCTCAACGATTCTCCCGGCATCGACTACCATTACAAGGCTGAATAATAATCCGGACATGAGATATGTGTCCGGATGCCTATGACCATGCGAGGGAATCAGTTGCAACCTACGCAAAAACGAACCAGAAACCGACCAGAAACCGACCAGAAAACAAGGATTATCGAGATACTAAGAGACAAACCTACGATATCACGCTCTGAACTGGCAATCCTACTTAATATACATGAAAGTAGCGTCAAACGCAGACTTGAATCACTGGTAAAGGAAAACCGCGTCAAAAGGGAAGGACCCGACAAAGGAGGTATATGGAAATTGATCGAAAGATAAAAACACCCAGCATAATCCGCATTATTCCCCTCCCGGTAATCGCATAGCCATCATCTTCCCAATCTCCAATCCTTCCAAACATCCTTGACAGACACCCCAACATGAACAACAGGAGTCTGCAACTTACCATTGGAAACAACCGACTGGCGCTTTACCTGTTCAACTAAATAATCGCCAAGTTCTCCAAGCGTAACATCCCCTTGGCTCTCCTGTAACTTCTTCAACAGATAATAAGTGAACAGACCATGCCGCTCCTGATCAAAAGGGAAAGCAGATTCGTCACCCTGAGACGCAGAAAACACCACCATATTCCCCGTAGGACTCGAATGGCTCGATTTGATCCTAACACCTCTTGAAGCGAACAACATATCATCACCACGCACAGAACCGCAGAAACAAGCATCCATCATCACGACAACAGAATTTGCATTATACCCTCCGAGAACACTATAAAGCTTATCAACATCGTAGCAAGTCTCCGGTATTGTCGCATCGCCATCAACAGGAAGAAGCATACATCGTCTTGTCTGCTCATCAGGCACACCATGTCCGGCATAATACAGGATCAAATTAAGCTTATCACCAAACGCAAGCGAAAGATTATCCATGTGTCTCAACGCAGCAGCCATATTACCAAAAGTCGCATTATTATACACCTTGACGTGCTCTTCCGGAAGACCAATCGCATTGACCAGATATTTAGACAAAACCGCACCATCATTCTCCGCATATGGGACAGAAGATACACTATTATACTTCTCATTAGCAATAATAACAGCGAATGTAGTTGAATCCTCCAATCTACCATTCTGTGGAATTGATGTATCGACATCCGATCTATCACTTGCAGACACACTGACCCTTGACGGCGTATAAACCCTTTGCGCAAGGCCAGCACCTTGACTATTCAATCCGACAACAGATGATGACACATCACCTGTGATAGCAGAAAAGCCATCAACTTCAATGTCCGCGAAATTGATCTCAGACATTTCAACGGGTGCAAAATTGTAATCAACATCAGTAATTGCATAATTTGCAACCGTATGGCTATCATATATATAATTCTTGCCGTTGTTAATGAAAACCAATTTATTCAGAGCCACATTTTCTCCATTCGGAACAAACTCCGGCCTAATACTATGACATATATCTACCCAGTTTTCTTTAAATGAAGGCGCCTCAGCTAACGGTACCGGAAGAAGAATATCTCCGAATGAATCACCGTGAATTAAAAAAGTCTGATTATCTGCATCGTATGGCTTCAAATCGAAGTTAGCGATTGCAAACTCTTTAATAGCTAATGCAATCCTATCGGAATAGAACCTTTTAAGCATTCTGTTCTTATACCGCTCATAATCCTTAGCCATTATTTTTTGCTCCCTACTGACATTCTCCACATCATCTTTATAAACCTCGAGATATCGCACACCAAGCTCAACAGCCTTTTCATGTAATGATGCGTCGTTTACGCGCTGTCTCCATGTGTCAGTCGATTCAAATTCATCTTTAACCTGCCACTCATTTATGTCCTGTTTGATTCGTGCCTCAATCGACTTTACATCCTTGAAATTTAGCTCATATTTCTTGTATTTGTGATAATATTGCTCCCATGTAAGTAAATACTTATTCAGATCCTCCCAAGATTCCAATCTATTAAAATATGTAATTTTAGCCTTTGGAGAAAATGTATCCGGAGAAATTATAGCATCCTCAGAAAGCTCAACGTTGACAAGATTCTCACATCCAGAGAAAGCAAAACTCCCAATCGCAGTTACTGAGGATGGAATCTCAATACTTGTCAGACTACTACATCCTGAGAAAGCATAATCTTCAATTGCAGTTACCGATGACGGTATTTCAATACTTGTCAGACTGCTGCATCCTGAAAAAGCATGATCTCTAATAGTCATAACCAAGGCCGGTATTTCAACACTTGCCAGACTGCTGCATCCAGAGAAAGCATAATTTCCAATAGCCATTACTGATGTAGGTATTTCGATACTTGTCAGACCATTACATCCCGAAAAGGCAAAATCCCCGATAGCCATCACTGATGCGGGTATCCCAATACTTGTCATGCCGCTGCATCCTGAGAAAACGGAAATTCCGATCGCCGTTACTGAAGATGGTATTTCAATGCTTATCAGACTGCTACATCCTGAGAAAGCATAGTCCCCGACAGTCGTTACCGAAGATGGTATTTCAATACTTGTCAGACTACTGCATCCCGAGAAAGCACCATTTCCTATAATCATCACCGAGGTTGGTATCTCGACGCCCGTCAGACCACTACATCCCGCGAAAGCATTCTCTCCAATAGCAGTTACCGTATAATTCTCACCACCTAATCTAACAGTTGACGGTATGACAACATCCATGGAATAATGCCCCTTCTTTTTAGGCATTAGTTCAGCGGTTTTCTTTGACACATCAAGAAAATACGTCATCCCATCAATTTGTGCCTGCTTGGCATTTACACCTTGATTCGTAATAAACACTAATAGCAACAAGAGAATAGTGGTTAACAGCCTATTATTTAAAGTTGGGAATATTGACATGGTATTTAAAATTAGAAAACGCTGATGATTCCACAGTCCAACCAATTAATAACGAAAAAACGGATATATGCGCTTATAAACTTATTCCACTGCAACCCACCACGCTATATCTCCAGACCGGGGTCTATGCAATGGCGGCCTGCAATCGCAAAGATAATGTAAATTTTTCATTAGCACAACAATCATCTCAAAAACAAGGCATAAAAAAACGCCACCGGAGGGGGGTGGCCTCCGGTGGCGGTGAAGTCGAATCAGTCGAGGTTGGGCTGCTCGGTGCGGTCGAGTTCATCGACAACCTTGAGCAGATACTGCCCGTAGGGATTCTTGAGCATCGGCTTAGCCAGCTCCACCATCTTCTCACGAGTGATCCAGCCCTTACGGTAAGCGATACCCTCAAGACACGCCACCTTCAGACCCTGACGCTTCTCGATAACCTCTATATACGTCGAAGCCTCAGATAGAGAATCGTGCGTACCGGTATCAAGCCAAGCAAATCCTCGTCCGAGAGTCTTGACCATGAGTTCCCTATCGTCAAGGAAACGCTGGTTGACCGTAGTGATCTCAAGCTCCCCGCGCGCAGAAGGCTTGATATTCTTGGCCACATCCACAACCTTATTGGGATAGAAATACAGACCCACAACGGCATAGTTAGACTTGGGGTGCGCAGGCTTCTCCTCAATTGACAGGCAATTGCCTTCCTTGTCAAACTCAGCCACACCGTAGCGTTCGGGATCACTCACCCAGTAGCCAAACACCGTGGCCTTGCCATCATTCTCAGCAGTCTCCACAGCCTCATGGAGCAACTTCGTGAAACCATTGCCATGGAAAATATTGTCGCCCAGCACCAGACAGCAGGAATCATCGCCAATGAACTTCTCGCCTATTATGAACGCCTGAGCCAGACCGTCGGGCGAAGGCTGCTCGGCATACTCGATGTTCACCCCGAAATCCGAGCCATCGCCAAGAAGCCTCTTGAAACCGGGCAGATCGTGAGGAGTGGAGATCACGAGAATATCCCGGATCCCGGCCAGCATAAGAGTAGAGATCGGATAGTAGATCATCGGCTTGTCAAAAACCGGAAGCATCTGTTTGCTGACACCCTTTGTGATGGGATACAGACGTGTGCCGGAGCCTCCGGCAAGAACAATTCCTTTCATATCAATCTGTTAGATAAAGCTATTATGTTGATGATTATATTTTTCACTCCGCATTGCGGTAGATTGTCTCGACATCTTTCAGTCCGAGCGGTCGCACGGCGCCAAGCGTAGCGGTGCCGTCCTTTGTACACATACGTGCCATATGAGCGATCTCCTCCTCTGTCGGGCGACGGCCGATAAGCTCCGAAAGCGTGACAGGCATACCTATGGTGTGGAAGAAATCCTGCATGGCACGGATACCGGCCCGCGCAGCCATGAGCGTCTCCTCACGTGATTCAAACGTAGCGGGAATATCGAAAAGATTGACCGCAAGACGTGCAAACCGTCCGGGACACTCCGAGACCACATACTCAGCCCACGCACCCCAGATGGCAGCCAATCCAGCGCCATGAGCCACGTCAAAGAGACCGCTCACCTCGTGCTCCATACCGTGAACAGCCCAGTCGCCCTGCCCACGAAGGCCCGTGAGATCATTATGGGCGAGTGAACTTGCCCACATTATAGAAGCGCGCACAGCATAATCATCCGGAGCAGACAGCACCTTCTCACCGCATTTCATCACAGTCTTCAGCAGAGCGTCGGCAAGAGCATCAGTGATATACATATCCTCCCCGCGTGAGAAATATCTCTCAAGAGTATGCATCATGATGTCGACCACACCACACGAAGTCTGATACGGAGGCAAAGTGAACGTCAGTTCCGGATTCATCACAGCAAAGCGCGGACGGCAGATATTGTTGGAGAACGACTTCTTCTCGTCACCACATTCCTGCTCGCGCGTCACAACACATCCATCGCTCATCTCACTGCCGGCAGCGGGAATAGTCAGCACCACTCCGACCGGGAGAGCCTTGACAGGTACCTTAGTGCGCAGGAAGAAATCCCATACGTCACCTTCGTATTCGACACCGGCAGCAATAGCCTTGGCTGAGTCTATCACACTTCCGCCGCCTACCGCCACAACGAAATCAATACCCTTGCTTCGGGCCATATCAATGCCCTCGCGCACAAGCGAGAGACGAGGATTAGGCACTACTCCGCCAAGTTCGGTATATCCGATCCCACTCTCTTTGAGAGAATCCTTCACTCTTCCAAGAAGACCGGATTTGACACAACTTCCGCCTCCATAGACCAGAAGCACATTGGAACCGCCCCATTTCTTCACCATCTCACCGGTGCGGGACTCAGTGGCCGGTCCGAACACGACCTCCGTAGGGGCATAATATGTAAAACTCTTCATTGTCACACAGATTTGTATATCTGTGCAAAAGTATGAAATTTTTTTCGGAATACAACCTTATCAGCCTATCCGCGCCCATTTTTTTCCCGGTCTTTTTACTAAGGGCGCGCGCCATGGCCCGTCGCTCCCTGCGTGAGAGCATGACAGGAGCGGGTTCATTCAATTCTTCCGGAGCCACATCAGGCCGCTGCGGACTTACGGAGACAGAGGATTTCACGGATTCCCTGCGCACTCTTGCCCTCTCGCGGGCGCGGGAGGAGCGGGTCATGGCGCGGTCAAGCTCGACCTTGATCATATTGAACGCTATCATGGCCATGGGATCGGTGCTGCTGACAGCGGCGTCGCCGGCAAGATAGGCATCGACTACACGCATGGCCTCTGCGGCGGATGCGGGGAAGTTGATAAGTGATGTGCTGACGCGGGTACTGATGTCTGAATAGACTTTCTTGGATACTGATAGAGTGTTATTCATGATTCTTTCCGTTTTTTCTGCAAAGGTAATATGAGAAAAAAGCGAAAAGGTGCGATAATGTCGCGTCGTCAGAAAAAATTTTCAGAGCCGCCCCTCATCCGCGTATGAATAACACGTGTCGCGGGCTATGATCACATGGTCAAGCACATTGATACCAAGTATTTTCGCACCATCCTTGATGCGGCGGGTCAGAGCATCGTCCTCGACGGAGGGCAGTCTATTGCCCGACGGATGGTTATGGACGAGGATTATGCCCTCCGCCAGACAGTCGATGGCACGTTTGAGCAGCAATTTGACATCCACGACGGTAGCTGCGGTGCCACCCTGGGATATGCACCGCTTGAATGTCACCCTATTGGTCCGTGAAAGCATCAGCACCCAAAACTCCTCATACTCGATACCGGAGAGCAGCGGCTGCATCAGCTCCACGACATCGCGGCTCGACCGGATGTGCGGATCGTCGCGCCTCGCAGCCGACTCACGGTTGCGCCGTCCCAGCTCAAAGGCAGCGGCAAGACTCACCGCCTTGGCCGGACCCACGCCCTTGTACTTACTCATAAGCTCATTCATGGACAGGCGGGCAAGATTGTCGACCTTTCCGTCGCAATCGCGCAGTATGGCACGCGACAGATCAATCACCGACATACCCGGCAGACCGCCACCGAAGATAATGGCTATCAGCTCGGCATCGCTGAGCGAGCGGATACCGGTGGACAGGGCTTTCTCGCGCGGCTTATCGTCAGCCTGAAGGTCGGAGATGCGTGTGGAGATGAAGGGTGTTTCGTCCATTATTTTCCTTTGCGTATGAGGATTTCCTCTTCAATGTCCCGGCCACGGCCGAGGAGTATCTTGGTGAAATAGGCACGGATGAAACCGGTGCCGTAGCCGGTGATCTGAATCACACTCGCAGGAATGGCCTTGGCAGCAATGACCAAGGAGCGGGTCGATACAAGCGCGGTCACGAATATGGCCGCTATATATACGGCCAACGGAAGCAACCACCAGGGCGATACAAAGATCCCGAGCATGAGCATGACAAATCCGAGGATGACAGCTATGGCCGGAAGCGTGTGGACGAGCTTCATCGAGCCGGGATAAAGCAGCTTCAGAGTGATTCTCGACATTCCGAACACATGAACCTGCCGGAAGAATCTGACGAGATCGATGCGACGCTTGTGGTACACACAGGCAGGACGTATGAGCCGGATGGAGAATCCGGCATTGCGGATGCGCGTGCTCATATCGATGTCCTCCGAGAACATTTCCCTGAATCCGCCCACCGTCTCATAGACCTTACGGGAGAAACCCATGTTGAACGTGCGCGGAGTGAACTTCTCAAGGCTCACCTTTCCTCCACGTATCCCCCCCGTGGTCAGGAAGGAGGTCATGGCATAGTTTATAGCCTTCTGTGTGGAGGAGAATGATTCGTGGGCGGCATCAGGTCCACCGAACGCATCCACCGGGGCGGCATCAAGCTCGCGGACAAGTATGGAGAAATAGTCCGGCGGGATCACACAGTCACTGTCGAAGAATATGAAATAATCACCATCCGCCCGTTCCATGCCATAGTTGCGGGCTATCGACCGGCCCTCGTTATCCTTATAATAATATTTGGATCTCACTTCCGGATAACGATCCACGGACTCCTTACATCTCACCGTTGAGCCATCCTCGACTATGATGACCTCGAAATCGCCACAGGTCTGGGCTGCCAGACTCCTCATCAGGTCGGCAACCTCATCGGGACGATTGTAGACCGGTACGATAACTGAAAAACGCGGTTTCTGCTCCATCAGCTCATGCGGTTTTTATAGTCTTCATAGTCAAACCGGCGCAGATAGCGGCAATCACCCCCACTGTCGCAGATCACGATGGCGGGATGCTGGATTCCGTTGAACATATTGGTCTTCACCGTGGTGTAGTGGTTCATATCCTCAAGCGTGAGGCGATCGCCGGCCCGTAGCGGAGCGGGGAATGTCCAGTCGCCCACATAGTCACCGCTCAGACAGGAATTGCCACCGAGACGATATACAGGCAGACCCGGAGCATCGGCGGTACTCTCGGTTATGGCAGGTTTATACGGCATCTCCAGACAGTCAGGTGCATGGCAGGCAAATGACGCATCAATTATCGCCGTCTTTATGCCCTGGTTCTCCACCACATCGAGCACGGATGTCACCAGATCGCCTGTGCGCCATGTGAAGGCACTACCCGGCTCCATGACAACCTTGAGCCACGGATATCGCGAACGGAAATCCCGGAGCAAAGCGATGAGATGGTCCACATCGTAGCCCTCGCGTGTCATGAGGTGGCCTCCGCCGAAATTTACCCATTTCAACTGTCTGAAACAGTATCCGAATTGCTCCTCAAAAGCGGCGAGCACCTTGGCGAGATCATAGGAAGAGCTTTCACATAGCGCATGGAAGTGCAAACCCTCTATTCCGTCAGGAAGCACGCCTCCGAGCTGTCCGGCCGTGACGCCAAACCGCGATCCGGGCAGGGCGGGATTGTAGATCTCCGTCTCTATCACCGAGCACTGCGGATTGACCCTCAATCCCGGGGACACTCCGGCCCCGATGGTGCGGCTCCCATACTTCTCCCACTGGCTGAGAGAGTTGAAAGTCAGATGTGTGGCCCGCGAAAGGAACTCGCCGATAGTCCCGTCGGTATAGACCGGACAATATACGTGAGCCTCACCGCCAAGTTCCTCGTTGCCGAGACGCAACTCGTTGAGCGAACTGGCCGTGAAATCGCGGTTGTAGTCACGTATGATGTAGAACGACCGCCACAGGGCGTTGGCCTTGAAAGCCATGATGATGTTTACCCCGGCCTCACGCTCCACACGGTTGATCAGCTCGAGATTACGGCGCAGACGTGTCTCGTAGACTATATAGAAAGGGGTTGGTATCTCGTTGATCCTCATAGGATATTGAATTTGGCGAATTTAAACAGGAGGGTGCGGGAATCCATGGTGTCGTTGTCAAACTTCACGGTCATCCTCGGGTCTGTCCCGGCGATATCGATGGCCGTGATCACACCCTTTCCGAATTTGGCGTGTTCGATACGCACACCCACTTCCACTTCATCAGGCGTATGTCTGGGCATCTCTCCGGCAGTCGGCACGGCGGTGCGGCGTGGAGCCTGCATAGTGGAGCGCAGCTCGTTGAGCGGACGCGCACTCCCGGCCATGGAGGGAGTGAAACGTACTGCCTGACGCGATGGAGCGACCACTGCCGACCGAGACTCACTGAAGTCCGAGCCGGTGTCGAGCCGCAGATACACCGGGTCGATATCGCTGATGAAGCGCGAGGGACGTGGTGTGGTTGGCTGACCGTTGCGGAAACGCGATGCCGTATAACTCATCATGCAGTAGTTGCGCGCACGTGTGATGGCTACATACAGCAACCGACGTTCCTCCTCTACACCTCTGAAATCATTGGCCACCATGGCCGACGGGAAAAGGTCTTCCTCGACCCCTACAATGAACACATTATTGAATTCCAGACCCTTTGCGGCATGGGCAGTCATGAGCGTGACGTGCTCCTCAGCGGATGTATCGGAATCCTGATCGGTGGCAAGCGAGATCTCGCCAAGGAAATTGGACAGGGACACCTCATCGCTCCCCTGCTCGACCGCACTATCCACATACTCCTTCACACCGGACAGCAATTCCTCAAGATTCTCTCTCTTGGATATGTTTTCCGAAGTGTTGTCGTGAAGATACATCGAATACAGGCCGGTCTCCTCAATGATCTGCCGGGCCGTGGTATATGCATCCGATCCGCTCTCGTTCATGGATATGAACCGGTCTATGAGGTCGTAGAACGCTGAAAGTTTCTTTTTTGTGCCGTTGTTAAGATCTACCGGGAAGTCGTCGGGGCGGTGGAGAACCTGCCATATACTCGCTCCGCCGTCAACAGCCGCACGCGTAAGTTTGGTGAGGGTTGTCTCCCCTATCCCCCTGGCAGGGGTGTTTATGACCCTCCGCAGAGCCTCGTCATCATCAGGGTTGACGGCAAGACGCATATATGCGATGGCATCCTTCACCTCCTTGCGCTGATAGAACGAAAGACCGCCATATATGCGGTAGGGGATGTTGCGCTTGCGCAGAGCCTCCTCAAGCACACGGCTCTGAGCATTGGTGCGGTAGAGGATTGCGAACTCGTCGAACGAATCGCCGGTGGTAAGCCTGCGCTGCGACACGCGGGCAGCCACCTGGTAGGCCTCCTCGAAGTCACTGTAACAGCGGGTCACGTCGATACGTGCGCCCCGGTCGTTCTCGGAGAACACGTTCTTGCGTATCTGCTCCGTATTTTTATCAATGAGACTGCCTGCAGCGTCGATGATATTGCGCGTGGAGCGGTAGTTACGCTCGAGTTTGAACGTCTCGAGACCCGGAAACGAGTTGCGGAGGTCAAGGATATTGCGGATATTGGCTCCGCGGAAGGAGTAGATGCTCTGGGCATCGTCGCCCACCACGCAAAGTTTCTGCTCCTCACCGGTGAGGAGGGTGACTATGCGGTGCTGGGCATGATTGGTGTCCTGATACTCGTCGACGAGGATATAGCGGAAAAACTCACGGTAGTGACGGCGAACATCGGGATGATCAATGAGGAGGATATTGGTGTAGTAGAGCAGGTCGTCGAAATCCATCGCTCCGGCCACCATGCAACGGTCGCGGTAGACGCGGTATATCCTTGCTATATCCGGCCTGCGGGAACGACGGTCGGCCTCCATAAGTTCACGGTCAGCGGCATATGTTTCAGGGGAAACGAGTGCGTTCTTGGCCCATGATATGGCGCTGAGTACCGTCGACGGCTTGTAGATCTTCTCGTCGAGCTGCATATCCTTAATGATGCTCTTGACGAGCGATTTGGAATCTGCGGCATCGTAGATGGTAAACGAGCTTTTGAATCCGATCAGCTCTGCATTGCGGCGGAGGATCCGGGCAAATATGGAGTGGAATGTACCCATCCACAGCTTCGAGGCGGTGTCGGCTCCCACAAGCTGCTCTATACGTTCGCGCATCTCGCGGGCAGCCTTGTTGGTGAATGTCAGGGCGAGGATACGGTAAGGTTCATAACCATGGCACAGGAGATGAACTATCTTATATGTGAGCACACGTGTCTTCCCCGACCCGGCACCCGCGATGACGAGCTGTGGGCCGTCGCAATAGACCACCGCTTCGCGCTGCTGGCCGTTGAGACTGTCGAGATACTCTTCCCCTGCCATGTCACTTTTTGATCTCTGTCACGCGCAGATGGTCGCCGGTCTCATCGACGATCGCACGGTAATATCTCTCGTCATATCCGGGGAAATCAGGATACACAGCCATGCCTTCGGGGGTGCGCTCAAACCTGCCGTCCTTCTCCTTCTTGACATTTCCGTCGAGATACTTGACGAGCAGGTAGTCGCCGAGATCCTTGTAACGTTTCACATATCTACGCGAGGCCATATCCGTGTGGCCGCGAAGCACCTCCACCGCATCGGCGGGCTGCATGGATCTGACGCCTTCCATCAGAGCCGCCACCTCCTTATCGAGGGTTTCCTCCTCGGCGTTCTGTACACGGCGGATGTCAGGGATCATCTGTGAATACCGGTTGTAGGCCTGGTTGGCCACATAGTTGTTCACCCAGAAAGCGGCATCCCACGACAGTGTGAGCATATCGCCATTGCCATGCTCGAACTCATGGGGAGCCTTGTCGACACAACTGTAGACAGGAATATAGACACAGGTATTGGCATCGTCCACACCAAACCAAAGGATTCCTCTCATCGGATCGGGGTGAGCGGCGTTCATCTGTGCGACGAATGAGAATCCGGTCTGCTGTGTGGCGATGGCGCGCTCGTTGAGATACTCTTTTCCATCGACCTTGAATGTCATAGGTCTCCAGCGGTAGGGGACGGAGTATGGTCCGGCTCCTACGTCCTTGGTCATATCCATGGGTGTGCCTTCGAAGTGGTCGCGCATCATCCATTTCATGTCGTTTGCGGAGATCTTTCTGTCGGGTTTCACCCATAGAGGCATCACTTCGCCCTGCGATTCCATGATCCAGGGCAGATATTTGTCCATGCCGCTCTTGAAACGGTTGAAATAGCTCCATACGCGGCCATCGCATCCGCGGGTGGCAGTCCCGTCAAGCTCGCCGTAGGCGGAAGAGAAGCTGAAATCCTCATCCTTGCCCTTGAAATAGCCCATCTTTCGTGCAAAGTCGATCACATCCGGCGAATAGAGGGTGTTTTCCTTGTCGTCTAGCGGGAACTTATGGATACGCGGGAAGTTGGCATGGCCGGAAATACAGTCGTCGGGGACACGGCGGGCCACCCATACGGCACCCTTCTCCTTGCCGCCCTTGCCGATCAGCTCCATGATCCAAGCCTCGTCAGGATCAGCGATGGAGAAGGACTCCCCGCTCGAATGATAGCCGTATTCACGGACAAGATCCGTCATTATCTTCACGGCCTCGCGGGCACTGCGGGCACGTTCGAGCGTGACGTATATCAGCGAACCATAGTCCATGATTCCTGTCGTATCCTCGAGTTCCGCACGTCCGCCCCATGTGCTTTCGGCTATGGTGACACCGTGCTCGTTCATATTTCCGATGGTTGCGTATGTATGTGCAGGCTGCGGGATCTCGCCGAGATAGCGGCCGGAATCCCAGTCGTGGATCTGTCTCATCGCGCCGGGAGCGTGGTCAGCGGCAGGTGTATTGTACAACTCGCCATAAAGCGTATGACTGTCGGCGGCATAGGTGACGAACACCGATCCGTCAGTCGTGACATTCTTGCCTGCGATCAGGCTCGTACAGGGATAGGCAGATATCGGGATAATGGTGGCCGCGAGGGCCATGAAAAGCGCGCGTATATTCATTTGTTAATTGTAATGACTGGCGTGAACTTTGAAAAATACTTTTTCGTTAATAAATAAATGCAAATTTACGGAATTTCCGGCAAATATTTGACGCACTAACATTTTTTAGTTATCTTTACAATCTCACGTAACTATTTACTAACATATAAAATTCTCAACATGAAAAAGTATCTGGCAGAAATGGTGGGGACGTTTGTCCTTGTCCTCATGGGCTGCGGAAGTGCCATTTTCTCAGGATTTGACGGTCTCAACGGAGCCGCCAACGCTTCAACTCTCGCCGTGGCGTTTGCCTTCGGTCTCTCAGTGGTAGGTATGGCCTATGCCATCGGTGGTATCTCGGGTTGCCATATCAATCCGGCCATCACTCTCGGCGTGTGGGCCAACGGACGCATGAGCGGCAAGGAAGCCTGCGGCTACATGGTGTTCCAGTGTATCGGTGCCGTCATCGCTTCATTCGTACTATGGGTGCTCGTTTCGACCGGTGATCATATCGGCGGAACCACTACCGGAGCCAACTCGTATGCCGACGGAAATATGTGGCAGGCGTTCATTGCCGAAGCAGTGTTCACGTGTGTCTTTGTGCTCGTCGTTCTCGGATCGACTGACGGAAAGAAGGGGGCAGGAGCCTTTGCCGGTCTTGCCATCGGTCTTACCCTCACCCTCGTCCACATTGTCTGCATTCCCGTCACCGGAACATCGGTCAACCCCGCCCGTTCCCTCGGCCCGGCCATCTTCGCTGCCATCGGAGGCGACTGCACTCCCATCAGCCAGCTCTGGCTCTTCATCGTGGCTCCATTCCTTGGCGCTCTCGCATCGTCGGGTATCTGGAATATGATCAAAGGTTATAAAGGATAATAAGGCAAGAAAGGCTATATAGGCAAGAAAGGCTATATAGGCAAGAAAGGCTATTCTTGGTCTGCTAAAATTGCAAAGGGTCGGATGCGGCCCTTTGCGTTATTATATCAACAATCATGACTGCAATGGATAATTCAGCGGAGATCTTTCCGATCGTCGATGAAAAGGGCAATGTGATAGGCAAAGCCACACGTGGCGAGTGTCATTCGGGCAGTAAGATACTCCATCCTGTGGTGCATCTCCATGTATTTGACCGCGATGGCAGACTGTATCTGCAGAAACGTCCGGACTGGAAGGATATACAACCCGGAAAATGGGATACGGCCGTAGGTGGACATATCGACTATGGCGAGGATGTGGAGACGGCCTTGCGCCGCGAGGCTCGCGAGGAGCTGGGACTTGTGGGTTTCACTCCTGAACTCATGGACAGATATATTTTTGAATCGGATCGGGAGAAGGAGTATGTCAACAGCTTTAAAACGGTCATCGACTCAATGCCCAAGCCTACCGACGAACTCGACGGAGGCCGCTTCTGGCATCTCGACGAGATCCGCCGCGCTATCGGCAAGGGAATATTAACACCGAACTTCGAGAAGGAATTCGCCCGTCTATTCGGATAATCACCGTTTTCAGTCAACAGCAAAAAAAATCATCGGGTGTGCGGAATTGGGATACCGCACACCCGATGATTATCTTATTAACCGTACTATCAGTTGTTGGACATGGTGATGATCACCAGACCTACAACGAAGAGTATGAACATTGCAGCAAGGAGCTGGTTGACCTTCGAGGAGGCGCCCTTGAATTCCTTCCATACGAAGAATCCCCAGAGCATGGCCACCACAGGAGCGGCGTTGCTCAGAGCGTAGGCCACCGCAGGATTGGCACTACCGGCACCCATGAAGCTGACCACCATACCGCTCATCCATATCACACCGCCGAGGATGCCTATGAGGTGAGTGCGGGCGGAACCGGCACGATAGTCCTTCATGGTCATGCGTGTACCCTCGACCGGATTGCGCATGGCGATGGTGTTGAACACAGGAGTCGACACGAGGATACCGACAGCGAAGCTGACGATAGCGGTGTAAGGCGTAAGTGTTCCCGTTCCACCGGTGATGTATTCGGGACTGATCGACTTGACCACGAGGCCATAGAAGAAAATCAGACCGATACCTGCCACAACCGCGAGGATAATACCCTTGACCGGGGTAGCACCCTTGCTGGTGGAGGTCATGCTGTAAACCTTGGTGCAGATGAAGATCGCAGCTATCACTATGACAATGCCGATCCAAAGGAGCGACGAATTGCCGGGATACACCTCTCCGCTGAGAAGAATGAGCAGATAGTTGAATATGATACCGCCTATCCAGCCGAGTCCGCCTCCGAGAGGGAAGCCGATCGACATACCGGCAATAGCGATTGCAGCCGTGAGGAATATATTGGCGAAGTTCCACACGATACCACCGAGTACAGCCCAACCGAGGGAGCTGAGATCACATTCGCTGAGATTCTGGAAGAACGACGGGCCGTCGCAACCGAATGTCCCGAAGGTAAGCGCACCGATCACTGCAGTTATGAACAGTCCGATGGTGAGATCCCAGTAGTAGAGTTCAAAACTCCACTTCTTGTCCTGCACCATCTTGAGGGTGTTGGACCATGATCCCCAACAGAGACAGCAGTATATGCAGCAGATAAGCGCGAGCGCGTAATTATTGACGAGTACCATCAGATAAGCCGGATATTACTTGTGAACATAGAGATTCCAGCCGAGATAGCTGTCGATGGCCTCCTCGATTATGTCGGCGACATTGGCACGACACATACCCACATGATGCTCGAAGCCGTTCTTGCATACATACTTCATGAGCTTCTGGAGTTCGGGCACTTCTGTCACGGCGATACAGCCGTCCATTCCGTAGTGATCGCTTGTCATCTTACCCTCGCCGAGATAAGCCTTGATGCAGCCCTTGGGATCGTCGGTGGAGATACGGAAGTATGTGAACGGGCCTTCGCTCACCTTGGCATAGACAGCACCGAAAGTGTTGACCTTGCCGAGAGTGCGGCCGAGCACGCCGAGCGGGCCGAGACGGAGATTGTCGTTGCCGATGAAGTGGCGGGGGAAGTTGCCGCAGTGGGTGCAGACACACTTGTTGCGGTCCTCTGCGAAGTTGTTGTTCCAGTCAGCGAGAGCTGCGGGCTTCTTAGAAGCGAGGGTAAGGGCGAGCATGGATACTGCGCCGGCGATATCGGTCTCGCAAGCGGCGGGAATGTTCTTCTCGCTGAGCATACTCATGGTGACGCAGGCAGCGCAGCCATAGTTCTGCTCCAAGGAATCCCAGCACTGGATCGCCACAGCGTCAACCTGATTAGCCTCGACCCAACGCTCTACGGCCAGACCGAAACGGCACTGCTTCGACACCTTCTCATTGTAAGCTTCGGGAACCTCGGCATACGAAGTGGTCTTGGCAATGTAGGCTGCGAGTTCGGGATCATCCTCTTTGATGGCCTCGGCAGCGAAGATGATTTCGCTGAGGTCGGCGGGAACGACAGTGATACCTGAACGCTGGAGAAGCTTCTCGCTGGCGCGGCAGGTGTTGAAACCGAGGGGGCGGGTACCGATCTGTCCTATGCGGCAGTGACGGAGACCGTTGACCACGCGGCAGATGCCTGCGAAGCGGTTGATATCCTCAGCGAGGAGGGGCGAGTAGATAGAATATGTGTGGAGGGTTGTGTCAGTGAAGGGTATTCCGTACTGATAGAGGTTGTTGCATACGGAAATCTTGCCGCAGAAAGCATCACGGCGGCTGTCAAGATCAACCTTATCGTTCTCATCGTCGCAAGCCTGTACAAGCACGGGGACATTGAGATCAGCCACGGAAATGGCATTGATGATACCGATCTCACATCCGAAGTTGGGGAGCGAAACGATGATACCGTCGATACGGTCGCGGTTCTGACGGAAGAGTTCGGCACATTTCAGACCGTCCTCGCGGGTCTCGATGGAGCTGCTACCGGTGGGAGTGGCATCCTCGGGAAGGATCACATAGTCATAGCCCTGCTCTTCAAGTGTCTTGAGGAGCTGTTTACGCACGTCGCGGGCGAGTTCGGAGTTGAAGTAGGCGCGCGTACCGATGATCACGCCAAAACACTGTTTTTTGTCAGTCTTCATGAGGTTAATTATATTTTAAGGTAAGTTATAGTGATTGAGTTATGTCTGAATTACATCAGTTTGTCGATAGCCTTGCGCCACCCTTCGCGCCATACGGCCATGGACGGCTGGACAGCTGCATCGGGCTGCTTCACGGCGCGGCTCTTGCGTGTGGCCGCAGCCTCGCCGAAAGTCTTCCAGAGACCAAGCGCGTAGCGGTTCATAATGAAGGCACCGTAGGCCGAAGCCTCCTCTATGTCGGAGATATCGACAGGCACGTTGAGGCAGTCAGCCTGGAACTGCATGAGGAAATTGTTGCGTGTGGGGCCGCCATCGACTCTCAGACCTTTCACGGAGATACCGGCGCGTTCGGTCATAGCGCTCACCAAGTCAGTGATCTGATATGCTATGGATTCGAGTCCGGCACGGGCCACGTGAGCCTTACCCGTGTCGAGGGTCATACCGAATATCGCGGCGCGGGCCCCGGGGTTCCACCACGGTGCTCCGAGTCCTGCAAAAGCGGGAACGAGATACACACCATCGTTGCCTGACAGCGATGTGGCGAGTTCCTCTGTCTCTGCCGGGGAGTCGATAAGATTGAGCTTATCCTGGAGCCACTTGAGGGTGGCACCCGTGCAGTGGATATTACCTTCAAAAGCATAGAACACTTTGCCGAGAGCCGCAAAACCCACCGATGTGACAAGACCTTCCGGAGCAGGAGTGGGCTCCTCACCGATATTGACCATGACGGACGATCCTGTGCCATAAGTGGCCTTTCCAAGACCGGCCTCGAAACAAGTCTGGCCAATGAGCGCACCGTGGGAATCGCCTACCGCACCCGCGATGACAATGGGTGTATCGAAGATACCATCAAGAGTGGTGACACCGAATATGCTGTCACAAGGAAGCGGACGGGCAAGCATCGAGCGGTTGACACCGAATAGGGCGAGAAGCTCATCGTCCCAGTCCATGGTGTGGATATTGAAGAGCATCGTGCGCGATGCATTGGTATAGTCAGTAACGAAATTGCGTCCGGCCGTAAGCTTCCAGATGAGCCATGTCTCGATTGTGCCCATGGCGAGGGTACCGGCATCGGCCTTCTCCCGCGCACCATCCACATTGTCAAGGATCCACTTCACGCCACTTGCCGAGAAGTAGGGATCAATGAGCAGACCGGCCTTGGAACGCACGGTCTCCTCATGGCCTGCATTCTTGAGATTGCGGCAGATCTCCTCACCGCGCACACACTGCCAAACCACGGCATTATAGACAGGCAGACCTGTCTCCTTGTCCCATACCACAACGGTCTCGCGCTGGTTTGTGATGGCGAGTGAGTAGTTGGTGTCGGAAGTGGGCTGGTCGGAAAGGAGCTCACGGATGGCAGAAAGAGTGTTGGCATATATCTCCATGGCATCATGCTCCACCCATCCCTTGCGGGGATAGATCTGCTTGTGTGCCACGTTGACACGCTTGAGCATCTTGCCTTCCGAGCTGAAGAGCATGGCTTTGGTGGCCGAGGTGCTCTGGTCTATGGCGATAACTTGATTTTTCATGATATATTAAGGTATGTTTTGTTTGGTCAGTGCGAAGATACGAATTGTTTTGCAGATTTCACTATACCTTCGGCATCTAATCCATAGTGATGGAATATTTCTGTGTTTGTCCCATGAACCACATTTTCATCCGGGATACCGAGGATCCTGACCGGCACCGGATTTTCAGCGATCACCTCAGCCACCATCGCACCAAGTCCACCAAACTTGCTGTGCTCCTCGACCGTTATGATGCGGCCGGTCTCACGGGCGGCGTCGAGGATAGCCTGCTCGTCGCAGGGCTTGATCCATGACATATCGAGCACACGAGCCTTGATACCCTCCTCGGCAAGCTTCCTGCCGGCCTGGAGCGCATGATAGACGGTCTCTCCGGCAGCGATGATGGTGAGATCCGTGCCGTCGAGGAGCTTCACGGCCTTTCCGGGGCCGAAATCGAAGTCATCATTGTCATAGACCTCCGGGACACCGGCACGGCCTACGCGGACATAAGTCGGATGGGGATAGTCGACAAGAATATCCACTAATTTTTTGGTCTGGCGGGCATCACATGGAAGCACTATGTTCATTCCCGGGAATGTGCGGAGCACCGCGATATCGTGGAGGCTGTGATGGGTGGCTCCGAGCGCACCGTAAGCCACACCACCGCTCACACCGAGAATCTTGACAGGATTCTCACTGTAAGCCATATCGACCTTGACCTGCTCGAGCGAACGGGCCACATAGAAGCAGGCCGGACCGCAGGCGAAAACCTTCTTGCCGCTATGGGCAAGTCCGGAAGCGATGCCGACAGCGTTCTGCTCGGCGATACCACACTCCACAAACTGAGCGGGAAGCTCGGCAGCGAAATCGGTGAGCGTCACCGAGCCGCGGGCATCGGTTGTCACCACTACTATATCTTTGTCATGACGAGCCTTCTCAAGCAGCTCCTCAGTGAAACTTTTACGACAAGCTTTCATTTTACGGTCTCCTCCATTTTTTTGATTCTGTCAGTGATTTCTTCGACGGCCTGGGCGTGCTGCTCTTCAGTAGGCACTCCGTGATGCCACGAAGCCTTGTTCTCCATAAAGGAGATTCCTTTTCCCTTTGTGGTCTCGGATATGAGCAGATGAGGTTTGCAGTTGTTGTAATTGATTTCGGAGAAAGTGCGGATGATGTCGGCCATATCGTCGCCATTCATTCTCTTCACATCCCATCCGAATGCGCTCCAACGCTCCTTGATATCGTCAAGGGCCATCACATCCTCAGTGTTGCCGCTGATCTGGAGATGATTGCGGTCGATGATCGCCACAAGGTTGTCGAGATGATACTGGTTGGCAGCCATGGCAGCCTCGTAGATCGATCCTTCACCCTGCTCGCCGTCGCCCATCACCACGTATGTATGGTATGGACGGCCGTCCATCTTCGCGGCGATAGCCATACCCACGCCTATCGACAGTCCGTGGCCGAGAGCACCTGTGTTCACCTCGATGCCCGGCACCTCGATGGTGGGATGTCCGGAGAGGATGGATCCGTATTGTCCGAGGGTGTCGAGCACACCCGGCTGCATGAATCCTTTTGATTCGAGGGTGACATATAGAGCCTCGACACAGTGACCCTTGCTGAGTATGAAGCGGTCACGGTCGGGATCATTGACTTTTTCGGGAGAGACGTTCATCACGTCGAAATAGAGGGCTGTCAGCACATTGAGGCATGACAAATCTCCTCCGATATGACCTGCATGGGCTGCATAGACGATGTCGATGAGCCTTTTTCGGTTTATTTCGGCTTGCAAAGCCAGCTCTTGGGTTTTCATTGGCAGGAATATATAAGGTTTATGCTACAAAGTTATCTAAATGATAACGTACTGCAAAATAATGCTAAAATGGTTTAACATTATTTAGCGCAGTTTTCACAATAAGTCATGACCGGACAGGCCGGCGGACGCACGATGATTTCCGTTTTTTTGAACAAAAAGGCAACTTTTAACGTTCGTATGTTATGTATGATCCTAACCCCATATCATCACAGATACCTCTACCGGCTCACGTATCAACATCAACACAAATTATATCCACCCTACATAATAATATTATGCAAATGAAAAAGCTCAGATTCATCGGCCTATGCCTCGCGACAGCAGCCATGGCCTGCACTTTGATCTCCTGCGACAGCGACGACGACAAGAACAACGACGATGGCGGCACTCCGTCAAGCCCCGAGAATGTATTTGAAGAAGGTGTCCCCTCGAAAGTGGGCGATCTGGCCATAACCACCAATGCCAAAGGACAGGTGACGACCATACAGGACGGCAACGACAAGTACACATTCAGCTATGATCCCGTGACCATCAACGGCAAGGACTATGACATGAGCATCATGGGTACAAACAGCCGGTCGAACCAGACAGATATGCTGTATCTCACGATCAACAGCAAGGGCTACGTGAGCTACTGCTATCAGGTGAGCAAGGAATACGGCCAGACCGAGACCCAGGAATGGTGGTTCGGCTACAACAGCAATGGCCAGCTCAACTACATGAAACGCTCGGAGGGCGACAATGAAGTGACCGACATCACCTATACCGACGGCGATGCAGTCAAAGTGACGATAACGAGCGACGAGGACCCATCGGCCGACGTGACCACCATATCCTACACCACCGACGAATATCCCAATCCGACAGTCAACAAGGGCGGCATCATGCTCTTCGACCAGACTCTCGATGTGGATCTCGACGAGATGGAGGTGGCCTACTATGCCGGACTTCTCGGCAAAGCCACCAAGCACCTCCCCATGCGCAACATGGATGAGGACGGTGAGATCAACTATTTCAACTGGACATTCAATGCCAACAACCTCCCGACCAAGATGGTGAGCATATATTATGAGAACGGCAACCCGATCTCCCAGACCATCAACTTCACCTGGTAACGAATCCTCCATATCCTGAAGATAAAAGAAACAAGTATCGCCCACCGGGAATATGACCCGGCGGGCGATACTTGTTTTATAAAATCACGACCTTGAAGTCAGGACAAAAAAAATTGATTGTCGTCCCGACAACCAATCTTTTGTTAACCTTAAATCTAATACCATGAAAAACACATTGCAAATGTATAGCCTTTTTGAAATCCGTGCAAATATTTTCGATAAAAATTTTTCGATTTTAACATATTTTGCAACTTTTAGACGCAAAATCGACATTTTAGTGGATTTTTGTCACTTTTATCCAGAAATAGTGTCATTTTGCTACTTTCATATGCAGCTATGACCTATTGCAGCAGAATACCCCCATTCACATATTTTAACTATTACTGCAATATTTTGATTTATAGCATTTTATTGTAATTTATGGAATTATCATAAATTTTTACTATCTTTGCGAGTGTAACTAACCCCACCCGATGAGCAACGAGACTGATACCATAGACGACTTCAATCCCGAAGAAAACGAGGACAACCTGCAGGCCGAGGAGACCGCCACCGTTAAATTTGATCCCAAGATAATTGTCGATACCAAGGATGACACCGTGCGCCATCAGCTGCGCGGAATGTATCAGAGCTGGTTTCTCGACTACGCGAGCTACGTGATCCTCGAGCGTGCAGTCCCGCATATCGACGACGGACTCAAGCCGGTGCAGCGGCGCATACTCCACTCCATGAAGCTGCTCGACGACGGACGGTTCAACAAGGTGGCCAACATCGTGGGCAACACAATGCAGTTCCACCCCCATGGCGACGCATCGATCTATGAAGCCCTCGTGCAGCTCGGACAGAAAGAACTGTTGGTCGAGACCCAGGGCAACTGGGGCAACATCCTCACCGGAGCCGGAGCCGCCGCCGGACGTTACATCGAAGCCCGTCTATCGCAGTTCGCGCTTGACGTGGTCTACAACCCCAAAGTCACCGAGTGGACCCTCAGCTACGACGGGCGCAAGAAAGAGCCGGTCACTCTGCCGGTCAAATTTCCGCTTCTGCTCTCTCAGGGCGTAGAGGGAATCGCCGTGGGCCTATCATCCAAGATCCTGCCCCATAATTTCAACGAGATCATCGACGCGGCCATAGCCCACCTGCGCGGCGAGGAGTTCACGCTCTACCCCGACTTCTTCACCGGCGGTTCGATAGATGTGTCGCGCTACAACGACGGCGAGCGCGGCGGTGCGGTGAAGATCCGCGCCAAGATCGAGAAGATCGACAACAAGACACTCGCCATCACCGAGATCCCCTACGGAAAGACCACCGCCACGCTTATCGAGTCGATACTCAAGGCATTTGAAAGTGGCAAGATAAAGATACGCAAGGTCGACGACAACACGGCCGAGCACGCCAACATACTCGTCCACCTCCTGCCGGGCACATCGAGCGACCGCACCATCGATGCGCTCTACGCGTTCACTGACTGCGAGGTGTCGGTATCACCCAACTGCTGCGTGATCCACGACGACAAGCCACACTTCATCGGCGTAAGCGACGTGCTCCGCCACAATGCCGAGGGCACACGCGAGATCCTGCGCCGCGAGCTGGAGATACAGCTTGCCGAGGTGCGCGAGCAGCTCCACTTCGCCTCACTTGAGCGTATCTTCATCGAGGAGCGCATATATAAGGATAAGGAATATGAGGATAGTCGCGACCGTCAGGAAGCCATCGACCATATCCGCCGCCGCCTCGAGCAATGGGCGGAGACATTCATCCGTCCCGTGACCGACGACGACATCATCCGCCTGTTCGAGATCAAGATGGGCCGGATCCTGAAATTCAACTCTCTCAAACAGGATGAGCAGATAGCCGCCTTCAAGGCCCGGATCGAGGAACTACTCGGGCATCTCGGCAATCTCACGGACTACACCATCGCCTGGTACGAGAGACTGAAGGCCAAATATGGCCATGCCTTCCCGCGCATGACCGTCATACGCAACTTCGATTCCATCCAGGCCGCACGCGTGGCCGAAGCCAACGAGAAGCTCTACATCAACCGCGAGGAAGGCTTCATCGGCACGTCGCTCAAGAAGGACGAGTATCTGTGTAACTGCTCTTCGATCGACGACGTGATCATATTCTACCGCGACGGACGCTACAAGGTAGTGAAGGTGCAGGAGAAGCTGTTTGTCGGCAAGGGGATCATCCATGTCGACGTGTTCAAGCGTAACGACACACGCACTATATATAATGTGATATACCAGGACGGAAAGGGAGGCACATACTATATGAAACGCTTCCCTGTCACCGGCATCACACGCGACAAGGAGTATAATCTCACACGCGGCACCGCCGGAAGCCGCGTCTGCTACTTTACGGCCAACTCCAACGGTGAGGCGGAGGTGGTGAAAGTCACCCTCAAGCCCAAGCTACGGCTGAAGAACCTTCAGTTTGACGTCGATTTCTCCACCATGAAGCCTAAAGGCCGCGGGGCGATGGGCAATATCGTCACCCGTAACGAAGTCCATCGCTTCACGCTCAAGAAGGAAGGTGTCTCCACCCTCGGCGGCCGCAACGTGTGGTTCGACCCCGACGTAAACCGACTGAACTACGAGGGCCGCGGCCGGCTGCTCGGCGAGTTCAACCCCGGCGAGCTTGTGCTTGTGATCCTGCGCAACGGCGAGTACTATACATCGTCGTTTGACGCCACCAACCACTATCCCGACAATATCCTGCGCATCGAGAAATTCGTCCCCCACAAGGTATGGACCGCCGTGCTCAACGATGCCGACCAGGGATTCCCCTATCTCAAACGCTTCACCTTCGAGCCGACCTCGAAACCCCAGCGATTCCTCGGCGACAACGAAAAATCCACGCTCATCACCCTCTCCGACCACGAAGGAGCGCGCTTCGAGCTCGTATTCGGAGGAGCCGATGCCGTCCGACCGGCCTTGGAGATCGTGGCGAGGGAATTTGTGGCTGTCAAATCATTCAAGGCCAAGGGCAAGCGGCTCACCAACTTCACGCTCGACGAGGTGCGTGTTCTCGATCCGCTGCCGTCGGAAGCACTCGACGAAGAGGAGACCGACGGAAACTCCGCTGAGGCTCCTGCGCCGGAAGAAGTGGAGGAGAGAAGTGACGACGAGGTGCGCGACGAGCTCACCGGACAGCAACGGCTCTTTGAATAATCCCATCATGCGCTCTGTCATGCCACGCCTCTTAGTCCTCATCATCACACTGCTGTCGTTCCGGCTTCCGGCCTTTGCCGCCGACGGCGAGAAGCCGCTGCGGCCGGTATTCGCCACCTATACTGCCGAATACGGGACATCACACATAGCCGACACCTATCTCTCACCTCTTAAATATAAGGGATGGCACTCCGCTCTCGACTATTCCCGCTATCAGGCCATGCGCTTCAATCCCGATGGCTGGACCATGCGTCTCCATGCCAACCTGTCGGTCGACCGTACCGAGAATCCCGCCCGCAACGCGACTATATGGGGGATGCTCTTCTCGGCGGACTGGGGCATGATGCACAAATGGCGTCCGGTAGCCGGACTGACCATAGCACTCGGAGGCTCCACCGGCATCGAGGCCGGCGCGCTCTACAGTGCCCGCAACGGCAACAACCCTGCCTCGGCCAAGGGGGCCTGGACTCTCAACCTGACCGGCTATGCGGCCTACCGCACCAATCTTCTCCACATTCCGGTGACACTGATGTATCAGCCCACGCTCCCGGTGACAGGCATTTTCTTCGCTCCCGACTACGGCGAGCTGTACTACGAGATATATCTCGGCGACCGGTCCGGACTCGCCCACGCCGCATGGTGGGGCAACCGTTTCAGCCTTGACAATCTGCTGACCGCCGATCTCCACTTCGGCGCCACCGCCCTGCGCATAGGCTATTCGGGCCACATTTTCTCATCCAAGATCAACCATATCGTCAACCGCCGGTTCACCCACGCCCTTACCATCGGAGTGAGCGGCGAATGGCTGTCCGTCGATCGCCGCAAGCGGATCTCGTCCTCCTCACGTATCATTAACGCTATCTACTGATGTCCAGATTCCTGATTCCCGCACTGCTGATATTGCTGTCGCTCTCCTCATGCCATGACATCAAGGAGTATGCCGACAACCCGGAGGGCAACTTCGAGGCTCTCTGGACCATTCTCGACGAACACTACTGCTTCTTCAAGGAGAAAGGGATCGACTGGGATGCCATCCACGACAAATATGCCCCGCGCATCGGAGCGGAGATGACGCGCGAGGAGCTGTTCATCGTGTGCGCCGATATGCTTGACGAGTTGCGCGACGGCCACGTCAATCTCTCCGCGTCGTTCAACACCTCCTACTACCGCCAGTGGTGGAGCGACTATCCTCAGAACTTCTCGCAGCGCGTCGTGGAGCAATACTATTTCAACTACAACTACCGTCAGAGCTCGGGGATGATCTATGGTTTTCTAAGCGAGAACATCGGCTACATCTACTATCCCACCTTCTCGCAGACCGTAGGCGAGGGCAACCTCGACAATGTGCTCTACTTTCTGTCCACGGCCCGAGGGCTGATCATCGACGTGCGCGACAATGGCGGCGGATCGCTCACCAATGTAGAGACCTTCGTGTCTCGCTTCATCACGGAGCCTACCGTCGTTGGCTACATCTCCCACAAGACCGGACCGGGCCACGACGACTTCTCCGAGCCGCGCGCCATCACCTACAACCCCGCCGGAGCCGGACGCATCCGTTGGGGCAAGCCTGTGGTCGTGCTGGCCAACCGGTCCACATTCTCGGCCGCCAACAATTTCGTGTCCGTGATGAAAAATCTGCCCGGAGTCCTCGTGGCCGGAGCCACCACCGGAGGTGGGTCAGGGATGCCCTACTCCTCCGAGCTCCCCTGCGGATGGGGAGTGAGATTCTCAGCCTGCTCCATACTCGACGCCAACCGCGAGTCCACCGAGACCGGAGTCACCCCCTCGCCCGGCTGCGCCCTCGACATCACACCCGAACAGACAGCCCAAGGCACCGACCCCATCATCGACCTCGCCATCACCCTCCTCAGCACCTCCACAACCCCCGATTGAACCCCGCACACCACCCACCTGCCCCACAGCATATACCGCCACGAACATATACGTCAGATATCACTCCTCCGCGGGCCAGAGGTCCGCACATCATATACTCCCATACCCGACAGCGGGAGCTATATGCACCCTCCGCGGGCCGGAGGTCCGCACATCATATACTCCCATACCCGACAGCGGGAGCTACATGCACCCTCCGCGGGCCGGAGGTCCGCACATCATACACCCAATACCCGACATCCGGGGCTATATGCACCCATGCGGGCCGGAGGTCCGCACATCATGAGTCAACCCCAGGCAGCCTGCGCCTGGGGTACACAGCACCCCTACTACCCATCCGACCTCGGAGAGGTCGCTTATGCCAGCCAATCACAACACCACAATATATAATATAATGAGTAAAGTAACCGCACTATATCACATAGTATTCTGCACCAAGCGACGGGAGATGACCATACCACTCACCCACACTGATGATCTATACAGATTCATCTGGAAAGAAATCCAACTTCTTAACTGTCGCCTGCTAAGGATCGGAGGCATACAGAACCATATACATCTGCTCATTGACCTCAACCCATCCGTCGCTCTGTCGTCTCTTGTCAGGAACATAAAAGGACACTCAAGCTCATGGATGAGCCACGACACAAGATACTCCTCATTCGCGGGCTGGGCTGGAGAGTACTACGCCACAACCATCGCATACGACCAGATACACAACGTGATAGAATATATAAAGGGGCAGCGGCAGCATCATCTTGGAGACGTATTGGATGATGAGTTCGCCAGACTGTACGGAGCAGCCGGGCTACGCTATGACGACCGGGATCTTCGTTAACATAAACAACCTCTCCGAGGTTGCTTACCATTTTGTACTCCTTGTCCCCGGGCGCAGGCTGCCCGGGGTTATCTCATGACCGGCGGGACCTCCTGCCCGCCATCAACCTCTCACTCCCCCTCACGACAAGTCCACCTCCGGCCCGCCATCAACATCTCACACCCCCTCACGGCGAGTCCACCTCCTGCCCGCCATCAACCTCTCACACCCCCTCACGGCGAGTCCACCTCCGGCCCGCCATCAACCTCTCACACCCCCTCACGACAAGTCCACCTCCGGCCCGCCATCAACATCTCACACCCCCCTCACGGCGAGTCCACCTCCGGCCCGCCATCAACCTCTCACACCCCCTCACGGCGAGTCCACCTCCGCGGGGCAGCCCCGTACACCATACACCCCATACCCTACAGCGGGAGCTATATGCACCCATGCAAGCCAACGACCTACACATCATATACTCCCAATACCCGACATCCGGGGCTATATGCGCCCATGCGGGCCAACATCCCGCACACCATACACCCCATACCCGACATCGGGAGCTATATGCACCCTCCGCGGGCCGGAGGTCCGCACATCATGAGACAACCCCAGGCAGCCTGCGCCTGGGGTACACAGCCCCCTACTACCCATCCGACCTCGGAGAGGTCGCTTATGCCAGCATCACTGCGCGACATTATCGCACCTTTTCGGCTTTTGGAGATATTAACTTTGCAGAGTCAACCTTCATAACCCCCCTCTGCAATATGCGAACAATCTCCAAAATCATCCTCCACTGCACCGCCACACCCCGCCACCGCCACCACACAGTAGCCGACATCGACCGCTGGCACAGAGCCAACGGATGGGACGGCATAGGCTACCACTACGTCATCTACCTCGACGGCACCGTCCACCCCGGCCGCCCCATCGAACGCCCCGGCGCGCACTGCTACGGCCATAACAGCGACTCAATAGGCATAGTCTACGTAGGCGGACTCGAGACCGACGGCACCACACCCGCCGACACCCGCACCGATGCACAGCGCACCGCCCTCCGCACCCTCGTCGGCAGCCTGCTCGCCACCTACCCCTCCGCCACTGTCCACGGCCACAGCGAATTTGCCGCCCGGTCATGCCCCTGTTTCGACGTCAAGGCCGAATTCGGCACTGACTAATATCTATTTTTCCTATGTTTTCGCTATCTTTATCCCGCCATTTCAGATGTTTTGGTTACATTTTTTCATAAATTCTTGCACAAATATGTTTTTTTGATTATTTTTGCCCCATCGATTCAAAAACTTTCTAAATTAATCTTAAAATCACATTTGTCAATGAAGAAATTTTACGCTTCGCTTGTCATGATGCTGATGAGTGTTCTGGCATTTGCCCAGACCGTTACCGTGACCGTCGTAACGGACAACCCTGAAGCAATGTATGTAGTGGATCCCTATGACTATCAGCCGATGGTTTGGGATGAGAACAACTCCGTCACAGTCCAACTTGACAAAGACGACTGGGACACTCTCGGTCTCAACGCCTATACCGGCTACTATATCACATCGGTAACAAACCAGGAAGGAACCTCCTTCTGCTACTATCCCACATCACGCGTCAGCATCTATTCTTACAACTACAATGATGGTGACGTATTCACCTGCACCACACAGGCCAGAGAGCCTAAGAGTCTTGTCTGCAAGGCTGACCCCAAAATGGTTTACCTCAGCATTGACTATGGTTCATCAACCCTCAACGGCGAGGATCAGGTAGACGGTGCTTGGACCTTGGACATAACCGATGACACTCAAATCTCAATCAAGGCCTACGACGGTTATATGATTACATCAGCCGCTACTGAAGATGGCAGTAATTATTGCTACTATCCGACTACCGAAGTTTACCTCTATGGAGAATACCTTGATGACGGCGTCAACATCATCACAGTCGATGCATATAATGTTGCCGAATCCCGTACAAGTTCATTTATTCTTGATATCATAGGCGACCCCGACAAGGTGACAGTACGACGCTACAATATTTATGATGATATTACTCTCACAGGCAATATCACCGAGATAGCATTCAATCCCGCCCAAGAGCTTCCCATTACCATATCCCCGGCAGTTTATGGCAATAATCTCTACAAGGTGACACTCAATGATGCCATTGTCGAGGGTTCCTCTTCATTCGCTGTTTATCCCGAGAACGGCGACACCGTAAAGGTCTACACCGAGTTCCCCGACTATGACGTTCCCGTCAAGTTCACATTTGTCAATGAAGGAACTGAAGAATCCATCAGCGTAACCGACAATGGGGTGACAGTAGCTCCTGAGGTATGGTCTGCCGACGACTTTACCGTCAAACTCGGCCACAAACTGACCATCAACTTCAACACTAACGCATACACCTTCAATTCCATATATCAGAACGGGACAACACAAATTTCTACATGGTCCAGTTACTATGAAGTAACACTTACCAAAGAGGAAGGCTATACATTTGATATCACAGCCACGCCCATCCCCACTTACAGTGTTACTGTCAACTGCGATGATCCCTCTCATATACAGGCTTATATCGGCAACTACAACTACAGCAATGTAACAACATTTACAGAGAAAACGACTGTATTGAAGGTATCCCAGACAAGCAACTCGATCCGATTCCTGCCCACCGCTACCGGAGTCATAACAGGAGTCACCACATCAACCGGCGATGAGATAACCGATCTCACTCAGTTCACCATCACCGTCACCGGCGATATGACGATTGACTTCACCACCGGAGAATTCTCCCGTCCCTACCACGGTATGCTCTATCTCGCAGAGGGTAATTCCACAGTGGCCTACGCTGAATACGGATGGATCTCCAGATTCTTTGGCACTCCATACAGCTTATATTCAAGTCCTCACAAGTGGGAAATGGTTCCCGAAGTTGGCTACAACGAGTTTGATTACAGCGACGAGGATCTGCCCTTCCAACTTGATATGTATCCCAACCCCGTGGTTTATTACAAAAACGAGAAGATCGAGCTGACAACAAGCTATCCTTATGAATATACCGCACTCTACGATTTCAAGGATGGTGATGTCCTCAAGGTTTATCCCACCGAGGTTGAAGCTCTCACAATCACCAACGAGATCCAGGAAGGTCTGACCGTGAAGTTCACCACCGACTACCTCACCGAGGAGCAGGACAACGCTGCCACCATCTCCGTTCTTCCCGGAACCTACTACACCATTGAGCCTGTTGCAGAGGATGGCACCGAATATGTAGTCACCGTCAACGATGTTGAGGCTACCGCAGTCGAAGGCGTCTACTCAGCCTACATCACAGAGGACACCAATGTGATCGTATCTGCCAAGACAGCCATCAAGCTCGCAGGTGCTGATACCGCCAACGCTCAGGATGTCTACAACCTCCAGGGTATCCTCGTCAAGAAGGCTGCCAACACCAACGACATCAAGGCTCTTCCCGCCGGTCTCTACATCATCGGTGGCAAGAAGTACATCGTCCGCTGATACGCAGATCTGAAATAAAAGCAAAAGATGCACACCTCAAGATGTGTCTCTTTTGCTCTTATTGATCATTTCCGAAATATATAAACTCCACACCTACACATAATGCCTAAACCAATCATTCCATTACTTATATTTGCGGCGCTGTCGGTGACAGGACAGACGAAACTCGATCTTGGCTCACAGGCACGTCTCCATCATACCGGAATAGTGCGTAATTCCGATGGGCGACTTCGGGTAGCCCCGGCTTCCGGGACGGAACTCCGGGCGTTCATCACCCTTGCCGACGGTGCGACCGCCGATGATATTACAGAACTGGGTGCTATCGTCAGATCCTCACGCGGAAAGACCGTCCTCGTCGAGTTCGACCGCGATCTGTTGCCTCAACTCGAATCATCCGATGCCATCAGGGCTATCAACCTTGAACGTTCCGTCAGTTCCAAACTCGACCGGGCCCGCTCCGTCACCGGCATAGACAAAATCCACGCTGGAACAGATCTTCCGCAAGCCTATACAGGCAAGGGTGTTGTGGCCGGAATCGTCGACGGAGGATTTGACCCCAACCATCTGAATTTCAAAAACTCCGATGGTACTCTACGAATTCAGAGCTTCTGCTACTACCGTTCCACACAATCAGGCGACAAAGTGGAACAGATACTGACCGCCGACGAACTTCACGTCGTGGATACAGAAGACGGCACCACCTATCACGGCACACACACTCTTGGCATCATGGCCGGAGGCTACCGTGGAAAAGTGAAAACACCTGTGACAACCGGACTGCAGACCACCATCCGGGAAATCGACAATCCATATTACGGCATAGCCTTCGACTCCGACATTGCCTTGGCCTCAGGCGCAAGCTCCGACTATTATGTAGCCTTAGGAATCGAGACAATTCTCAACTATGCATACTATGCCAACGCTCCCGCGGTAGTCAATCTATCGCTCGGAAGCAGCGTAGGTCCACACGACGGCACCTCCGCGCTCTGCCAGTATATAGATCAGATCTCCCAACTTGACCGTGTGGTCGTATGTATGGCTGCGGGCAACGAAGGCGCGCTCCCCATCTATATCACCAAAACCATAACATCCGACGACGACCCGCTTCTTACCTGCTTTGATCTCGCAGAAGAGGTGGAGGAATACCCTAACGTCCGTGCCGGACAGACCTACATATACTCCGATTCAGAGAAACCGTTTGTCGTTCAGGCTGTAGCCATAAACAAATCCCGCGGACGAGTGGCATTCCGTATGCCGCTTGGTGAGACCGAGGGCACAATGAAATACTGGGTAAGCTCATCAGACTACGCCACTGACGACACAGATATAGTTTCACCACAGCTTGGCAAATGGTTCACCGGATATGTAGGTGTCGGCGCTATGCTCGATGAATCTTCCGGCCGCTACTATGCCATCATTGATTGTATGCTTTGGGACAATACGGAAGGCAATGCTGATGGCAATTATATACTCGGCATACAGGTAGACGGATCCGAAGGTCAGCGAATAGACCTGTACGGTGATGCCCAGTTCAACCACTATTCCTCGTTTGGTATGGAAGGTTACTCAGACGGCACAACCGATGGCACGATCAACGACCTCGCAACAGGCAAAAGCACTGTGGTCGTAGGAGCCTACAATACCCGTGACCGATGGACCTCCATCGACAACAACACTTATGGCTATGAGGCCGACCTTATGAACTATGGTGACATATCATACTACTCGTCATACGGCCGGCTGATCGACGGGCGCGAGCTTCCTCATGTCTGCGCTCCCGGAACAGCACTGATATCCTCAACAAACCAGTATTATCTCGAAGAGAACGCTATCCCGGATAGCGAGATACAGTCTACTGCCAGTGACGGAGACCGCACATACTCATGGCAATATTGCGCGGGGACATCCATGGCCACACCTGTTGTATCCGGAGCGATAGCCCTGTGGTTGGAAGCCGATCCGTACCTCACCGCCACAGATGTGATAGACATAATTGAAAAGACAGCCGTCAAAGACGATGCCGTCACCTCTTCCGGCAATCCGCTTCAATGGGGTGCCGGCAAATTCGATGCATATGCCGGACTTAAAGAAGTTCTATCCCGCAATTCCGGAATATGCTCACCCACGGCCGATGACGATTCCCGTCTCATGGTGACTGATCTCGGAGGCCGCAATTACGAGATATTCCTTGCAGGTGCTCCCGCCATAAAGGCTTCACTCCACAATCTCGCAGGTATGAAAGTGATGGATCTTAATGTCTCCGGACAGCAGGCCGTGCTTGACGCGTCATCACTCCAACCCGGGATCTACATTCTCTCAGCAAATAACAAAACCATACGTATTGCCATAAAATAACTCAATGAACACAAAATATATGCTTCTCTGTGCGGCCATGCTTATCTCAAGTTCCTCGGCAATGGCAACACGGGACGATACACCAATAATAGAGTTCAAGACCACACTCTACGAGCAGGCCGCTGAACAGAACTCATTTCAATTTACATTAGGAACAATCGTCAAAGACTACTACGATATCGACTGCGGATTCGGCCTTGAGGAATATGAGATCGAACCTGCCGTATTCGATAGCGAGTCCCAGAGCATCCAAGGCACGGTAGTGACAGCCTCCGTCAGCAAGGATGGATGTGTCCGTATATACGGAGATCCTGAAAATATCGACTACATCGAGATTGACGGCTGCTATCTTACCGACATTTCTTTCCCGCAGACCACAAATGTCGAGGTGCTCAATCTTGAGAACAACAACCTCACCGGCCTCGATCTCTCACATATGCACAAACTGCAGGCATTGTATCTCGACGGCAATCCCTTCTCAGCAGAATCTCCTCTCATAATCGGCACTGACAAACCGGATCTCACCATATTGTCGCTGAATATAATTGAGCACATGGATCCGTCGTTCACACTTCGCGACTATCCCTCGCTTGTTTCCTTTTCGGCCTGGAATAACAAAAGCCTGTCCGTCTGCGATCCCACCGCCTGTCCGGATCTGATGCAACTGTCGATTGACGTGACATCGGTCGAATCGCTTGATGTGTCGAAGAACCCGAAACTTATCATCCTGAACATTTCAGAGACAAGGATTCCATCAATTGACATCAGCCAGAATCCCTATCTGACCGAATTTTACGCCACCCATACCGGACGAGCCAACAATGATGTGAAACTTACCGAACTGAACATCGGATCAAAGCCACAACTGACATATCTGTTCGCGTCCGACAATAAACTCCGGGATCTCGATATATCAGGTTGCCCCAATCTCGTAACGCTCAACTGTGCCGGCAACTTGCTCACGACAATCGACATCTCTGACAATTCCATGCTCTATGATGTGGATCTGTCGAGAAACTACATGGATTTCGTAACTCTTCCCTCGCCGCGCGAGACATTCGGAGCCTATTATTACAGCCAGAAGCCATTTACAGTGGACCGAAGCTATCCCGTAGGCGGCACCATAGATTTTTCTGCAAAAGTAAACCGTCCGGAAAGCACTACCACTGCCACGGTCTACATGGTCAGTGAATCCGATCTTCTGAATCCGACCGTACTTGACGAAACATACTATACGTATGCCGACGGCATACTCACACTCAAGTGCGAGACCCCCGACTCTGTCTACGTATCCTTTTCAAACACAGAGTTGGCCGACTATCCCATGACAACATCCAAGTTCATCGTCAAAAGTGCGGATAAATACGGTCTTCCTATACCTGCCGCAACACTTGGACTCTCTTCTCTCGTAAGCAATTACAGCTTCTCCGTAGGTATCTCCGGCGCATCAGAGGAGAATCCCGTCACATTTTCCGTGGACTTCGGCGACGGACAGCTTGTGGATTTCACTGCCACGACCTCCGGTCTTCCCGAAACTGACAATGTGAGCGGCAAGCGTGCAGGATCAGCCATCATATACATTCCCGAAGGTTATGATCTCACCGCACTCGGAGCAAACAATGTGCGTATGAACAGCGTGACACTCAGCACCGCCCGGTCGCTCTCGCAACTTTCGCTCACCAACTGCAATCTGCCCCGCATCGACCTCACGTGGAACCGCGCGCTCACTTCCCTCGATCTGTCAGGCAACACACTTACCACCATTGACCTCTCGACAGACAACGGCGGATATGGCAAGAACGTTCTCAGCTCAATCAACCTCTCCGGCAACCGTCTGACTGATGTCACCTTCAACGATCATCGTACCCTGATAGACCTTGATCTGAGCGACAACCAACTCACCACTGTACCGATGAAGGACATGACAAACCTCGTCACACTGAATGTGAGCGGCAACAATCTTGAAGAGCTTTCACTTCAGGATTGCGAGGCACTCTCCACTCTCGACGCATCGGACAACCTTCTCACGACATTCTACATTCCCGACTATACACCGCTGACGAGCCTCAACATTTCAGGTAATAACATTTCGCTGCCTGAACTTCCTGTACCGGGATGTGTGGCTGACTACATATACGCCCCGCAGAAAGAGATCTCCATACCGTCAAAGGCTCCGTCAATAAATCTCTCTTCCGAGTGGCTCGAAATTGACGGCATGACCACAACCTACACATGGCATAAGGTATCTGACGGTACAGAACTGACCGAAAGTCAGGTGAGTGGCGACAAAGGCCGTTATACATTCCTTGACACCACCGTAGGAAATGTTTACTGCCTCATATCTCATCCCGCCTTTCCGGACTTCAGCGGTGATAATTTTATCCGGACCACTAATGTCGAGGCAGCAACAATGCCGACCAATCTGTTCGCTTCATTCACGACCCTCGAATCCGATACTGTGAGCATCGTACTCACAGCAGCCAAAAAAGGCACTGCTGTCTACATCGATTGGAAAGACAATGGCGACCTTGAGCAGTATGTCCTTGCAACTTCATATATACCGTTTACAGCTATCTCAACAGCCGGAGCCAACGTGAAATGCTACTCCTATGAGGAGGATGAGGGACTCACTGTGTTCTCTTTAAGTGGTGTCCGGACAACAGACATGGACGCATCGCGCATGAAAGGACTTATTGCATTCACCGCATCCGGAACCGGAATGACCGAGGATGAGATCATTCTTCCCCAATCACCGGGTCTGACCGAACTGAATCTCTCAGGCAACAGCATCAGTTCATACAAGTGGTATGACTACCCCGAACTATACTTACTCAACCTCTCCAGCAATAACATCGAGACACTCGATCTCTCGGAGATGAAGAAACTCCAGGTATTCCATGCCGCTTTCAATGGAATCAAATCCGTCAAATTTGATAATCCTGTAATGTGGGAAGCCAACTTAATGGACAACGCTCTTGAGTCAATTTCCTTTGAAGGGGCCCCATCCATATCCCAGTTATGGCTGAGCAACAACAATCTGTCTGACATTGATGTTTCTGGCCTTAATGATCTTAAAGTGTTCTTCATCGACGGCAATAAGTTCACCTTCGCCACACTACCACCTGTCCTTTCGTCTTATCTTATATACAACTTCCTTAACCAGCAGATAATGGATGTTGCTCTTGTGGATGGCAAGATAGATCTATCGGCTCAGGCAGTAGTGGACGGCACCGAGACAGCCTACCACTGGTTCATTGACTCCCCCTATCTTGACGACTACGATGAACTTGCAGGCGAGGAACTGGTGGCCGGAGAAGAATATACACTTGTGGACGGCGTGACCACTTTCCACGGCAACTTCACCAACATTATGTGTGTGATGACTAACGAGAAATTCCCCTCGCTATATCTCATGACCAACTTCATCAATGTCACCGGCAGCGGTCTTGAAGAGATCGAGATCTCAGGTTCAGAACCTGTTGAATACTTCAACCTTCAAGGCATAAAGGTTGAGAATCCGACTTCTGGCATCTACATTCGCCGTCAGGGGTCGAAGACAGACAAGATACTCGTGAAATAATCACACGTACAGACTGATCCCTCACAACCTCACTCCGAGGTCACCCCTGCCCCACGATCAAATCCCGATCGTGGGGCAGTTTTTTAACACCCTTTTTGAGTGGATTTTTTGTCGGAATTTTGTTTTTGCGTATCTTTGTGATTGCAATATTCCGCACATAAAACTTATGACTATACTGAAACACCTGATATTCACCGTCGTGCTTATGATATGCGCAGTGCCGCACGTCAAGGCCGACTCATATTTCCAGTATCCCATTGTCCCCGACTCCATATCCACTCTCGAAGGGAGATGCAACTATCTCGCCGACCACTTCTGGGACTTCTGCGATATGAAGAAAGCCTTCTCAGCCCGCGCTAAGATGGCAGAGGAGTTCAAAATCTATCTCGACATCATCCAGAACGCCGAACCCGAGAAGGCCAAGGCCGCGCTTACCGGATTCTTCAGGAATCTCGAAAAGCAGCCCAAGGATCAGCTCTATCTTGCCAACGTGGCCGAAGGGCTCATATATGCCGACACCGCACAGGTGTGGATCGACTATCTCTATCTGCCCATAGCAAGTACGGTCGGATCCAACAAGAAACTCGAGAAGGCCGAGAAAGCCCGCTTCGCCCGCCAGGCCGAGATACTTGAAGGATCGATGGTGGGTTCGCCGATAGCCGACATATCCTACACCACCCCCGACGGGCAGATCCGCAAGCTGAGCAACGACTCGGCAGGCGTGGTGGTGGTGTTCTTCAACGACCCTGACTGCTCCGACTGCAACATGGCGCGCATCCGCCTCGACGCCGACATATCCACTACCGAGCTGATCAACGAGGGACGGCTGAAGGTTGTGGCCATCTCCGTGGCCGATCCCGACGAGTCGTGGCGCACGACAGTTGCAAATTTCCCCGCCACATGGAGCACCGGAGCCAACCCCGATGCCGACATGGCCGTGGATCTCCGCTTCGGGACTCCCGACTTCTACGTTCTCGACAAGAAGCACAACATTAGGTTCAAGCACCTCAACATCGACCAGATCCTCGATGTCACCCGCCAGCTCAAGAAAAGATAATCCCGCTAACAAGAACTCACCATGTCCTGGATATATTCACCGCTCACCGACTGCTTCCTGCGCATGACGGGATATACCTACACCAATCTCGCACGTCTGTTCATGCGCCTGTTTGTAGGAATGATGCTTCTCCAGTTCGGCATACGCCATCTGGTCAACTTCACGATGTTAGAGTCGACGTTTCCCTCCGTGCTGAATATGTCGTCGGAGACCTCGTTAGTGCTGATGATCATCATTGAGCTCGTATGCTCGCTGCTGATCATGACCGGATTTCTCACACGTCTCTCATGCCTCCCGCCGATAGTGGCCATGCTTGAGGCCGAATACTATATACTTCACGACATGGTGCCCAACCTCCCCGTCTACGGACTCGACAGCACCGACCCGGGCTATCTGCCCATAATGTTTATCGGAATCTATATCTATATCCTCATAGCCGGTCCGGGCAAGATCTCGCTCGACTATTTCATATCGCTCTACATCGTGGAGCAGCGCGGCAAGGACGAAGAGGAGGAACTGGAGGAAGTATGAGGATAGCGGTGCTCATATCCGGAGGCGTCGACAGTGCCGTAGTGGTCCACAGGCTCGTGGAGCAAGGCCACGACCTGCACCTCTTCTACATACGCATCGGACTTGACACCGACGAGGGCGACTGCTCCGCCGAGGAGGACATAGAGATGTGCCGCTTCATAGCCCGCAGATACTCGCTGCCGTTCGATGTGGTCTCGCTCCATGAGGAATACTGGGAGAACGTGATGGAATATGCCCTCCGCACCGTCAAGGAAGGCCTCACGCCCAACCCCGACGTGATGTGCAACAAGATGATCAAGTTCGGATTCTTCGAGCAGCGGTGGGGACACGCCTTCGACAAGACCGCCACAGGCCACTACGCCACCACCCATGAGATCGACGGTCGCGTGTGGCTCGGGACAGCGGTCGACAAGGTCAAGGATCAGACGGACTTCCTGTGTCGCATCTCCTACGGTCAGTTGTCGCATCTCATCTTCCCGATAGGCGACCTGCCCAAAGCGAAAGTGAGGGAGATAGCTGTCACCACCTCGATGCCCAACGCATTCCGCCGCGACAGCCAGGGGATATGCTTCCTCGGCAAGATCAACTACAACGACTTCATCCGCCGCCATCTCGGCGAACGTCCCGGCCCGATAGTGGAGATAGAGACCGGGCGAAAGCTCGGCGAGCATCGCGGATACTGGTTCCACACCATCGGACAGCGCAAGGGACTCGGCCTGAGCGGAGGTCCGTGGTATGTGGTGAAGAAAAACATCCACGACAACGTGGTCTACGTCTCCCAGGGCTATGACACCGCCAAGCAATACGGCCGCACACTCCACCTCGACGAGATGCACTGGCTGACCCTCGACCCCTGGCCCGAGGCCTGCGACAAAGTGGAGATCACATTCAAAAACCGCCACACCCCCGAATTCCTTCCGGCCACGCTCACGCGCATCGGCGAAGGGGAATACGTGATAGACTCAGAAAAACAGGTCCAGGGTATAGCCCCGGGACAATTCGCCGTGATCTACGACCGCGCCGCCCGCCTGTGTCTCGGCAGCGGGGTTATAACCGGCAGAAACATCATGATATGAAAGACAACGACAACACCGGCCACAGCGACGACACCCGCATCAAGCTCAGGGTGCTCGGAATATCCTACTCACAGATACAGAGCGGAGCCTACGCCTTGATACTTGCGCAGGTGGGCGGCCCGTTCCGCATCCCGGTGGTGATCGGCGCCTCCGAGGCCCAGGCCATAGCCATGAAAATGGAAGGTATCACACCTCCGAGGCCTCTGACCCACGATCTGCTCGTGAGTATGCAGAGAGCTTTCGGCATAGGGCTGAAAGAGGTGTTCATCCACCGCTTCGAGGACGGGATATTCTACTCCGAACTGACCCTCACGGACGGCGAGCGCACCGTGACGATCGACTCCCGTACATCCGATGCGATCGCCATCGCCATGCGCACCGGAGCACCCATCTACACCACACCGGAGATCCTCAACGAGACCGGTTTCGAGCTTGAGATCACACAGGAAGCCCCCGGAAGCACCCCGCAGGACAACGAGGAGGAGTCCGGGGCGGCAGACGACGGGCTGTCGATGCCAAAGCTCGAGAACTACGCCGTGGAAGAGCTTGAGAAGACCCTCGCCAAACTCATCGAGCGCGAAGAGTATGAGGAGGCCGCCCGCGTGGCCGAGATCCTGCGACGGAAGAAAGGCGAAGCGTAGAGACACAACGCAGACATCATCAATATCCGATCATCACATAACCATAATCACAATACCATGTCAAAAATCAAGCCCATACAGGTCCGGCTCGCAGCACTGAATTTCCTTGAGTTCGGTGTCTGGGGCGCATATCTCATATCTCTCGGCAACTTCCTTGGCCGTGTAGACCTCGAGACACATATCGGTTGGTTCTATGCCGTCCAGGGAATCGTCTCGCTCTTCATGCCCGCCATCGTGGGCATCGTGGCCGACCGCTGGATCCAGGCGCAGCGTATGCTCAGTCTGTGTCATCTGCTCGCCGGAGCCTTCATGGCGGCAGCCGGAATATACGCCCTCACAGCCTCACAGGTAGAGTTTGCGCCACTGTTCGCGCTCTACACCTGTTCGGTGGCCTTCTTCATGCCCACCATCGGACTGGCCAACTCAGTAGCCTTCAATGCTCTCGGCAAGGCCGGCCTCGACACGATCATCTATTTCCCGCCCATCAGGGTGTTCGGAACTGTCGGTTTCATCTGCTCGATGTTGTTTGTCAACTTCACACAGTTCCAGACCAACGCCTATCAGCTCATCACCTCAGCGGTCCTGAGCTTCGTGCTCGCCGCCTACTCGCTCTCGATGCCAACGTGCCCCACCAATCCCGCATCGTCGGGCTCGCTGGTTGACTCCCTCGGCCTCCGTGCGTTCAGCCTGTTCAAGGTCAAGAAGATGGCCATATTCTTCATCTTCAGTATGCTGCTCGGTGTGTCGCTCCAGATCACCAACAGCTACGGCAACATCTTCATCACATCATTTGCCAGCCTTGCTGAATATGCCGACACCTGGGGAGCCCGAAACGCCAATGCCCTCATATCCATATCGCAGATGAGCGAGACGCTGTGCATACTGCTCATACCTTTCTGTCTCAAGAGATTCGGCATAAAGGGAGTGATGCTGATGTCGATGTTCGCATGGGTGTTCAGATTTGGCTTCTTCGGACTTGGCGACACCGGCTCCGGCCTGTGGATGCTGGTTCTCTCCTGCATTGTCTACGGCATAGCCTTCGACTTCTTCAACGTATCAGGCGGACTGTATGTGGACAAGCAGACCGACAAGGATATACGGTCGAGCGCACAGGGTCTTTTCATGATCATGACAAACGGCATCGGAGCCACCGTGGGCACACTCGGCGCACAGGCACTCGTGAACCATTTCGTGTTCTCGCAGACCACCCCTGAAGCCCAACACGCAGGCTGGACCACCTCCTGGTTCATATTCGCAGCCTACGCTCTCGTAGTGGCCATACTGTTCATGATAATCTTCAAAGACGACCACACACCCGACTCAGCCGAAGCCCGCAAGCTCATCGAGGAGACCGAATCGCAGGCCGACGGATTCGTGGATAGCGCAGACAGGGGATGATTCAGTTCTACGCACCCGGGATAGCCACCACCCTGCAGCTCCCGGAAAGCGACTCGAAACACGCCGTGAGGGTGCTCCGCATGACCGACGGGGATATCATCAGTGTGATCGACGGCAAAGGACATCTATATGAATGCCGGATCGTCGACGCACACCCCAAGCGTACATCCGTGGAGATCATATCAACCGTTGACAAGCCTCTGCCATGGCGGCAGCAGCTCGCCGTGGCGGTGGCACCGACAAAACATCTCGACAGGATGGAATGGCTTGTGGAAAAGATGACGGAGATCGGCGTGAACCGCATCATCCCGATGCTCACGGATCGCAGCGAGCGCCGCGAGCTCAAGGTGGAAAGATTGGAGAAGATCGCGGTGTCGGCGATGAAACAATCCCTCAAGGCTGTGCTTCCGGAAATCATGCCGCTCACGCCCATTGCCGATGTGATCAGGATGATGCCCGGAGCGCAGAGGTTTGTGGCTTATTGCGATCCGGCTGTCGAAAGGATTGACCTCGCCGGATGCTGTCGTCCGGCCGTGGATACCCTCATGTTGATCGGTCCCGAAGGAGACTTCTCCCCCCGGGAGATCGAGAGCGCGCTTGCGGAAGGATTCCGCCCGGTGACACTCGGAGAGAACCGTCTACGCACCGAGACAGCCGCCCTCTATGCCCTCACGACCTGCCATATCATCGACGATATCAACCGGCAGACACCCTGAACGGGAAAAAACAGCGGGGGTAACATCAAATTTGTGGCCTAAAATTAGGCCATGGGGGAAATTTTGTTTACCTTTGTGAAAATTTGGAAAAGAATGGCCGTCACCCTTCAGCAGCGAGTAGATAAGATCATGTCCAAAGCAGCTTTGCTTCAGGAACGTTACATCGCTCTCCGTAACGCTAAAGCAGAGGCTGACAGCAAGATAGCAGTCCTCACGGAGGAGATCGGGAATCTCCGCCGCAAGCTCGGAGAGAAAGACACCGAGATCGAGCGACTGAAAGTGGCATCGGTGCTGACGCCTGATCACCGCGATGTGGAGCAGACACGGCAGTTCATTTCCGGATTAGTGCGAGATATCGATAAGTGCATCGCTCTGTTAAGCATTTAATGACAGATAGACAACTCAACATATCCATCCGTATAGCCGATCTTCCAAGGATACCGCTGCGAATCCCCGCAAAGGAGGAGGAGACCGTAAGATTAGCCGAGGCCAAGATCAACGAGCTTTGGAAAAAATGGTCGGCCAAGGATGAGTTCAGCGACAAGACCTCAGCCGAAGTGCTGGGAATGGTGACATTCCGCTTCGCGCAGCTCTATTACAGCACCTTGGCAACGTCGCAGAACCTTGACAATGTGCTCGAGAAGCTCGAAAAAGAGTTTGACAGCCTTCTCCTGCATGACATAGCTCCCGACAGCGGAGAAAAGTGAGACATCCTCTCCCCACCCCGTCCCGCCCGCATCCCGCTCCGGATTCCGGCTCCACAGCCGGAGAGAGCAAAAGATATTCACGCACGAATCACAGAGAACGTCACAGACCATCCGCAGGTCAGACTCTCAGGTTCGCGCGTCTTGTTTTTTTACAGACACCAAATTTTTAACTATCACATAATTACAACTTTATATGACAATCCAAATACTGCTTTACATAGCTGTCGCCCTGATCGGAGCCGCCATCGGCATAGGCATCTTCGCCGCAGTCCAGCGCGCCACAGGCCGGTCAAGAGCCAAGACAATAGTCGAGGATGCGGAGCGTGAGGCCGAAGTGATAATGAAGGACAAACTTCTTGAAGCCCGCGAGCAGGAACTGCGCATCAAGAATGATGCCGAGAAGGCAGCCAACCAGCGTCTGCAACGTGTGCAGTCGGAAGAAGCCAAGATCAAGCAGAGGCAGAACCAGCTCAACCAGCAGCAGAGCGAGAACGCCCGCAACCGCAACGAGATCGAACAGACACGCAAGGAGCTTGAGGCTCAGTCGGCCGTGCTCGAACAGCGGTCCGAGGAACTTGACAAGATGACACGCTCGGCCCGCGAGACACTCGAACACATCTCCGGCCTTTCGAGCGAGGAAGCGAAAGAGAAACTCGTGGAGAGCCTCAAGGACGAGGCGAAGACCTCGGCAGCTGCCTATATCCATGATATAATGGACGAGGCAAAGCTCACAGCCAACAAGGAGGCAAAACGCATCGTTGTCCAGAGCATCCAGCGATTAGCCACAGAGACAGCCATCGAGAACTCCGTGACGGTGTTCCATATCGACAGCGACGAGATCAAAGGCCGCATCATAGGCCGCGAGGGCCGTAACATCCGCGCTCTTGAGGCTGCGACCGGAATCGAGATCATCGTCGATGACACCCCGGAAGCCATCGTACTCTCCGGTTTCGATCCGGTGCGCCGCGAGATAGCCCGTCTGGCTCTCCATCAGCTCGTGGCCGACGGACGCATCCATCCGGCACGTATAGAGGAGGTTGTGGCTAAAGTGAAAAAGCAGATTGAGGAAGAGATCATCGAGACCGGCAAACGTACCGCCATCGACCTCGGCATCCACGGACTGCACCCCGATCTGATCCGTATGGTCGGAAAGATGAAATATCGTTCAAGCTACGGCCAGAACCTGCTGCAACACTCACGCGAGACAGCCAACCTCTGCGCCATAATGGCATCCGAGCTCGGGCTGAACCCCAAGAAAGCCCGTCGCGCCGGACTTCTCCACGACATCGGCAAGGTGCCCGATGAGGAGCCGGAACTCCCCCACGCACTCCTCGGCATGAAATTGGCCGAAAAATACAAGGAAAAGCCCGAAATATGCAACGCCATCGGCGCACACCATGACGAGATCGAGCAGACATCATTGCTCGCCCCTATCGTACAGGTATGCGATGCGATATCAGGCGCACGTCCCGGTGCACGCAGGGAAATAGTTGAGGCTTACATCAAACGCCTCAACGATCTTGAGCAGCTCGCTCTCTCATATCCCGGAGTGATCAAGACATACGCCATCCAGGCCGGAAGGGAGCTGCGCGTGATCGTAGGTGCCGACAAGATCGACGACGTTGAGACCGAAAAACTGTCGGGCGAGATAGCTCGTCGTATCCAGGACGAAATGACATATCCCGGACAGGTGAAGATCACCGTGATCCGCGAGACCCGCTCCGTAAGCTTCGCCAAGTAAGGAGGAGTGCCGATGGAAGAGAAAGAAAGACGATGCCCGCGCGGCAAACTGCACTGTCACAACTGGCTCGACGACATCCCCGGAGCGGCAGATGGATACGACATCGTGGAAGTACAGTTCAAGAACACCCGCAAAGGCTATTACCGCAACTCCACCAATCTGCCGCTTGAGAGAGGCGATATGGTGGCTGTCGAGGCCACACCGGGTCACGACATAGGCATGGTGACACTCACCGGCAGGCTTGTGGCCATCCAGATGCGCCGCTCCGGCTTGAAGAACGAGGCGGAGATCAAGAGAGTGTTCCGCAAAGCTAAACCAGCCGACCTCGAGAAATACGAGGAAGCGCGGGCACGGGAGAACGACACCATGATACGCTCCCGGAAGATAGCCGAATCGCTCAACCTCAACATGAAGATCGGTGATGTGGAATATCAGGGAGACGGCAACAAAGCCATATTCTACTATATAGCCGACGAGCGAGTTGACTTCCGTCAGCTCATCAAGGTGCTTGCCGAGACATTCAAGGTGCGCATAGAGATGAAGCAGATCGGTGCGCGTCAGGAAGCGGGGCGTATCGGCGGAATCGGTCCGTGCGGCCGTCCGCTGTGCTGCGCGAGCTGGATGACCAACTTCGTGTCGGTCGGTACGAGCGCCGCCCGCTATCAGGACATATCCCTCAATCCCCAGAAACTCGCTGGACAGTGCGCGAAACTGAAATGCTGCCTGAATTTCGAGGTCGACACATACGTGGAAAGCGCCCGGCAACTGCCCGAAAAATCAGTACGCCTTGAGACGGCCGACAACACATACTTCCACTTCAAGACCGACATATTCAAGAAGGAGATCACCTACTCGACGGACAAGTCCATCGCCGCCAATCTCGTCACTATCGACGCATCACGCGCCTTCGAGGTGATAGAGATGAACAAACGGGGCGAGAAACCGCTGTCGCTCATGCGCGAAGGCGACGAGAAACCGAACGCAAAGCCCAAGCCTATTGACCTCGCCTCACAGGATGATCTGACCCGCTTTGATAAATCGAAAAAGAAAAAGAAGAAGAAAAAGAAACCTGCCGACGGCCCGTCCAGACCTGCGGAAGCAAAGAAAGACACTCCCGACAAGCCCAAGGAACAGCAGAAGCCACGTAACCAAAAGCCCAATCGTCCGCCGAAAAAGCCTCAGCCCCCGAAGCAAGATGCGTAGGATCCTACCACTCATAATATCAGCGATAATCGCGTCCGTCATGACTGCATCATGCAGCCGTGGCGAACGCGATTACAGCCGGTGGCAACATATTCCCAATGAAGGATGGGCATACGGTGACACGATATTTCTTCTTCCGGTCGACACTGCCCTGCCCGACAATGACACCATAGTGAACCGAAGGCTTCATCTCGGTCTCACACACGACAACGACTATCCATACTCCAACGTATGGCTCGAAGTCACCTATACAGGTACGGGCAGACGCTACCGGTACACACTCAACATCCCGCTGGCCGACATCTACGGACGATGGCTCGGGAGCGGCTTCGGATCCGACTATCAGCGTGAAGTGACCATAACCCCGGCTGCCGACATAGATCTGACCGTACCGGTGGAAGTCCGTCACATAATGCGACTCGACACACTGAAAGGTATTGACAAGATCGGTATTCTTGTCGATTAGATTCCTACTTCACCTTACTCTTCAGCCATGTGTAGTGGCCACGCTCGGTGGTGTCAGATGTCCAGTGCTCGTTTATAGGGGTTATCAGTGCCTCTTTGGGAGAGGTTATCACGTTGTAGACCTCATAGGATGTAGTGGGAGGACAGGTATTGTCGTTGAATCCCCAGGTCAGACGCACCGGACATTTGAGACGCTTCGCAAAGTTTACCACATCGTACATCTCAAGTGTGCGGATCTTTTCAGGAGTAGCATCCTCGCGGCTCTTACGGAAATGGTGGGGATAGCCGCCACACTTATCGCTGCTCAGATAACCGGTCATATCGCTCAGAGCCGGATGATTTGCCGCACAGGCAGTCACACGCGGATCAAGAGCCGCCGTGGTGATGGCCAACGCGCCACCCTGGCTTCCTCCCTGGGTGAAAAGGTTCTTGCCGTCCCACTCCGGAAGCGAGGTGAGCAGATCAAGGAACCGGCGGCATCCGAGATAGACATCCTTCATATAATATCTGTCCGGATCCTCAAGATCAAAATCAAGATAGCTGCCCTTCTCTTCACGAAGCCGGGCAAACTCCTCCTCCGAAAGTTCAGGATGACAACCGTGGATCTCGACCTCGGCCCTGATCATACCTCCCTCACCATAGTAGCGGTGATACATGGGTTCCTTGATGATCTTCACGCCTGCACCCGGCGGACAGAATACGGCCGGATACTTACCGTCACCTTTGGGGATGAAAAGATAGGCCCACATACAGCGTCCTGTGTCATTGAGTTCCAATTTCACGAGACTGCAGCTCATCTTGTCAGTCGAGTACTTCTCCACCGGCTCCATGGTGTATTTCAGCGGGAATTTGGCATCCTCCTCAAGAGCCTTGCTCCAGAATTCATCGAAATCGGCAGGTTCACCGGTGAAATGGCGGAGTTTTTCCGGAGAAAAACCGACCTTGACATGATGGGCGGAAGAAAAACCGTCGTCAAACGTCGCTCCGAGCCTCAGATCGCGGAATCCGGGACGGTTCATTGTACCGATTTTCACACTCGCACGACCATCGCCGTCAAGTTTCACAGAGCCCTTGGTGTCATCGGGCAGATTGTCATCGCCGAGCGTATAGTTCACCGTCATTCCTGCGGCCGGGACTCCGTAGCGCATAAGCTGTATGTCGACCACCGCAGAGTCGCCGGTCTCATATAGCCAGTCCTGATGGTCAGGAAGTGTGATCCACAATGCATCGTCGCGATACGGATAATTCTCAGCAAAAACCGCCGCCGTCAGTCCGAGGACTGCGGCAGCGGCGGTCATATATCTTTTTATGTTCATATTCATCAACCTATCTTTATGCCGGAAAAACCCATGAAAGCCATGGCGAGAAGACCGGCGCATATCAGCGCGATGGGCACACCACGCATAGCCTTGGGGGTGTCCGCGAGAGCAAGCTGCTCACGGATACCTGCAAATATGGAGATCGCCATCGTAAAGCCGATAGCGGTCGCTACGGCATAGACAAGGCTCTGACCGAGATCCATATTCTTCTGGACTACCGTGATTGCCACACCGAGCACCGCACAGTTGGTGGTGATGAGCGGCAGGAACACACCGAGCGCACTGTAGAGCACCGGAGCGACTTTCTTCAGGATGATCTCAAGCATCTGGACAAGCGCGGCGATCACAAGGATGAACACGATGGTCTGCATGAAACCGAGATTGAACGGAGTGAGCACGAGATCCTGAAGCAGCCAGGTTATGGCAGTCGCGAGAACCATGACGAAGGTCACGGCCGCACCCATGCCCACTGCGCTTGACAGCTTGCGCGACACACCGATAAACGGGCAGATACCGAGGAATTGGGCAAATACGATGTTGTTGACAAAGATTGCCGTTATGATGATGGAAATATATTCGAGCATGGCTTATGCGTTTTTAGTACGGATTTTGGTGAAAAGAGCTATGAGCAGACCGAGAGCGATGAATGCTCCGGGAGCGAGCACGAATACGAGAGAGCCGAACTGCTCGGGATATATCGTGGCGTCAAAGATTTTTCCTGTGCCAAGAAATTCCCTCACAGCACCGAGAAGCGTCAGCGCGATGGTGAAACCGAGACCGATGCCCACACCGTCAAGGCAACTGTCGAACACGCCGTGGCGCGAAGCGAAAGCCTCTGCACGTCCGAGCACGATACAGTTGACCACGATAAGAGGTATAAAGATACCGAGCGTGGCGTAAAGCGAGGGGACGTATGCTTCCATGACAAGCTGAAGCACCGACACGAAAGCGGCGATCACGACAATGTAGGCAGGGATACGCACCTTCGCCGGCACAAAATTCTTGATAAGGGAGATCACCACATTGGAGCAGATGAGCACCGCCATGGTAGCAAGACCCATGCTCATACCGTTGATGGCACTTCCGGTCGTGCCCAGCGTGGGACACATACCCAGCATCAGGACAAATGTGGGGTTTTCGGCAATGATGCCGTTGAATAATATTCTGAGTTTATCGTTCATGGCTTGTGGTGATGTTATTGCTGAGTGGCAAATTGTTGAGCTGCCTGACCGGCAAGAGTGAGGGAGCGGAGGAACGCACGTGATGAAATTGTGGCAGCGGTAATGGCATCAACATCACCGCCATCCTTGCTGACAGTAAGATTGGCGGTATTGGTATTGAGGCCGATGATACTGTGGGCGGGATCGCAGAACCATTCGCCCATCTTGGATCCGAGACCCGGGGTCTCGGCGTGCTGCATCACGGCATAGCCGGTGATGTCACCGTCGGGGTTGAAACCGTACATAACGGTGATCAGTCCGGAGAAGCCATTATTGTCGTGGCTTTCAACAGCTGTCCCGACGAGCTGTCCGTCCATCCGTGCGGGAAACACGGTGACCGTCTCGCCGTTCACTTCGATCTCCACCTTCTCTCCGGCAGGATTGTTATTGAACTCGATGCCGGGAAGCACCTGGCCTATGGCATCCTGCTGTTTCTGAGCCTTTGCCTGGGCGATAGGCTCCTCTGTGAGGCTGTAGACACCGGCAAGGGCTGCGGCAGCAACCACAGTGATGATGCCAAGCGAGAGCACCATGTTCACAAGTGTTGATTTCATGCGGCTACCCTCCTTTCTCCAAACTTACGTGGTTTCATATAACGGTTGATCAGCGGAGTCACGCCGTTCATGATCAGAATCGCGAACGACATACCCTCCGGATAGGCACCCCACTGGCGGATGATGAGGGTGATGACACCGATCATCACACCATAAACAATCATACCGGAGTGGCTCATGGGGGATGTGACATAGTCAGTGGCCATGAAGATCGCTCCGAGCAGGAGACCGCCCGACAGCAACTCGACACCTACCGGAGCACCGATAAGCAGCGAGAACACTGCCACAGTGGCAAGTATCGACACCGGTATATGCCAGCTTATCACCTTGAAGCACAACAGATATATAAATCCGAGGATCAAGGCTATCGCACCGACCTCGCCGAGCGAGCCGCCCATATTGCCGAGGAGGGAATTCATAAGATTCACGTCAGAAGCATCAATCATACCCATCTTGAGCTGGCTCAGCACGGTGGCACCCGTGGTGGCATCGGCATAGGCCATACGGTTCACCTCCGGAAGAGGCCATGTGGTCATGGCGACCGGAAAGGAAAGGAGGAGGAACACACGACCCACAAGCGCGGGATTGAAGATGTTGCATCCAAGACCGCCGAAAGTCATCTTGCCGATACCGATGGCGACAACGCATCCGATAAGGATCATCCACACCGGGAGATTGCTCGGAAGATTGAGAGCGAGAAGCAAGCCCGTGAGAACCGCTGACAGATTGCCGATCGAAGGCTTCTGGCCAAGCATGAAACGGGTGATGAGATACTCGACAGCCACACAGCCGATGATCGATGTGACAATCACGATAGCCGCGCCAAGGCCGAAATAGTAGAGGGCCACGAGCACAGCAGGCACGAGCGCGACAATCACGTGGAGCATAAGCCGCGTCACGGTCGTCGAGGTCTGCGCATGGGGCGACGGTGAAATGGTAATTAGATTGTTCATTATATAAGGTGTATTTTACTTTCTCCTTAAAAAGTTTTTCCGGTATAGATTTGACGGCAAAATTAGTAAAAAATACTTAATCCGTCAAAAAAATATATTAGAGAAAAATTTTAAGATTTCATGTATTTTGCTTAACTTTGCGCGGGAATGGACTTGCAAGGCTCGTCCATACCGGGCATTTTCCGCCATTCATCACAGCGTATCCGAATAAAACGTCATACAAAAATAAACTAATCAACTATTTATCATCCCATGAAGAAATCATCAGGGCTTACCCTACTTATCGGTAGCGCACTTATGCTCACGGGTTGTGGCAAGAAGATGAATCAGTTTGCCGCTGACTATTTTTCCACAAACCCCAATCCTCTCGAAGTAGTGGGCACCCACGTTCCCGCCACTGTTACCGGACACATTCCCGCCAAGTTCTTCCAGAAGAACGCCACTGTGACCGTAACTCCCGTCCTCACCTACAACGGACAGCGTCAGGAGGCATCCGCCATGACTTTCCAAGGTGAGAAAGTGAGAGGCAACAACCCCGTCATCTCCTACGACAACGGCGGTACAGTCACCATCCCCGTCAACTACATCTATGAGCCTGCAATGCAGCGTTCAGAACTCTACCTCGACTTCTCCGTTGACCAGAAGGGCAAGCAGTATGCACTTCCTTCAGTCAAGGTGGCCGACGGTGTGGTAGCTACCGCAGCTCTTGCTGACGCAGCAACCGTGAACCCCGCACTCGCCCAGGACAAGTTCCAGCGCATCATCAACGAGAAATACTCTGCTGATATCCGCTTCCTCATCAACCAGGCCAACCTCCGCAAGAGCGAGCTCAACAGCGACGAGGTGCTCCGCTTCAACAGCGACCTCTCCGCAGCAGCCGCCGACAACCGCCGTCAGATCGAGGAGATCAACATCTCCAGCTACGCATCGCCCGACGGTACGATGGAGTTCAACACCAAGCTCGCCCAGAACCGCGAGACCAACACCAAGAAATATCTTGAGGATCAGCTCAAGAAAGACAACGTGACAGAATTCGGCGAACTCACCGCTCAATTCACACCTGAGGACTGGGAAGGCTTCCAGAAGCTCGTTGCCGCCAGCAACATCCAGGACAAGAACCTCATCCTCAGTGTTCTTTCCATGTACAAAGATCCCGAAGTCCGCGAGCGCGAGATCCGCAACCTGTCAAACGTATTTGACGTTCTTGCTGAAGAGATCCTCCCGCAGCTCCGCTACTCACGCCTCTCTGCAAGCGTGAACGTGATCGGCAAGAGCGATGCCGAACTCAACCAGGCATTTGACACCGATCCCTCCTCACTCACCGTCGATGAGCTTCTCTACACAGCTACCCTCACCAACGATCTCAACCGCAAGAAAGCTATCTACGAAGCTGCAACCCGTCTCTACCCCAACGACTACCGTGGATTCAACAACCTCGGTATGGTAGAATACGAGCAGGGCGACTACGATGCAGCCATGGCTAACTTCAAGAAAGCTTCCCGCATCAACGGTTCAGCTCCTGAGGCTCAGATGAACCAGGGTCTCGTAGCCCTCGTCAACGACGACGTGAAGGCTGCCAACACATCGTTCGGCAAGGCTGCCGGTCTTGACGACCTCGGCCCGGCTCTCGGTCTCATGTACCTCAAGCTCGGTGATGTCAAGGCTGCCACCAAGGCATTCGGTTCTGACAAGAGCAACAACGCCGCTCTCGCCCAGATCCTTGACAAGGACTACACCTCAGCCAAGAACACCCTCTCTGCTATCTCCAATCCCGATGCCACCACATACTACCTGATGGCTATCGTGGGTGCACGTACCGGCAATCAGCAGATGGTTTCCTCCAACCTCAGCCAGGCTATCAAACTTGATCCCAGCTTGGCCACACAGGCTGCCAACGATCTCGAATTCGCTAACTACAACCTCTCTCTCTAATCCGCTTCACGCAGGATAGAAAGAGTCCCCCCAACCTACACCAATGCTAAAAGAGCAGTCGATCGCTCTTTTAGCATTGGCTTTTTTATAACGTCATATCACGACGATTCATACACGCCGTCAGTAGCCCGTAACCATCGATCTTCATTGATATAATGCAGAATTTGGAGGAGAATGTTGTAAAACATTCTCCAAAATTTGCATTTAAAGTTAAAATTCTTTATCTTCGCTAACGTAAACCAAATGATCCGCGGCATGACCCTGACAGATGAATTTCTCAGCCATCTCGCCCACGAGCTCAACTACTCGGAGCTGACCGTCAGTGCCTACGGAGCTGACCTGAAGCAGTGGGCAGACTTCGCTACATCAGGGCGACCCGAAGATCTGCGTCCGCTCGACACCACCCGCTCAGATATGCGGGTGTGGATATCGGAACTCGCACGCAGCGGATGCTCTCCGCGCACACTTCGCCGCAAGGCCTCGGCTCTCCGCTCATTCTTCCGCTTCCTCATGAAGACCCACGGGCTCACCGTGAATCCCATGACAGGTATCACACTTCCAAAACTTAGAAAAAATCTGCCGGTCTACGTGCGTCCGGAGGAGACACAGGCCATACTTACCGACACTCCGGTCGATGAATTTTCAGCTCTGCGCGACAGGCTCATACTCGACATCCTCTATTCCACCGGTATGCGCTGCAGCGAGCTGACAGGACTTCTTGACAGAAATGTCGATACCCGAAAAGGTGAACTAAAAGTGCATGGTAAGCGTAATAAGGAAAGAGTGATTCCTTTCGGCCCGGGACTATCCGAGGCCATCGACCGCTACCGGCAGATGCGTGACGCCAATCCGGCCACATCCATATCAAGGCAGGATCCTGATGCCCCGCTCATGGTGCGCGACAACGGTGAACCGCTGTACCGCTCGATGGTCTACCGTGTGGTCCACAGGATGCTGTCGGAGGGCGGTGCCCATGCCGAAAGACTCAGTCCGCACGTCATGCGCCATTCAATGGCCACCGATATGCTCAACTCAGGAGCTCCGATAGCAGGAGTGCAGCAGCTTCTGGGTCATGCGTCACTGACATCCACACAGGTCTATACCCACGTGGCTTACAGAGACCTTAAAAATAATTATCAACTCGCACATCCCCGTGCGCAAAACAACAAAGGAGGAAACTATGGACATTAACATCAAAGCTATCCACTTCGACATCTCCGAAAAACTCACCGAGTTCATAAACAAGAAGGTAGAGCGACTCACCCGGCGTCATCCGGGCGTCAGCTTCGTCGACATATCTCTCAAGGTCGTAAAGCCTGAGACAGCACTCAACAAGCAGGCCATAGTCCTTATCGCTGTTCCCGAGCATGACGACATCGTGGCCGACAAGACCGCCGACACCTTCGAGGAGGCCATCGACCTGTCCCTCGAGGCTCTCGACCGCCAGCTTGAGAAAATCAAGAACAAAAAGTAAGCAGACTCTGAAAAAAAGACGACAGCACACCCCCGGCGCACATACCGCACCGGGGGTGTGTCTATGTGTGTCGGTATCTCATTCCCTCACGATCCGGTCGAAATCGGATGTAAGAGGCGCATCCACCGTATAATCCCAGAGCGTCAGTGAGCGCAACTGATAGAAATAATACCAATACAGATATAGCGCCTGGAAGTATGCCTGGCGACTCTCGTCCTTCTTCACCTGCGAGTCATTCAGATCAAGTGTGGAGAGTTTGCCTATGAGATATGTCTCCACATTTGTGTCATACCGTTTCATAGCGATCTCGTCGGAGCGTATGGCTATGCGCAGCTGCTCCCGCTGATTATTGAATCTCTCCACGAGGATGAACAGATCCTGATTGAAATTCTGTGCCTCAAGCCGCAGATTGCTTCTTGTCACCTCACGGTTGCTCTCCGCCACCTTCACCTGCCCTCGCCGCCGGCCCCAGTCAAGGATTGGGATTTTCACACCCACCTCTACAATCTGATTGTCACGGAGCCGCCGGTAGGCGTCGCCCGTCTCGCTTCCGACACCCGTATAGCCGATCTGCGCGAAAATATCGATCCGGCGGAGATCGCCCTTGGCCTTGGCCACCTCATAATCAGCCTCAAGCTGCTGACGGCGCAAGGAGAAAGAAAACTCATTGTTGGCAAGAGCCTTCTCCAAAGCATCCGGATAGTTTATTTCCACATCCGGGATCCTGTCCGGTATGACAGGGACAATCTCGACATCCTCACCATAGTCGAGAAATGAACGCAGCCTGAACATCTGTGCCTTCATGGTGCTCTCGGCATCGGTCAGTGACGAGCGGGCATCAAGCTCGTTGAGTTCCATCTGCAGAAGATCGTTTCCGCTTATCTGCCCCATCTCGCGCTTCGCCTTAGCCACCTCATGTAGTCTCACGGCATTGTCGAGGTTCTGACGTTCGATACTCACATTCTCCCGGGCCGAGAGCAGATTGAAAAAATAGTTGATTGCCGTCATAGCCACCTCTTCCGTCTCGCTCAGAAACTCAGCCTTTGCCTCGGCATATCTCACCGGCTCGATCCTGCGATCCCACTTGATTGAATTGACCGCAAATACCGGCTGATTGAGGGTCAGAGCCACCGGGATGGACATGAAACGGTTGTAGCGTGTACCGCTCAACTGGCGCAGATAATCGAGCGATGTATTGAGCGACAGGGTGCCACCCGTGGCCCATATATTCTGAGCGAGAGAGAGTGTGCCGCTCATATCGAGATAATTGTTGCGCACGAATCCGAACTCGCCCGATTCATACTGATATATGGAATATTGCTTGCGGAAGGCCGGAAGCGTCGCCTCAAACGATACCTCCGGGAGCAGGCTCGCACGATATGAGCGGTACTGCCAATAGGCGCGGCGGAGCTTGTCGAGAGCCACTGCCGCGTTCACGCTTCTCACGCGTGCCCTCACGATCGCATCGTCAATAGTCAGCTCAACCTGCCGGGACTGAGCGCCGGCGGTAATGAACAGAGAGATCAGCAGCGATATAATCGAAATTTTTTTCATTCGTCTTTCAGTGCTATGGCGGGTTCAATCTTCCTGGCGCGCGAGGCAGGAATCCAGATTCCGCCGGTTATCATCAATGCCCACGGATTTCACATCCGAAGATGTATAGACCGCATAACACTCTATCTTATCGAATCCGCCGAACATATCCCGGGCGAGCTTCCATGACATATACGAACTCATCTCACCTCCGTTTACCGATTTCTGGTTCAGAGCCTTGTAGTGCAGAAACCGGTCACGGTTGCTCTCGGGCGCGAACGGCACTACTTTCACCTGATTCATCATCACGAAGACCATGATCAGAAATATGCTCAACGCAGTTCCGGTTATCGTCACCGCCGATACAACCGGCTGCCGACGAAGATTGTATATTGTCTCTCTCAACATCATAAACTCCGCTGTATTTTTACATTATTCATCATGAAGCGCGATAGCCGGATTGACCTTCATGGCCGTATGAGCCGGCATCCATATTCCGAGAACTATCATGACGGCGAGCAGCATGAACGTGATCACACTATCACGGATGATCCACATAACATCCAGTTCATAGACAGGATAAGAGATCACAGGACGCACTTCAACATATATCATCGCCGCTGTCACTATCATGGCTATCACCGTAGCGACAACCAACAGAAGCAAGCCCTCGCTTATAAGCCTGCGGAAGAGCGATCCGCGTGTCGCTCCGAAGCTCATGCGTACAGCGAGTTCGGAGGTGCGTTGTTTAGTGCGGTACCAGAACGTGCCGAGCAATCCGAGAAAGACATTGATCAGAAGAAAACCGATGACCAAATACAGTTTCTTCACGCTCTTCATCTCTTCCGACATAACAGTGTCCCTGACCTTCTCAAACGGTATTATATCCGCGACATATATAGCCGGAAGATTGAAATGAGTCCGCATATCGTCACGGAAACGCTCCATGAAATTCCGTCCGTCTTCTCCAGCCCGGATGCGGATGGATATATATGATCCATTGTCTATCATACGCATAAAATCATCAGAGCTTTCGACAAACGGAAACATGGCCACAGCATAACCGTCGATCGCGGTGAACTCATCACGCTTCACATTCTGTATCACGCCTGCGAGCGTATAGTCGTGGCCCCAGCTCATGAATCTATGTCCGATTATCGAATCAGGCCGAGGGACAGGGCAATTATCCTCGACAAGGTCCAGTGCATTTGACGACAAAAGCATCCGGTCGCTGCCGGTCTCAAGCTCACGGGCTATTGACTCTGGACTCTCTCCCCGCGCCCCGCGTATTCTGAACACACGCACGAAGTCGGGATTGACCATGCCCATACGCAGACTCACTTTATCGGAGAAACCGTATGTCACGGAATCCGTGGTGGTGACATCCACCACATTTCCGGAACTCATGCTGCCGGAATAAGGTTCGAGCCCCCAGGTCGATATCGCCACACCCTCGACACCGGGATAATGACGCAGACGGGATATCAACTCCCTTTTCTGCTGAAGGACATTCATAGTCGTATCGGCAGTCACCTCCTCGCTCTCCGACAGGGCAACCTTTATCTTATAGCAATTGTCGATCTCGAATCCCTTCGGCTCCGTCATCATCGTATATGCCTGACAGAGTATGTCGACCATGAACCACGTGACAACCGAGATTATCACCAATTCCATCACAAGCCATACGTTTGAACGCCATTGGGTGAAGATCTGTTTCAGAAGTTTTCTTTTCATAGTATCAATCCTCTATTTGGTTAATAGCCTCAACCGGGTTCATACGTGATGCCCTCCAAGCCGGAATCCCTGCGCTAAGAAGATTGAGCACGAAGCAGAAGAGCAGGGACCAGCCGAAAGTGGACCAGCGGAAAAGCATATCCCACGTCACCCTCACAGGAGCCACAGCCACATACCAGCTTTCACCACCGAACAGGGTGTCGGCACACAGCCAGACACTGATCATCGACAGGATCAACCCGATTATGCCACCAATTACAGTCACAAAAAAATTCTCACGGATAATAGCCAGAAGTATCCCGTTTCTTGTCTCCCCGAAAGCCCGCCGGACACCTATCTCATGGCGACGACGGCGCAGACGGCTCTGGGTCATGCTCGACAGATTGATGGCCGGAACCAGCAGGAATATAGCTGTCAGAAAGATGCGCTCCTTATAGTAATCGCTCATGGCAGGCGGGTTATTGCTTCCATGTACCTGAGAAAGCTCCAACTGGCTGTAAGGAGCACCGCAATCCACCCTTTTCCAGCCGGTGGCTTTCAGTTCGTTGTTGAATTTGGCGTTGATTTCCGCAGCTTCCTTCCTGATGGCCGGAAGATCTTCAGGAGATGCTCCCATCAGCACCACACCGTATGAGCCGAACATCTCGCTGTGTTCTATATCTCTCATAGTGGGAGTCTCTCTGACCGGAATCCAAAGCTGCGCATAACTCCACTTCATGAGAGGCGACACATCGCGCACCACGCCACGGATCCTATATGGATTACCCTTTATCAGGATGTCGCGATCCACCACATCAGTTGATTTGAAAAGTCTCCTGGCCGTACTCTCATCCATAACCACCACTCTGTTACCGGCTTTCATATCCTCTTCCGTATAGGGGGATCCGCTGACAAAAGTATAGTCGAACACCTTCCATAGACCAACATCTGCCATACGGTAGTCCACTATCACCGGAGCTGATCCAGGGATAGAAATATCAGTCGTCTCATAGAACTTTGTCACAGCCGCTACCTGTTCCGGAGTTTTCATGGTGCGGTACAACCGGTCAATGGCGTATAGACTCAAGCCACTGCAGGCACTGCTTTGATCACCGCGGAGATACATACTACCGTCGTAGAGCAGGCGGTCGCGATTGCTCTCAGGGGCTATCGGGGCGTAGTCAACCTCATAGACTATGGTCGACATCATCACCAACATTATGGCCAGAGCCGTTCCTATTACTGACACGATCCCGATCACCGGCTGAGTGCGGAAATCGTAGAGTATCTGCTGAAATATTTTTTTCATACCGTCTCTCCTATCTGGCGACCGTCGAAGAATTTCATGATGCGGTCGGTTAGTTTTGCCTGCTGCTCGTTGTGAGTCACCATGACTATCGTGCGTCCGTCACGCTTGTTGAGTTCATGCAGCAGCTCCATGACCTCAGCACCCATCTTTGAGTCAAGATTTCCGGTAGGCTCGTCGGCAAGTATGATCTCCGGATTGCCAATTATCGCACGGGCTATGGCCACACGCTGGCTCTGGCCGCCGGAAAGTTGTGCCGGCTTGTGGCGGGCGCGATGCGTGAGCCCGACCCGATCGAGCACCTCGCGCACCCGCGCTTTCCTCTCGCTTTCAGACAATCCGGACCGGTAGACGAGCGGAAGCTCTATATTGTCCGAGACGTTGAGCGACGGGATGAGATGAAAACTCTGGAAGACAAAACCGATGTTGCGGTTGCGGAAAGAGGCGAGTTCGGAGTCCTTCATACCAGCCACGATCCCCGTACCGGCGATCTCAACGGTGCCGGCCGTTGGAGTGTCGAGCAGGCCTATGATATTCAGAAGTGTGGACTTGCCACAGCCCGATGGCCCCATGACGGACACGAACTCGCCCTTTTCAACATCAATATTAACATTTTCGAGTGCCTGTGTTTCCACCTCGTCGGTGCGATAGATCTTGTTAACACCTCTCAGTTCAATAATTGCCATATTCTGTTATATTTTATCTTTTTAATTTCAGTTTATTGGAATTTCTGTAATCATTCATATCCGAGATCACGACTCTCTCGCCCGGCCGCAGTCCGTCAATGACTTCTACCCATTCATAGTTGCACTCTCCGAGACGCACCTTGCGGCGCGTGAGCATATCGTCATCCGACACCACGAACATATCATAGTTGTTCGGTCCTTTATAGTAACTGCCGTTGCGTATCCTGATGATATCCTCGCGTATGTCGCACATCACATACACATCGGTCTTCAACCCCGAGCGCAGTCTTTTATGATCATCGTCGTCAAGAGTCACTGCAAAAGATATCACACCGTTACGGCTGAGCGGAGTCACGGAAGCCACCTTTCCTGAAAGCATCTCGCGCCCTACGCGCACATTAACCGGCACACCCGGCTTCACCCTGTCTGCGTAGGAGTCCGCTATGTCGGCATCCACCCTGAAATGGCTAAGATCACTCACCACCGCCACGCGTTCACCCTGGTTGACACGCGCGCCTATCTCATTATTTATATATGTGAGTGTCGCTGATCGCGGAGCCTTGATGCGGGCATCTTCAAGCATACGCTTCTGTTCGGCAAGATTCTTGCGGAATATACTGAGCTCGAGTTTGGCGCTCTCAAGGTCGGATTGCATCACCAACCGCTCGTTGACGAGCTTCTCACGGAGCTGCTCCAGTTCGAGCATCCCGGTATTGTAGGCCAGCTCCGCCTCTCTCACCCTATCGCCGGTGCCGGAACCGAGCGAGTCGAGACGGCGTTCGTTGTCCACTTCGGCTCTCAGCCTGTTGACGGCCATTTCTTTAATCTTCACCTGCATATCAAGATTGCTTAGCTGCGTGGAGATATTCAGGCGCGTGTTTTCGAGCGAGAGCAGTTTCATTCGCAGTTCATCGTTGAGCTTGCCAAGTTCAGTCTCCGCGCTCTGAAGATCGAGTCTCAACAGTGGAGTTCCCTCCATCACCGAATCTCCGCCGTTGCAGTACACCTCGACGATCCTTGTGGTGATGGGCGAATTGATTATCTCCTCAAATGCGGGTACCACCTTGCCCGATGCGCCTACCGAGGTTTCGATTGATCCTATACCGACATCCGAGAATATCAGATCTGCATCCTTCACACCTTTGCGCATGGAAAAGACTATCACGGCGGCAATGACGATGATCACTGCAACAATCACCACATAGCGTATCACTGTTCTCAACCGCCGCCGGCGGATCTCAGATTTTGGGATTTCTCTATCCATATATTTTCAGCAAGATTGTTTTGTCCGTACCAGAACAGCAACAATAATCGTGCCAAAAATATATCTATTTAACAATCAATACATTAACCTAATTTAACAGTGTCCGATTTCGGACAATTGTCCGAAATCAGACACCAAAAACGGACACTTTCTGAAAAATGTTTACAAAAAAATAGCCCTGATGTATTTCTACACGGGCTATTAAAAATCTATTTTGCTTCTTCTAAAGCAGCGAGATGAATGACGCCACATCGGTATCACCGAAAAAGTCGGCGACCGTGAGCCAAACAAACAGAAGTATTATCAGCACCACGACTCCAATGATGAGCCAGACTGATATCCTGGATTTCTCTTTTTCGCTCATGATGAATCTTAGTTTACAGGTTGGGTATGAATGGTGAGTATGAATGATGTCCCGCGTGTGACAGTGGGATCCAGCGTCAGCGAGCCGCCCATCTTGTCCGCGCGCAACGCACATATCGGCAGTCCGAGGCCATCGCCTTCCGATATATCCCTTGAAGAGTTGAACGCCTTGAACAGATCCTCACGGGCGTCTTCCGGGATTCCGGGGCCGGTATCAGATACAACAAACTGATGACTGTTGGCACCACGCTTTTTATATGCAAGCGTGATCTTTCCTCCCTCAGGGGTAAATTTCACCGCATTGTCAAGCAAATGCTCCAACACGTGTCTCACTTCAGTAGCGTCAATACGGGCCCATCCTCGCGTACCGTCAAGAGTAAGCGTAACTCCCTTCTTCAGCAACGGTCGGAAATGGGCGGCTATATCGTTGCAGAACGGTTCGAGATTGACATTCTCGAGCGTCGACGGATCCTTTGGCTCCGACGCATCCACCTCCGAAAGCACACCGACATCCGCTACATACTCTTTCAACCTCTGCACGGCAGGATCGTCCGGATTCAGACGGTCGAGCGTAGGCTTGAGCGAGTCCGACATATTACGCAGCATCGCACTCTTCTCGGCATTGCGGGCATCGGCCTCCATGGCGCGACGCTTGATCTTACGGTTCTTGGCAACAACTCTCCAATAGAATAGAGCACCGACTGCAAGTGCGGCCACCGCTATACAAACAGGGAGATAAATGTCACCATGGTGCCGGTACGGGCGTGGATTGTATGATCCATCTTCTCCATCTCCTCGACCGTATCGGCCATCTCCTTCTTCACCTTCACAAGTTCCGTGTCAGCATTGGCCGCCTCGATCGAGTCGCTCCAGTGCATATAGCTTTCGTAGGTGTGCTCCACGAGCACGGCATCATTCGCAGCAACTGCTCTGTCGATCAACTCACGATAAGCCTTGTCAGCCTGCTTGTAATCCTTGGAGGAGTCATACTGCTTGATGAGACGGGCTATGCAGCGGTCGCCCATCGAGACATTGCCTGTGGTATAATAGAACTGAGCTTCGGTGAACAGCATATCAGTGGTGATATCCTTATTTTTGGCCAGCTTCGCATAATCTCCCATTTTCTTCAGCCAGGTCTCGGCCGACGCATGATTCTTGAGACGCTGATACAGCTCATAGCGGGTCTTGGCGGTATAATAATACGGTGCCGGCATCGAGTCAGGGGATATATGCCTGTCGGCAAGTATCTTGTCAAAACCTGACAGCAGCTTGAACGCTCCGTCGTAATTCTTGGCATCCGCACAGGCCATACAAGCGCCTGCCGCCGACTTGGCCGCCGGCAGATACTGGCGGGCGGCAATCTGTGAATTGTAAGCCTTTATATATCCGGTGAAATCGGCCTGTGTGTCGGCAAGCACCGACATCGCTACCGCCACCATGACAATGGCCAAGCTTAAAAGTCGTTTCATAATCGTAATAGTTTAAAATCGTGAGGAGTTTACTTATCAACACTAAAATCCCGTTAAAAGTTTTTTGATGGAAATGGCTTATTGGCAAAAAATCAGTATCTTTGCGCCAAATTTCTAACAAAGCACAATATCAACATGGCAAAAAAAGCATTGTTAATGATACTTGACGGATGGGGCCTTGGCAACCACACCAAGAGCGATGCCATCTCAAGCACCCCCACTCCATACTGGGACTATCTGATGAACACCTATCCACACAGCCAGCTGCAGGCTTCAGGAGAGAACGTGGGTCTGCCTGACGGACAGATGGGCAACTCCGAGGTGGGGCACCTCAATATCGGAGCCGGACGAGTGGTATATCAGGATCTCGTCAAAATCAACAAGGCTTGTGCAGATGGTTCCATAATGAGAAATCCGGAGATCATCAATGCATTCAGTTATGCCAAAGACAACGACAAGGCCATACATTTCATGGGTCTGACGAGCGACGGCGGTGTCCATTCCTCGCTTGATCATCTCTATGCGCTCTGCGACATAGCCAAGGAATACGGACTTGAAAAAGTATATATCCACTGCTTCATGGACGGCCGTGACACCGATCCGCACAGCGGCAAAGGCTTCATCGAGGCTCTGCAGGCCCACTGCAAGGAAAGCGCAGGTGAAATCGCATCCATAATCGGCCGCTACTATGCGATGGACCGCGACAAACGCTGGGAGCGTGTCAAGGTTGCATACGATCTTCTCGTGAAAGGTGAAGGCGAGCAGGCCAAGGACATGGTGGCAGCCGTCCAGGAAAGCTATGACAACGATGTGACCGATGAGTTCATCAAACCGATCAACAACGCCAATATCGACGGGACGATCAAGGCTGACGATGCCTTGATCTTCTTCAACTACCGCAACGACCGCGCCAAGGAACTCACTATCGCGCTCACCCAGCATGATATCCCCGAAGCCGGAATGACAGTTGTGCCCGGACTGCAATACTATTGCATGACTCCATACGACGCATCATTCACCGGAGTCCACATCCTGTTCCCGAAGGAAAACGTGGAGAACACTCTCGGCGAATATCTTTCTTCTCTTGACAAGAAGCAGCTCCACATAGCCGAGACTGAGAAATATGCCCATGTGACATTCTTCTTCAATGGCGGACGCGAAGCTCCCTACGAAGGGGAGGAGCGCATTCTTGTAGCTTCCCCGAAGGTAGCCACTTACGACCTCAAACCTGAGATGAGCGCATACGAGGTGAAGGACAAACTCGTCGAGGCCATCATGGAAGAAAAATACGACTTCATAGTCGTCAACTATGCCAACGGCGATATGGTGGGCCACACCGGTGTCTACGAGGCAATATGCAAGGCGGTCAAGGCTGTCGACGAATGTGTCAAGGACACTGTCGAAGCAGCCAAGAAGGCCGGCTATGAGGTGATCATAATAGCCGACCACGGCAATGCCGACAACGCCATCAACCCGGACGGCACTCCCAATACGGCTCACTCGCTCAACCCCGTCCCCTGCATCTATGTCACCGAGAACAAGGATGCCCATGTCGCTGACGGCCGTCTGGCCGACGTGGCTCCCACAATGCTCAAGATCATGGGACTTCCACAACCGGAAGAGATGACCGGCAAATCCCTCATCTGATGAAACAGCAATAACTGATGATATATGGAGGTGTATCCATGCTCCGGCACCGGATACACCTCCTTTCTCTCACCTATACCATGACATTCAACAGTTTTGGCTTCTGGCTGATATTCCCTCTCATATTTCTGATATACTGGCTTATACCGGCCGGCCAATCACGCATGAGAAATATCTATCTTATTGCCGTGAGCTATATTCTGTATATGAACTGGAATCCATATTTTGCCATCGTTCTGCTGTTTGTCACAATCATCACCTACTACGGAGCCAGACTCATTGAATCCCGCACCGAACACAGAAGCAGATGGCTTGTCGCATCACTTGTCACTGCCGCGTTGCTTCCGTTGCTGACATTCAAATACTACAACTTTATCAATGTCAACATATCGGCACTTTTAGAGACCATACATCTCCATTTTTATCTTCCGGGGCTCAACTGGGCTATCCCCGTAGGAATATCCTTCTTCACTTTTCAGGCTCTCGGATATATGCTCGATGTGTATCGCGGAAAAGAAAAGGCCGAGAAAGATCTGCCGGACTATATCCTGTTCTGCTCATTTTTCCCCCAGACAGCAAGCGGACCGATCTCAAAAGCGTCCGAACTGCTTCCCCAGCTCAAAGAAGCAAGGAGATTTTCATTCACCGACGGTGTCGAAGGGCTTAAATATGTTCTGTGGGGAATATTCCTGAAATGTGTGGTTGCCGACCGTGTGGGTCTGTATGTCGACACTGTATTCAACAATTACACCCACTTCTCCGGGATCAACTGTCTGTGGGCGGCTATCCTCTACACCATCCAGATTTATGGTGATTTTGCCGGTTACTCACTGATGGCCATCGGCATAGCCCGTACACTCGGATTCAGGCTGATCAACAATTTCAATCGTCCATATCTCGCGGAAAGCATTACCGCTTTCTGGCGCAGATGGCATATATCCCTGACCCGATGGCTTACAGAACACATCTATATTCCGCTCGGTGGCAGCAGATGTTCACGTCCACGCCAATATGCCAATATAATGACTACATTTCTCATTTCGGGGTTATGGCACGGAGCCAACTGGACATTCGTGGTATGGGGCGGTATTCACGGTGCCGCACAGATCGCCGAAAAAGCCGCCGGACTTGATCCAAAAGGACGGTATGGATCATCGGCATGGCTCAAAAGGATCAAACCGCTGCGGATAGCCATGACATTTCTCATCGTCACACTCGCATGGGTGATATTCCGGATGCCGACTATCGGCGACGCTGTGGCCTTCATCACAAGAATCTTCTCCGTCCACAATGCACAAGACTTCATGTACAAGGCATCAAATACCGACAAACTTCTCACATTCTTTGCCATAATCCTGCTTTTCGCAGCCGAGATCCGCGCCGAATATCTGAGTAAAAGACTCAAATGGCTCGACTCATCCCATGCACGTTGGTGCATATATATATCGCTGTTCTGTATCATCCTGTGTATCGGTGTGCTTGATGCCGGATCATTCATATATGTTAATTTCTGATCATGAGACGGTTTCTGGCTTCAATTCTTATATTTTTTCTCATCACGGCCGTGGTCGATATCATATTCGGTGTCGTGTGCGGCTATCTCAACACCCACTCCAAAGGTGGTGATACAGCTGATCATTTCCATATCACGGACACACAGGAAGCACCCGTTCTCATAATGGGATCCTCAAGGGCTGTCCACCACTACAATCCGGACATAATCAGCGACTCACTCGGACGGGAAGTCTACAACTGCGGTCTCGACGGAAACGGCATCCTGTTTCAATATGTCAGACTTCTCATGATAATGGAAAGGTATACTCCTGAAGTGATTATTTATGATGCCTTCCCGATGTATGATATGGAGGCCGGTGACAATGTGAAATATCTCAGATGGCTCAAACGTTGGTATGGACGTGAAGCCCTTGATTCGCTGATCAGCGACATCGCCCCTATGGAACACCTGAAGTTGAAATCATCACTCTACCGCTACAACGGCGACTTCATACAGATGCTCGGCGACTATCTCAAACCCGAGCAGGTCTCAATCAGAGGATATAAGCCGATGGATGGTGTCATAAACTATACCCCGCCGGCGTTCGACCGGACACCGTGCGAATGGGATCCGATAAAGCTCAAATATTTCAAAAAATTCCTCGACCTCTGCCGGGAGCGTAACATCAAGCTCACAGTTGTCTATTCCCCGTATTTCAGAGCTGCCAGCTCGGAGGCTTACAGCAAACTGACACAACTCTGCATGGACTACGACATTCCGGTGATAGATATGTTTGCCGACACAGCATATTCGCAGAATATGGCTTATTTCGACGACGCCTCGCATCTTAATTCTACCGGAGCTGAAAAATTTTCCGGAGAGATCGGGCATCGGATTTCACTACTATCACCGGTCGACCGATGAATCCGGCACCCCTCAATATTTTGCCGTTTGACATTTAATGTATATCTTTGCAGTGCGGAAGGAGGTCCAACCCATCTCCGACGCATACGTCTAACTAACTCGATTTTCACTTGGACACAGATCCTTTACCGGCCATAGAGGCCATAGCCAACACATCACTGCTCACATTCCACACCCCTCTCCTCTCGATAGCGCCAATGGATGGCGCCCAGATAGTGGCACTCGCTCTTGCGATACTTCTTTTGTTTGTTTCCGGTTTTGTATCCGGAAGTGAGATCGCGTATTTCTCCCTGTCGCCCGCCCAGTGCGAGGAGATCGAGGACACGACCGAAGGAAAAAGCATACTTCGGCTTCTCGGAATGCCCGAACGGCTTCTGGCCACGATTTTGATAGCCAACAATCTGGTGAATGTGGCTATCGTAGTGCTCTGCAATTTCGCCCTCGGCCCCGTATTCGAGGGAATGAGTCCGGTGTTGAGCTTCGTATTGCAATCCGTCATACTCACATTTCTCATACTCCTCTTCGGCGAGATTCTCCCCAAGCTATATGCAAATTCCGACAATCTCGGATGGGCCAGGATGGCCGGCGCTCCCTTGTCATTTTTCGTCAAGCTATTCTATCCGCTCTCGTCATTGCTGGTCAAGAGTTCGGTAATAGTGAATAAAGTAGTGACCAAGAAGGACACGGCGGTCACGGCCGACGACCTCTCGCAGGCTCTCGAGATAACCGATGTGGATCCGTCGCAGAACAAGGACATACTTGAAGGAATCCTGAAGTTCGGCTATACGACAGCCTCGGAAGTCATGACTCCCCGTGTCGATGTGACCGGCCTCGATGTAGAGGATTCGTTTGACGAGGTGATGAAGGTGGTGATTGAAAGCGGTTTTGCCAGACTTCCGGTCTACGAGGACTCGATGGACAACATAAAGGGAGTCCTGTATTCACGGGATCTCCTTCCCTACGTAGGCAAGGCTGAAAGCAGCGACTTCAGATGGCAGCAACTGATGCGCGAACCTTATTACGTGCCGGAATCACGCATGATCGACGATCTGCTTGAGGACTTCCGCTCCCGCAGGGTGCATCTGGCCATCGTGATCGATGAATTCGGAGGTACCCAAGGCATCGTCACACTTGAGGATGTCCTCGAAGAGATAGTAGGCGATATTGACGACGAATATGACGAGGAGGAGAAACTCTACCGCAAACTTCCTGACGACACCTACATATTTGAAGGCAAGACCCTGCTCAACGACTTCTTCCGCATCACCGGACTGGAAGAGGAGGAGGACTATTACTCTTCCGTCACCGAGGACTGCGACACCTTAGCCGGAATGCTGCTCGCCATCAAGGGCGACTTCCCGAAAGAAAAGGAATCGATCGTCTATGGCCGCTGCCGTTTCCTTGTCCTTTCCATCCGTCAGCACCGCATCGTCAATATCCGTGTCAAGATCATGCCGGAGCTTCAGTCTGACGAGACTCCGGAAGCATTACCGAAACAATGAGACTCCTCCCGGCCCTTATCGCCGCCATCACTCTGTCCGCACTCTCATGCACAAGGGGACACTCCACATCCACCCCCAGGCCGGAAGCATATCCGCGTATCGCCATGCCCGACTCTACGTTCACGCAGATGAATATATCCGGCATTAGTCTTGCCATCAATGACGGAGCTGTGGCTGATGTGGAAGAGAAAGAAAACGGAGACTGCTGGATCACCATCGGCTATCCATCGTTCAGCAATGCGAGCATTTATCTCACTCTCAGCAATGCCACCAAGGACGAACCTGCCGAAGCCATCGTGGACAACCGGCGGGAGCGTATGGCTCTGAACCTTGCCGGAGCCGATGGTATAGCTACCACACTCACCTCATCAGGCGGATGGGACTGCGAGATGATCACCAGTCGCAGCGCGCTCTCGACTCCTGTGCAGATTCTCGCATCAAAAGACGGCAGGGTGATCAGCGGCACCGTGTATCTGCAAATACCCCACACCACTCCGACCGACTCCGTTTCGCCCGTTATCGACGCATTGGAGAGGGATATGCTCACTTTGCTAAAAGCCCTCTGACCGATGGTGCGGTTATTCCTGACAGACATTGATACGTCCACCGGCGGAAACCGCCGTGAAGCCGAACGTATGGCGATCCGGCGACTGCTCGGAGAGGCTGTGATATCCGATGTCGTGATAGACCACCATCCCGACGGTGCCCCTTACATAGCCGGACACCCGGAGCTGCACATATCCATCTCTCACTCCTCAACCACCTGTCTTCTGGCCGTATCTGACAGACCCATAGGAGTCGACATAGAGTCACCCCGTCCCCAACTCGCCAGAGTGGCGCATAAATTTCTCATGGACGAAGAATCCGCAAGGCTCGACCGCGTGGAAGAAAGACACACATACATCCACGAACTGCTGCGCTATTGGACGGCCAAGGAAGCCACATTCAAGCTTCTGCGTTTGCCTGATCTCACTGTATCCGCAATCCTCGTCTCTCCCGACGGGATGTCCGCATCCTGCCGTGGACAGGAATGCTTCATATCCTACACGACCTACGGCACACAGCTTATAGCCATAGCCTCACACGAGAGTGGAATTGAGTATAGCCTCCACTATGTACATTGACCGTATGTCGTCACGGGACACATCCATATCATCGTATGCAGGATTTTCGCTATGGAGTATGATCTTGTCGGGATCGCTGTGACGGCGCACGAACTTCACCAATCTCAATTCGTCAAGCTCAACCACATATATTTGCCCCCAGAAGATATTGCGCATATCCATCACCTGCCTTATGGCCACATAACCTCCGGGCATTATACGCGGCGACATACTGTCGCCCCTCACTTTCACAAGACAGCAATTGTCAGGAATCTCGGGCAGATTCACTTGTCCCACGGGATATATCTCCCCGAATACCGATGTCAGCGAGCGGCATCCTGCCGTCACATCGATGTCATAGACCGGTGTTCCCTCCCCGACACATCGTGTCGCAAGATCCTCCGGCCCGCACTCAAGTTCCAACATCGGTACAGGCTTCTCAAACGGCACCCCCTCGCCGCGAAGCAGCCATGCCTTGGATATACCGAGATCGACAACGACACGGTTGGCCAACCCTTCGGTAAAAGGCAGTTTACCATTCATGACTTTCGAGAGATTCGATGGATCAAGACGCAACAACCCCGCCAGACGGCGCTGGGTCAGATGACGCAACTGCATGATGTGGCGCAGACGGCCAATTATTTCCGGATTATTCATGACAGACCTTGTTTTATTGGCAAATTTACAACATAATTGTCAATAAAACAAGCCCGTCATCCCCAAACATCGCAGAAGACTAAAGCATAGCTGCAATCTTGCGTATATTATCAAGCCGATGCATGAAAGATACATCGGATTTTGCCTTCTGCATATTGTATTCAGATTGAAGCCTGAGCCACACGTCTGCGGAAATGCCAAGCGAGGCCTCCAACAATAAGGCCATCTCCGTATTTATCGCACGCTTACCATTTATCACTTCGTTAAGCAGCGAAGGGGAGACACCAATGCTGGATGCCAGTTTTGCCTGGGAAAGCCTGCGCTCCTCCAACTCATCCCGGATCAACAATCCCGGATGTGTGGGCTGATACGGAGTGAGGTTGTTGGCAATCATATCAGGGTTTATTCCCGTAAGAGATATCATATCAATCGTAATGATTAGAAAGTTCTACAATGTTACATACAGTCAAGACAGGTTGATCTTCATTTTCCAACATGGAAAATTCTATACGGTACTGATCATTGACCTTTATTGAAAATAATCCGGTCTTATTCCCACGTAAAGCCTCGAAGTGCAGGGATTTAATCGGATATAGTTCTTCTTTTGTAGCTACACTCTTCAGATAATTGATCCTATCCTTATATCTTTTAACGATACTCGGCTGAAAACGATGCTTCTTATCAGATGCCTTTCCGCTTTCATACAATTCCTTCAGATATGTCTCCTCAAAAACAACTATCATACGTATTCTATAATGGCACAAAGATACAATTAGTTTTACAAATTCACAAATCTGTGAAAAATAAAAATCATACTGTCTTTTCTCCTTCTCAATTTCTATTTGCCTAATTGAAAAATAATTATTAACTTTGCACCGCTTTACGCGCACAGGCGCGCACAGGCAGTTTTAATTAACCTTATTTTATTAACCCCATTTAGTTTTAATGACTGAAGAAGTAAAAAACTCCCCTATCGCAGATTTCGATTGGGAAGCTTACGAAAAAGGCGAGACCAAGGGCGACAAGTCGCGCGAGGAACTCACCAAAACCTATGATGAATCGCTCAACACCGTGCGTGACAAGGACGTAATCGAAGGTACCATCATCGCGCTCAACAAGCGTGAGGCTGTGGTTAACATCGGCTACAAGAGCGACGGCATCATCCCCATGAGCGAATTCCGCTACAACCCCGACATCAAGGTGGGCGACACCGTAGAAGTCTTCATTGAGAATCAGGAGGACAAGAAAGGCCAGCTCATCCTTTCTCACCGCAAAGCCCGTGCAGCCCGTTCATGGGATCGCATCAACGAGGCTCTCGAGAAAGACGAAGTCATCAAGGGCTACATCAAATGCCGCACCAAAGGCGGCATGATCGTCGACGTATTCGGCATCGAGGCATTCCTCCCCGGCTCACAGATCGACGTAAAACCCATCCGCGACTACGACATCTTCGTTGGCAAGACCATGGAGTTCAAGGTCGTGAAGATCAATCAGGAATTCAAGAACGTTGTCGTCTCCCACAAGGCACTCATCGAGGCCGAGCTTGAGCAGCAGAAGCGCGAGATCATCGCCAAGCTCGAGAAGGGTCAGGTGCTCGAAGGCTCTGTCAAGAACATCACATCCTACGGTGTATTCATCGACCTCGGCGGCGTAGACGGCCTCATCCACATCACTGACCTCTCCTGGGGCCGCGTAAGCCACCCAGAGGAAGTGGTTCAGCTCGACCAGAAGCTCAATGTCGTGATTCTCGACTTCGACGACGAGAAGAAGCGTATCGCCCTCGGTCTCAAGCAGCTCCTTCCCCATCCTTGGGATGCTCTCGATCCCAACCTCAAGGTTGGCGACAAGGTCAAGGGCAAAGTTGTTGTCATGGCTGACTACGGCGCATTCGTGGAGATCGCTCCCGGCGTAGAGGGTCTTATCCATGTCAGCGAGATGTCCTGGAGCCAGCACCTCCGCTCCGCTCAGGACTTCCTCAAAGTTGGCGACGAGATCGAAGCTGTCATCCTCACCCTCGACCGCGAGGACCGCAAGATGTCACTCGGTCTCAAGCAGCTCAAGAACGATCCTTGGGAAGACATCGAGACAAAATATCCCGTTGGCTCGAAGCACACCGCACGCGTGCGCAACTTCACCAACTTCGGTGTATTCGTTGAGATCGAGGAAGGTGTCGATGGCCTCATCCACATCTCCGACCTCTCATGGACCAAGAAAGTCAAACACCCCAGCGAGTTCACCCAGATCGGTGCCAACATCGATGTCCAGGTGCTCGAGATCGACAAGGAAAACCGCCGTCTCTCTCTCGGCCACAAGCAGCTTGAGGAGAATCCCTGGGATGTATTCGAGACCATCTTCACTGTCGGCTCTGTCCACGAGGGAACAATCATCGAGATGGTTGAGAAGGGTGCGGTCATCGCTCTCCCCTACGGTGTAGAGGGCTTCGCCACTCCCAAGCACCTCGTCAAGGCTGACGGCAGCAAGGCTCAGCTCGACGAGAAGCTCGACTTCAAGGTGATCGAGTTCAACAAGGATTCAAAGCGCATCATCCTCTCCCACAGCCGCATCTTTGAAGATGAGCAGAAGGGCGAGCGCGCAGAGCAGCCCCGCAAGCGCGAGAACCGTGGCGAGAACCGTCGCGGAGGCAACCGCCGTCCCGCTGCCGAGGAGACTCCCGTCCTCACAACTCCCCTTGAGAAGACCACACTCGGTGATCTCGAAGCTCTCGCAAGCCTCAAGGAGAAGCTCGCAGGCAAATAATCACACGTGCAGTTAAGCTGTTGCGGGTCTTACCCACAACGCCCCGACCGCATAAAACAAACCAAAGGATGACGTGGCTCACGATGCGCCCGTCATCCTTTTTTCATTGCTATTCTCGGATTTTTTGCGTAAGTTTGCAGCGGAATTTTTGATTGCGTTTCAAATGACACGTAAATACGATTATCTCGTTATCGGGTCGGGCATCGCAGGCATGAGCTTTGCCCTGAAGGTGGCCGGACACGGCACCGTGGCCCTCGTCTGCAAGACAACTCTCGATGAGGCCAATACAGCACTTGCGCAAGGCGGCGTGGCTTCCGTCACCAACCTTAAAGTCGACGATTTTGAAAAACATATCCATGACACCATGGTGGCCGGCGACTGGCTTTCTGATCCGGAGGCCGTGGACAAGGTGGTGCGAAACGCACCTTCACAGATCCAGGAGCTGATCCGTTGGGGCGTGGATTTCGACAAGAAAGAAGACGGCACATTTGACCTTCACCGCGAAGGCGGACATTCGGAATTCCGCATACTCCATCATGCCGACAACACCGGCTTCGAGATCCAGGACTCCCTGATCAAGGCCGTGCGCTCCAACCCCAACATCGACATCTACGAGCATCACTTCGCCATAGAGATCATCACCCAGCATCATCTGGGCAAGATCGTCACCCGCAGAACCCCGGACATAACCTGCTACGGAGCATACGTGCTCGACACCGAATCCGGGACAGTCGACACATTCCTGTCACGTGTCACTCTCATCGCTACCGGAGGCGTCGGAGCGGTATATCAGACCACAACCAATCCTCTCGTGGCCACCGGCGACGGAATTGCCATGGTGTATCGCGCCAAAGGAACTGTGAAGGACATGGAATTCATCCAGTTCCACCCGACAGCCCTCTATCATCCCGGCGACCGTCCGTCATTCCTCATCACTGAGGCCATGCGCGGCTACGGAGCCGTGCTCCGCAACAAGCGCGGCGAGGAGTTCATGCACAAATACGACCCGCGTCTCTCGCTGGCCCCGCGCGACATTGTGGCCCGGGCCATCGACTCCGAGATGAAGCTCTACGGTGACGATCACGTATATCTCGACGTGACCCACAAGGATCCCGAGGAGACAAAAAAACATTTCCCCAACATTTACGCCAAATGCCTCTCACTCGGCATCGACATCACCAAGGATTACATACCTGTAGCCCCGGCTGCCCACTATCTGTGCGGTGGTATCAAGGTCGATGGCAACGGCGAGTCGAGCATCCGCAGGCTATATGCCGTAGGAGAGTGCTCATGCACCGGTCTGCACGGTGGCAACCGCCTGGCATCCAACTCTCTCATCGAGGCCGTGGTCTATGCTGATGCCGCCGCCCACCATGCAATGGAGAATCTTGGCCACTACGACCTGCGTGAGGATGTGCCGGAATGGAACGACGAAGGCACCCGCCATCCTGAGGAAATGGTGCTGATCACACAGAGCATAAAAGAAGTGAACCAGATCATGGGAACCTACGTGGGTATCGTGCGTTCCAATCTCCGGCTCGACCGCGCCTGGAACCGCCTCGACATCCTCTATGAAGAGACCGAAAAACTATTCAAAAGCTCAAAGGCTACACGCGAGATATGCGAGCTGCGCAACATCATCAACGTCGGCTACCTCATAATGCGTCAGGCTAAGGAACGCAAGGAGTCACGCGGACTCCACTATACGGTGGACTATCCTCCTGTCCCGAGAGACAAACACTAAAACAAACTTGCCGCCCGGGCTATCGCTTTATCTTTCTGAAGAGATTACTCAGGAATATATAGAAAGGCGACGGTGGCGATATCAGGTCTGTGGACATCACCTCCGCCATAGTCAGCGGTGCCTCCGAACCAAATTGACCCGGGTAAAGCATGATAAGGTTTGAACTGCCGAAATACTTGCGGAGATATTCCGGGACGGCGTCCATATCCCCGTCAAACGACACGGATGCCCTTCGTGCAGACACAACGATCAGCAGATCATCATCAGTGACGGTCCGCGACTTCACCACAAAATCATCATAACTGCTCACCGGCTCAAACGATACCCTAACCCCGATCCTCGCCTGCGAGAGCACCGTCCGGATCATTGGCTCGGTGGATGGATCACACCAGAACACCATGGGACACCCCGCATGACGGCCTATATTTCCGACCGCCTGAACCCAACGGCGGAATCCGGTCTCAAACTGAGCTTTCTTCGGAACGGCCACATAGATCCTGGTCATAGTCGACAGCGGATTGAAACAACGCGTGATCACAACCATACGGTTGGTCGACTGGAGAAGACTCTCGATCTTACCTCCGAGGAAGGAGTCGATTATCGCAGTCCGGCGGTGGAGACCGATGATCACCTCAGTGATATCACGCTCTTCCATAGTGTTTATGACTCCGGTGATAAAATTGAGGTCATAACGCTCTATCGTATTGAGCGACACCTCCACGGAAGCCGCCGCGCGCTCCGCCACATCAAGCGAATTGCGGCCGATCGCTCTCGATGATGCGGAATTATCGTTGCGCACATGGAGAGCATAGAAGTCTCCGGGAACTGATGAATCCGGGAAACGCATGGCAAGCGCAAGCTCGACTATCGACGGAGACGTCAGAGGATTGGATATGGCTATCAGTGTTCTCGGACGTGTTGTCGACTCATCCTTGGCCATCTCTTCCTCCTCCATCTCAAGCAGCTGCACTTTTAGCTTGGCGGCTGCCCGGGCTGTACCGAGCGACGATACCGTGCAAGTCACAAGTATCATCACCACCGTGCCGTTGAGTATCTCAACCCCGAAGAGCCCCATGCTGTAGCCTATCATCACTACTGCAAGAGCCACTGCCGTATGGGCATTTGACAACTGATACATCATGCTGCGGTCCACGCCGGTGAGACGGAACGTCTTCTGCGTGAGCCAAGCCGCGAGCCATTTCGTAGCCATCGCGACAGCACTCATCACCGCCGCGATATAGACCGTGTCCCAGCCGTCAGTCACCACTCGCAGGTCTATCAGCATACCCACACCGATAAGGAAATACGGAATGAACAATGCATTTCCGACAAACTCTATCCGGCCCATGAGCGTAGATCGCCCGGGGATGAACTTGTTGAGCACCAAACCGGCATAGAAAGCACCGAAAACGCCCTCGATCCCTATCCATTGGGCGGTGGCAGCCGCAAGAAACACCATGAAAAGGATATAGACAAACTGCTGGATGCCGTCATGATATTTTCTGAAGAAATATCGCGTCAGCCGTGGATATATATAGAAAATGGCGGCACAGTAGACCGCGAGATACAGCAGTGTCCTCAGCAACGATGATGCAGAACCCTCACGGACCACTCCGAGGACACCCGCAAGCACAATAAGGGAACCGAGCACGGTCACGATCGTGCCGGCTATCGCTATGATCACCGCCGGAGACTTGGTGACACCGAAACGCGCCACGATAGGATAGGCGAGCAGAGTGTGTGCCGCAAACATCGATGCGAGCAGCGTCGCCTCCGGCAGATCCATGCCGAGCACCGCTATGGCGGCAGTCGCGCCAAGCAGGAGCGGAACCATGAATGTAAAGAGACCGAACACCAATCCCTTGCGCAGATTCTTGCGCAGATGATACATATCAATCTCTATGCCCGCCAGAAACATGAGATAAAGGATACCCACCTGACCGAACACCTCGAAACTCATGTCGCGGGCCAGTACTCCGAATCCGTCAGGACCCACAGCCACTCCTGCAAGTATCAGGCCTATCACATGAGGGATCTTGAGACGGTTGAGCAGCAGTGGAGCCACAAGGATGATCCCCATCACCGTCAGGAAGATAGGAACCGGCTGAGAGATGAGCGGTTGTGTGGCAAGCAGCAGCATAGCACTGCAAAATTACTCAAATCAGCCCAAAATTCCAAATGCCCGCCTACTTCCAACACTCTGTCTCGTCGGCGATCTCCGGAATGGTGGAGGACCGGTAGACCGGATCAAGGCCGCGACGCCGCTGATCCGTGTAGTCTCGCAACAGCATGACTGCATACTTGCCGAGCATCAGTATAGCCGCGAGGTTGCAAAGAGTCATGAGTGCCATGGTTATATCCGCGAACCCCCAGACAAGATCGAGCGACATCACTGCCCCGAGATATACAATCACGACCACAGCCAAACGGTAGACATTGATCAACGTCCTGCTGTTACGGATGAAGCGCAGATTGGTCTCCCCATAGTAATAATTGGCTATAATGCTCGTGAACGCAAAAAAGAATATGGCTATGCACACAAGCGTCGATCCGATGCGGTGATCTCCGCCAAATTCCGCATCAATGGCCTTCTGGGTCAACACTATACCGTCGTGACCTTCAGTGAACACACCGCTGCACAGTATAATGAACGCCGTGGCCGTGCATACAAGCAGCGTGTCCGTATAGACACCAAGCGCCTGGATCAGACCTTGCTTGACTGGATGGGACACCGAAGCCGTGGCGGCGGCATTAGGAGTCGACCCTTCCCCGGCCTCGTTGCTGAACAATCCCCTCTTGACACCCATTATCATGGCCGTGCCCACTGTTCCGCCCATAGCTTCGTCAAAGCCGAACGCATTGCTGACAATCAGCGTGATTATCTCCGGAAAGCGGGTGATATTCATGGCCACAATCACAAAGGCAAGCAGTATGTATGCCAGTGCCATCACCGGAACTATCACCTGACTGAACTTCGACACGCTCTGGATTCCGCCGAGGATTATGACCAACGTGCATATCGAGAGTGCCCATGCAGTCACTCCTTGCGGGACACCGAACGATGTGGCTAACGCATCGGAAATGGTATTTGACTGCACGGTGTTGAACGCGAACCCGAACGTGAGCGTGATCAGCACGGCGAACGTGACAGCCCACCATCGTTTGTGCAGACCCTTCATTATATAATATGCCGGACCACCCATGAACGACTTTTCGCCCTTCACCTTGAAGAGCTGCGCGAGGGTTGACTCCACGAATGCGCTTGCCGACCCGAGCAGAGCTATCACCCACATCCAGAACACCGCTCCCGGGCCACCAATGGCTATAGCCGTCGCCACACCTGCGAGATTACCGGTGCCGACCCTCGAAGCTATCGATACGGCAAATGCCTGAAACGAACTTATCGTCCCATGCGATGGTGCGTCGATCTTACGTCTGTCGTTGTCGCGGCGGCCGGATCTGATGAGAAGGCGGCACATTTCACGGATCATTCTGAACTGTACGCCACGTGTGATTATTGTAAAGAACAATGCTGCCATGAGCAGCACACTCACCATGACATAATCGGTCAGTACACCGCTGACAGAATCGACTAAAGACTGTAATTCTGGCATAATGGAAAAATTGGATTACTCAGATATGATTCTAACGCCGGCCGGCCTCAATATGTTTTCATACCTCGCGGTGAAGATAGGAATGTACGGCTCCCACAAGCAGCGCTCCACCCACGATATTGCCCAAAGTGGAGGGTATGAAATTGGCCGTCACAGACTGCCACACTCCCACATCCGCACCCTCAAGCATACCGAGAGGAATAAAAAACATATTGGCTATGCAGTGTTCATAGCCGAGAGCCACAAACGCCATGACAGGCAGCCAGCAGCCGAAAGCCTTCTCAAGCAAGGTCTTACCCGACAGAGCAAGCCACACTGCAAGACACACACACCAGTTGGCTCCTATACCTTTGAGAAATACCGTAGTCCACGACATCGATACCTTAGCCTCCGCTACCCTCACCACGGCCTGATGCCACGGATCGGCCGACGTCAGCCCGCACTTATAGACCATGAAATAGGTAAAGGCCAATGCTCCGATGAGATTTCCTACATATACGAGTATCCAGTTACGCAAAATCGCGGACACGGAGTGTTTTCCGCGCACAAATGATGGGATCAACAGTGCATTGTTGCCGGTGAATAGTTCAGCACCGAGCACAACCACGAGAATGAGGCCGATCGGAAACGCCGCTCCGGCCAGAAGCCTCTGCAACGCCGGATTCTCCGGTATCAGTCCCGGAAATCCCCATCCGATGATCACCGACAGTATTCCGCCCAGCGATATATAGGCTCCGGCGAGGACAGCCGCCACAAGCAGCCTCACCGTATGATCTGTGGCAAGACCGGCCTTGTTGGCTCCTGCTGTTGCGGCAGCATCCGTGATCTGCTGTGGTGTCAGGATCCGCATATCTCTTCGGGATCTTCGGGAACTACAATATATGGAGACTCCTCCGGTACGAACGTATCGCTCCGGAGCATACGGTAGATGCGCAGACACGCCCAGGCATCTATCGACGCATAGACCATCTGCGATGGTGTGAGAGTGGCGGCCTCCCAGTTGGTAAGCCTCTGGCTTTTGGATATCCTTCTGCCGAACAGTATGCCGTAGATCTTCTGCAGACTGAGATCGGTGATATGATACTGCCTCACCACATCCTGAAGATCTATGAAATTTTTCGGCTCAAACTCACAGATCTTGTGGAGCACATGAAAATCATCTTTAAGCGACAGACCCACCTTGACCACATCTTCACATTCCATGAACTCCTTCAGCTCCGGAGTGAAACCGGTCTTATTGAGACGGAAAAGAAACGAATGGTCATCCGTGGACACCTGTATGAGCGAAACCTTGTTGGTGACACCCTTCTTGAAATTAGGCTTGGTCTCCGTGTCGAAACCCACCACATCGCGCGAACGGAGAATCTCCACAGCTCCGGCCACCTCCGCCGGATCACTGATCACAGTGATAGCTCCGCTGAACTCCACCAACGGGAGTCCGGCAAGCTGGGCCTTGGTTATGGATATGTTGAACGTGGAGTTTTCCATCGGATCGCGGATTTTGCTGCAAAATTATATAATTCCCGCGAAATATCCTAACCGCCCAAAGCCGAAAAAGAGAGGCGGAAGCTAAAGGTTTGGTCCGCCTCATTTTCTTATACGTCTTTTTCAGGGTCAGCATAAAAGCAGAAGAGGAACCACCATTGTCTGATGTTTCCTCTTCTGCTTGTGTAGCGAATCCGGGATTCGAACCCGGGTTTCCGCCGTGAGAGGGCGGCGTGCTAGGCCTCTACACTAAATCGCCTTGCATTCTATTATCAAGGGCTGCTTTACTCCCTTGTTTTGCGATGCAAAGTTACGACGATTTATCGGTTCATGCAACTCGCCCGTCCGTTTTAACAATTCTTTAACACTTATTCAATACCGAACGTCTCCTTGACAGCATCGACGGCATCGAGCTTTTCCCACGTGAAAAGCTCGACCTCCTTGACAACATCAGGCTCATACTTGGAGTGGAAACGCTTGGTGACAACCCGGGGTTTACGTCCCATGTGGCCATAGCTTGCCGTCTCCCGATAGATGGGCTGACGGAGATTGAACCGCTTCTCAATAGCGTAAGGTGTCATGTCGAAACACGGCATCGACAACACCTTCCCGGCTATCTGGTCATCCGTAAACGGCACTTTGGAGGTTCCGTAGGTGTTGACACACAGGCTCACCGGTTCAGCCTTGCCGATGGCGTAGGCCACCTGCACAAGCACCTCGCGGGCCACTCCGGCAGCCACAAGATTCTTGGCTATATGACGCGCCGCGTATGCCGCCGAGCGGTCAACCTTGGAGGGATCCTTGCCGGAAAACGCGCCGCCTCCATGCGCTCCACGTCCCCCGTAGGTGTCGACTATGATTTTACGGCCGGTCAGGCCTGTATCGCCGTGAGGACCGCCTATCACAAACTTCCCCGTAGGATTGACATACAATTTGTAATCATCTATCAGTGCGGCCACTTCGGCGGGCAGCTGCGCCTTGACGCGCGGGATCAGCACTTCGCGCACATCCTTCTCGATCTGGAGACGCATACGCTCATCTGCCTCAAGTTGAGACTCCCCGTCAGCAGGAGCTATAAATTCATCATGCTGCGTGGAGATCACGATCGTATCCACCCGCAGCGGACGATTGTCAGCGTCGTATTCCACCGTCACCTGGCTTTTGGAGTCGGGACGCAGATATGTGCGCTTCTTCCCGTCTACCTCGTATGTCATCGCCTCACCCTCGCGGCGTATGGCGGCAAGCTCGTGGAGCAGACGGTGTGACAGATCAAGCGTCAACGGCATATAATCGGGCGTCTCGGCACACGCATAGCCGAACATCATACCCTGATCGCCGGCTCCCTGTCCTTCAAGCTCCTCGCGCTCCACACCACGGTTGATATCCGCACTCTGCTCATGAAGAGCCGAGAACACGCCACAAGCCTCGCCGTCAAACTTCAGCTCGCTGCGGTCATAACCGATATTCTTGATCACCTCGCGGGTCACATCCATCAGATCAATATATGCGTTGCTCTTGACCTCACCGGCAATCACTACCTGGCCGGTGGTCACGAGAGTCTCACAGGCTACCTTCGACGACGGGTCACGCGCAAGAAACTCGTCAAGCACTGCATCGGAAATCTGGTCAGCCACCTTATCGGGATGACCCTCCGAAACTGATTCGGAAGTAAAGAGATATGTATTCATGATTTACACAAATAAAAAAATATCGAAACAGGTGTCTCTCGGATAGGTCGACACGGCTGCCTCAACATTTTTCATTCATCCATACGGGCGAGTTGACTCACCTGCCGGGCATATCACCCGGATATGGCTACCTTGGCCGGCTATCGGCGAAGGGCAGTTTTAGCATTTTTTGATGTGGTTGCAAGCAGCCAAATTTGTCCACTTATCTTTCGATGGCGCAAAGGTAGGTATTTTTCGCCGAAACAGCAAATTTTTATCCAATGTCCATACAAGAGGCATCACGCCGCCACAAGACGCACGGCCGACACGGCCGCACACACCACGAGTGCCGCGAGCAGAATCCACTCCCCGGAGGTGAATACCTCACTTCCGGCCTCCCTACGCGCCCTGACGAAAAATGGCAGCCCGCAGAGATAGAATATCGACGTGAGCAGGAGCAGATCCACTCCGCCCGCATATATCATCCACAGACAAAACGCCGTACAGGCCACCGCCGTGATGCGGAACCGCAGGTTGCGCCTGCGGCTGATCGGCCCGAGCCTTGTATCTCCGAGCGTCGACTTCCACAGATACACCCCACTCATCAGATAGGCCGGAAGTACCATCATGCCCGTAATGCTGAGTGCGGCAAGATACACATCGTGGGCTGCCACGACAAGCAGCAGGAACGCCTGCATGATCACCGACGACACTATCAGCCCCGACGTAGGCATCCCCTTGCTGTTGAGCCGCAGGAACCGCCTTGGCAGAATCCCCACTGTCGCAGCCTCGTATGGTATCTGCGCACACACGAGGGTCCATGACACCCACCCGCCGAGGAGCGACACTATCACCGCCACGACAACAAGATAATAAGCCCAGTCGCCTATCGCATCGCGAAGCACATAGGCTACCGACGGATTTTCAAGACCCGCAAGCTCCCGCTGGTTCATTATGCCGAAACTGAGCACCGACACAAGTATATATAGAAGCCATGCGATGAAAAAACCAGTGATTCCCGCACGTCCGACATCACGAGATCTTTTCGCGCGGGCCGACATCATGACAGCCCCCTCTATCCCTATGAAACACCATAGTGTGACGAGCATCGTGCTTTTCACCTGCTCCTCCACGCCTCCGCAGTCCATATCCGGCATACCCCAGAAATCGCGGCTGAACATCCCGGCTCTCACGCTCAGAGCCAGAAGCATCACTATGACAAGTATCACCGTCACCTTGACAACGGCAAGGACATTGTTGACATTTCGTGCCGTGCGCATCCCGCCGCTGACGACCATGAACATCACCCATATCAGCGCCGAGCCGAACACAACCTCCGACACCCCGTTGTCAATCATCACGGGGAAGAAGGCGCCAAACGCATCATTGAGCATCACGGCGTATGCCACATTGGCAAAACACGTACACAGCCAGTAGCCCCACGCGATATTGAAACCCGCGAAGTTCCCCCATCCTGCCTGGGCATACTGATATATACCTGCATCAAGATCCGGCCTGCGGTCAGCAAGTGTCTTGAACGTCGCCACAAGAAGCAACATCCCCACAGCCGTCACTATCCATGAGATGATCACCGCGCCAAGCCCGGCTCCCGCAGCCATATTCTGAGGGATATTATATATACCTGCACCCACCATCATGCCGAACACGATGGCCGTCAGTCCCCAGAATCCTAATCTTACACCACTGCCGTTCTGTTTCATCCCGATCACACCACCTTGACGTTCATTATCTCCTCTCCGTCACCGGCCGCAGCCCGCAGGCGGCTCCGGCGCACAAGCGGAACCACATCATCCGCCCCGAGCGGCAGAAGCAGGATATCGCCCATCTTCACAGTCGTATGGCGGCTCACACGGCTCACAGCCCGGTCTATGTCAGCCGCGGAATAAGGTATCTTCACCTCCGTTTCCCCTATCGTCACGCGGCCAAACGCCATGAATCTCTCCGGATCCATCCAGTCGCCGTGGGTGATGGATGTATCCATCCCCGAAAGCTCCCCGTCAGCCATACAGTTCGCGACGGAAGGCTCGATCCTCACAGCAATCGAAAGCGCATCGTAATAGCGCGATGCGAATTTCACGGCCACATTCTTGCCAAGCCTGTTGAGCCTCACGGCAAGCATGGTCGCCACACGCCATTCCCCGCCGAAATCCGGGTAAAACAACGGCCGTCCCGGCAGCAGCAGCGCCGAGTCGGGATGGAAATCCATGCTCTCCTTAGGAAGAAGCGAGACAATACGTATGATCTTCATCGTGAATTCATGCGGTTATACATCAGAGCCAGATTGGCATAGAGCGACGTGTTCTGGATCGTGATGTCCGACGATGTCTTGATATGGAAAGGTGTGAAATTCCACAACGCCTTTATTCCTGCCGCCACACACTGCTCCGTCACCTCTGCAGCATACTCGACCGGCACCGCTATGACAGCGATCTCCGCCTCAAGTTCCGGACGGCGCACCCGGAGTTCGGATATATCATAGACCGGCACTCCGGCCACCTCCGATCCCACTATTTCAGGATTGGTATCAAACCCCGCCACGATGTTCAGTCCGTAGCGCGACAGACCTGAGTCCGATATGAGAGCGCGTCCGAGACTGCCCACACCTATCATAACAGCCTTATGGCATTTCGTGAACCCCAAGAAATCGTCCAGTTCACGTTCAAGCTGCTTCACCTCATAGCCTATGCGGGTCTTTCCCTTGATATTCAGATAGCTCAGATCCTTGGCTATCTGCGAGGCGTCCACATTAAGCTGCTTGGAGATCGCTGTGGAGGAGACATACTCCACCCCCTGCGCGCGCAGACGGCTCACACACGCCAGATACCACGGCAGCCTCCGTATGGCCGGCTCCGGGACGTAAGGATACATCTCGTTTTCCATCTATCTGTTTTCCTTGGGGAGCAAAAATACAACTTTTTTTTCTATTAAGTGGAATTTTAGCTAATTTTGTGCTTTATTGAATAAACCAACTCAACATATACACATGGATCGCAAAGTAAGAGTGAGATTCGCTCCATCGCCGACAGGCCCCCTCCACATCGGAGGTGTGCGCACCGCACTATATAATTATCTCTTCGCCCGTCGCCACGGAGGCGACATGATCCTACGCATCGAGGACACCGACTCCCAGAGATTCGTCCCCGGCGCCGAGGAATATATCAACGAGGCCCTCGCATGGCTCGGCATTAAGATCGACGAAGGCGTCCGCGAGGGCGGTGCCTACGGTCCCTACAAGCAGAGCGAGCGCCGCGACATCTACCGCGCCCACGTCGGTAAGCTGCTCGATGCAGGCAAAGCCTACATAGCCTTCGACACCCCTGCCGAGCTTGAGGCCGCCCGCGCCGCCACCACCAACTTCCAGTACGACGCATCCACCCGTATGTCCATGCGCAACTCCCTTTCTCTCCCCGCATCCGAGGTCAAAGCCCTCATGGACGCAGGCACCCCCTATGTGGTCCGCTTCCTCATCGAGCCGGGACGCGACGTGGAGGTCAACGACCTCCTGCGAGGAAAAGTCACGATCAACTCCTCGATCCTCGACGACAAGGTGCTCTACAAGAGTGCCGACGACCTCCCCACCTACCATCTCGCCAACATCGTCGACGACCACCTGATGGAAGTCACCCACGTCATCCGTGGAGAGGAATGGCTGCCCTCCGCCCCGCTCCATGTTCTCCTCTACGAAGCTTTCGGATGGGCCGACACACGTCCCGACTTCGTCCACCTGCCCCTGCTCCTCAAGCCCGACGGCAAAGGCAAGCTCTCCAAGCGCGACGGCGACCGCCTCGGATTCCCCGTGTTCCCCCTCGAATGGCACGACCCCAAGAGCGGAGCCATCTCCACCGGCTACCGCGAGTCAGGCTATCTGCCCGAGGCCGTGATCAACTTCCTCGCCCTCCTCGGATGGAACCCCGGCGACGACACCGAGATCATGTCGATGGACGAGCTGATCGCCAAATTCTCCTTCGACCACTGCTCACGCGCAGGCGCCAGATTCGCCTACGAGAAAGGCCGCTGGTTCAACCACGAATACCTCCAGAAAGCGCCCGACGCCGAACTGGCCGACCTGTTCAAGCCCGTCCTCCGCGCCCACGGCGTCAACCCCGACGACTTCTCCGACGACTACATCACCCGCGTCGTATCCCTCGTCAAGAGCCGCATCAACTTCGTGGCCGACCTCTGGGATCAAGCCCGCTTCTTCTTCATAGCCCCCACGGAATACGCCGAAAAAGACATCCGCAAACGCTGGAAGGACGACACCCCCGCCATCCTGACCGAACTCATCGCCCTGCTCCGCTCGCTCCCCTCCTTCAAGAGCGCGGATGCAGAGCCCCCCGTCCTCGCATGGGTGGCTGAGAAAGGCTACCATCTCGGCAACGTCATGAACGCCTTCCGCCTCACACTCGTAGGCGAATGTAAAGGCCCCCATATCTTCGACATAACCGAGCTTATCGGCCTCGACGAAACAGTCAGCCGCATCGAGCAAGGTATCGCCCGAATCAAAGCATAACGCCTAAAAAAACCAACGACCATGATAAAAGTAGGCATCATCGGAGGATCAGGCTACGCCGCTGGCGAGCTCGTCCGGATCCTCATATACCATCCCGACGTAGAGCTCAAATGGGTCCATTCACGCACCGTGGCCGGCCATCGCATAGTCGATGTCCACCAGGGGCTCCACGGAGAGATCGACATGAACTTCACATCCACCATCGACCTCCGGAGCATCGACGTGCTCTTCTGCTGCCGTCCCGCCGGAAAGACTCGTGAATTCATCGAGACACACACGATCCCCGAAGGACTCAAGATCATCGACCTGTCACGCGACTTCCGCCTCGCCGACGACGCCGGCGACTTCGTCTACGGCCTCTCCGAGCTCAACCGCAAGCCCATGGTGCGCGGAGCGCTCCATGTGGCCAACCCCGGCTGCCTCGCAATGGCCGTCGAACTCTCACTGCTACCCCTCGCCAAAAACCTCCTCCTCAACTCCGACATCCACACCACCGTACTCACCGGAGCCACCAGTGAAGGAGCCGAGCGGCGACCCACCACCCACTACGCCTGGCGCAATGACAACGCCGTCGTCTACCGCCCCTTCCGCCACTCACAGGAAGCCGAGATACTCCAGACCATCCGCGCCCTCCAGCAGAGCTTCAGCTCCCGCTTCCACATGATGCCCATGAGAGGCCCGTTCTCACGTGGCATAATGGCTGTCACATACCTCGACTGCCCCCTCGAGCTCCCCGAGATCATCAAGATCTACCAGGACTACTTCAGCGACCACAACTTCACATTCATCACATCCAAGATCCCCGACCTCAAGGACGTGGTCAACACCAACAAGTGCATCATCCACCTCGACAAGATCGACGGACGGCTCCTCATCACAGCCGTGATCGACAACCTCCTCAAAGGAGCCGCCGGCAACGCAGTCCACACCATGAACCTCCTCTTCGGACTCTCCGAAACCACCGGCCTAACCATGAAATCCGTCGCCTTCTGACCTATACCAATATCGTAGGGACGCCTCCACAAAAGCGTCCCTATGTCATTGATGTTCCCTCAAATGAACAGATTTTTCATATCCATCCTCTTTCCATTCCTACACATTATCTTATTATCGTGTGTTTCTGAACCCTGCTACTCTCCAAACTTACTCTTTCTCGAAGAGCGGCTTGAAGTCAATCCCGATTCTGTCCTAACCATCATCGAAGCTATAGATCCGACACATCTACCGGCTCAAGACCGTGCACTCCACGGCCTCCTGTTGACACGAGCAAGACACAAATGTTATATAGATGAAACTAACGACTCCTTGATCAACTCGTCCGTCGAATTCTTCAATAGGAAATCTGACCATCGACACCTTCTAAAAGCTCTTTATCTTAAAGGATATATAGATTATAACAATTCCGATTACAGTTCTGCCATTCTAACCCTAATTAAAGCGAAAGAGTCTGCAGAAAAACAAAATGACTTTGAATATTTGGCTCGTATATCACAACGGTTTTCATGTATCTACGCCCTTTTTTATAACACCCCCAAGTCCATTAGTTATAACGATGATGCCATCCACTTTTTCAAAATGGCGAATATGGACGACGAGGCCATCTGTGCGACTATCGAAAAGAGTATTCTACTGTTTAATAATGGAGAATACTCCAGAAGCGAGATTTTTCTTGACAGTATCATATCACAAATAGATTTCTCCAGTGCGAAATTAAAAGCCTACGCACTTTACAATCTCGCTAAAGCGCAACTACAACAACACAAATATAACCTTGCCGAACAAACAATTCTCAAAAAAGATTCCATATACAATTATTATATTGATTATGTTGAAGAACAATTGATTAAATTTGGAATTCTACTAGCAAAAAAAGACACCTACGGAGCTAAACAAATCATTGACTCGATATGTCATAAGTTCCCAGACAGAGCGTCTTCGGTAAGTATATACGAGGCAAAATACGAACTATCATGGACAAATGGCGACATTATCAGTGCCATAGCGTATGCCGACTCTGTGACAGAGTTGCAACATAACCAAATAAGAATCGCCATGTCCCAGACATCCAATAATGTCAATGCAGACTACTATATTGAAAAGTCATCATACGAACAGGTCATGAGAAAACGGTCAGAATTAATATCTTTATTCCTAATTATTGCATTGATTCTTCTGTCTGTCCTAACTATCTTATATATAAGAAATGCAAGATCAAAATTAAAACTAAAACGATCTTTGATTGACAACAAAATGAGAGAAATAGACTATCTGACATCAGTTATATCCATCAAAGAAACGGACTTGGCGAAACTAACGGAATCAGTGAATGAGAAGAACCAGATGCTTTCATCGCTTGAAAATACGGTTAAGAATTTATCTGGGAACAACGAAACTATAGATTACTTGTTCAATAAACAATTCGTAATATTAAATAAACTCTGTGCAGACTATTTCGCCAAAAAGGATTCAGATTCATTGAAACTAACGATATATAAGGAGGTTGAGAAAGAAATTACCATACTTCGAAGCCCGAAAAATTTTCTAACACTTGAAACTTCACTCAATTTGTATCGGTATAACATAATCCAAAAACTTGACACCGATTTCCCTCACTTAAAACCAATTGACAGAAAATTTCTAATATTATCCTTTGCCAGATTATCTTCAAAAGCCATTTGCTTGACCTTAGATCTAACCACATCAAATTACTATAACAAAAGTCAGCGTCTTCGCGCCCGTATAGATGCATCCGAAAGTCCTAATAAAGAACTTTTTATGCGATTCCTGAGATAATCAGCTGATTATGTGATTATTGCGCATTATCACACACTTTACATCTTAACATACTGATAATCAATAGTGAATAAATCAATACATTATTCACTATTGATTATCAGTATGTTATGGTGCATTTTGAGCAATATTTTTATCCACTTAAATTCCTTGTGATACAAAACATAATCATACCTTTGTGAAACTTTAAACTCATAGATATATGAAACAATTCATCTCATTCCTGACGTTTATTTTCTTGTTTATGCCGAAATTGGAAGTACAGAGCCATTCAAAAAAAGGATATCCCAATAGGTCCTATTAAGGATGATATTGTCAATTTTATTGACGATAGTATATGTCAAACGCTTTGATTCCTCGCCTTTTTTCAATTAATTTCACCCGATACCGTTGCATTTACATCTCAGATTCCTTAATTTTGTCCATCACCAATTACAATTTTTAAGGTATATGTATCCACGTTTACTTGCTTCACTCATCACGGCAATCTCCGTTGCCATATCATGGGCCGCCCAGTCTGTCCCCACTGACTCCGCCCGCACGGAGCATCCTGATACCATCACCCTCTCCACCGTCCATGTACAGGCAAAATCATACCGTCAGAAAGGCGACCACGTGGACATATACCTGACAAAAGCCAACGAAGAATTCGGGACCAACGCGCTCGATGCTGTCTCCTCATTACCGTTTTTTAATGAAAACATAGGCGAAAAAGCACTCTCCACCCTCAGTCGCGAAAACGTCACCATTCTCATCAACGGCGTACCATCCGACGGTATGGACCTGAGAGGCTATCAGAGCAACGAGATTAAAAAAGTGGAATTCTACGAGTCTGCGCCACTGAAATACATCAATCTCACCAAAGGGCCGCTTGTCAATATCATAACCAGAAAGAAAATCGACCGCCTATACTCAGCCTATCTCAACGGATGGAACTCAAACCGCCCAAATGGCGAATATCAGGCTGTCCTGACATACGCCGATTCACTCCATCAGGTAAAGATCAACGGTTACACCAACTACGGCAAAAACAAGCGGGACATCTTCACCTCCTACGATTACCCCGACGGGATCACCAACAGATACACCGGAAAAGATTCAAGAAACTCATACAAAGGATTCACCATAAATCCCTCCTATCAGTACTACGACAACAAAAACCTGTTCAACGCCAGTCTGAATCTGCGCAGCGGTGACAACAAAGAGCATACGCCGACCGACTACTGCTTTTCCGACAAGGGGACAATCTATGAAGGCTCCGGTGGCAAGCACCTTAAAACAAGCAACTTCATGTCATCCCTCTCACTCTACTACAACCACACGTTCGCTCCAGCGAAAAGCTTCACCGTAATGCTCTCGGGTGGATATGCCGACGCCCTCTCACGCAATCATATCTGGCGCGGATCCACTCAGTCCGAACAGGTGGTCTACGACATCTTCAACCGTGTGAAAAACAAAGCATACTCCCTGAGAGGTTCTATAAACTATTCCGCCGGATCAAGCTATCTCGGAGCTAACTACACATACTCCAAAATCGACCAGAACTCCGATGGATCCATATACCATCCCACCACACAGAATGTCACTATCTTCGGAGGCTACGCCATAAACCGTGAGAACATGGGATTCTACCCGGCCTTGGGAGCCATCATGGATCACACATCATCAATGGGAATACACCACACCACTTTTGATCCGTATATCCAACTGCTCTACCGCGCATGGGTAAGCGAAGGACAATTCAACGGCCTTTCCGGAAGTCTGTCCATGTCCGTCATGAGTACCGGTGTAGGCAGTATCGGCTCACTCACCGCAGCGGAAACATTCATCGACAACCGCTTCATCGCCATAGGCAACCCCGACATCAAAGCATCTTGGTGTGCACTCCCGAAACTACGCCTAACCTACTACCGGCCGGACGGGAAAGTCAACATCGACTTCACATACTCGATATCCTACTATCACCACAACAACGCTCCCGTCATCTTCGAAAGCAACGGCAACTACTATCAGACAATTGCCGACCTCGGCCATCTGTGGAGCCACACCATATCCTTCAACACCGAATGGAGACCACTGGGCTGGCTGCGGCTTAATCCATATCTTGAATATAATAAAAAGATCTTCTCCACACCCTCCCACCACGTCAACTACAACCACCTTAGGGCAGGAGGCTCCGTAGCGTTCATGATCAAGGAATTCTACATCTCGCTGTCAGCCAACTCACCAACAAAAGTCATCAACGGAGACCTGACCGAATATGGCAGCGGGCAATATAGCATAGGAGGCGACTGGGGACATCGCAACTTCTCCTTCGGCATGAGATTCCACATCATGGATCACCGGAACTACACGCGCGCCAATTCCTGCGGATTCCGCTACAAGGATCGTACCGACAATCGCAACTACGTGATACTGAGAGCGAGCCTATACCTCTCCCGTGGCAAAGTCCGCCGTCAGCCAGGTGTCAGCGGTGCAGCAGGTGTCGACAACGGGCTGACATCCACCCAACAGCCAAAAAACTGACCATCACCTCCCGAATCTACTATGATCACCATAATTACCTCTTCCCCATGATGTGAATACAGATGTCGCGGGGCGTGCGATTGCCATATTTTTTGTAACTTTGCATCTGCATTTTCTCAAGATATGGAAAAAGATTCATCCGTGCTTCATGATCCCTTCGACAGGGAACATCTGTGGCATCCCTATACATCCACGATCAATCCGCTCCCGACCTATATGGTGGAGAGCGCGCAGGGGGTCAGAATACGTCTGGCCGACGGGCGCGAACTGATCGACGGTATGTCGTCGTGGTGGTGTGTCATCCACGGCTACAACCATCCCGACCTCAACCGCGCCGCATCAGAGCAATTGTCACGTATGAGCCACGTAATGTTCGGCGGACTCACCCACCACCCGGCCGTCGAGCTCGGAAAGATGCTCCTGAAGGTCGCCCCACCATCGATGCACAACATCTTCTACGCCGATTCCGGATCCGTGGCCACCGAAGTAGCCATGAAGATGGCCGTCCAGGCATCCGTGAGCCGCTCCGGCGACCACCGAAAGACCAACTTCGTCACCATCCGCAGCGGCTATCACGGCGACACCTGGAACGCCATGAGCGTCTGCGACCCCGTCACGGGGATGCACGGAGCCTTCGGCCCCGCCCTGCCCATACGCTATTTCGCCCCCGCCCCCACCATCAAGCCCCGGGAGCAATGGGACGATGCCGACATAGCCCCTTTAGCCGAAATCATCCGTGAGAAAAAAGACGAGCTCGCCGCCCTCATCCTCGAGCCTATCGTCCAGGGTGCGGGAGGAATGAGATTCTATCATCCCGAATACCTGCGGGCCGCCCGCCGCCTGTGCGACGAAAACGGCCTCTACCTCATATTCGACGAAATCGCCACCGGATTCTGGCGCACAGGCAAGATGTTTGCCTGGGAACACGCCGGAGTCGAGCCTGACATCATGCTGATCGGCAAAGGACTCACCGCAGGCTACCTCACCATGAGTGCCGTACTCACCACCAAGGATGTGGCCGACACCATCTCGCGTGGCGAAGCCGGAGTGATGATGCACGGTCCGACATTCATGGCCAACCCTCTCGCCTGCGCCATAGCCATCGAATCGCTGCGGCTGCTCGGCAAGCAGGATATGGCCGCGCGTATAGCCCATATCGAAAGCCGGCTCCGGGATCTCCTCGCTCCCGCCGCAGATCTGCCCGGAGTCCGGGAGGTGAGAGTGCTCGGCTCAATCGGAGTCGTGGAGATGGAGCAACCGGTCGACGTAGGTGAATTCCAGAAAAAGTGTGTCGGGCGCGGCATCTGGGTGAGACCCTTCGGACGCAATGTCTACGTGATGCCACCCTACGTGATCTCCGACGAAGATCTCGAATACCTTGCAGGCCAAATGATCGAATGTCTGAAATGAGCATATATTCCGACATACTTCAACAGCTCTCAGCCGGCGGAAATCTCCGCAGGATTCCCACCGGAAGAACCACAGGAGTGGTTGATCTGTCGTCCAACGACTACCTCGGCCTCGCTTCCGATCCGTCGCTGCAACACGAGTTCATGGCCGACGAAGCCCACCGGTCCATACCTCTCACATCCTCAGCCTCACGGCTGCTTGCCGGAAGACAGGATGAATACACCTCCCTCGAATCACTCCTTGAGGAGCTATACAGCCGCCCGGTTCTACTGTTCAATAGCGGCTATCACGCCAACACCGGACTCGTCCAGGCACTCGCCGGAGTCAGCGGCAGCATGATCGTGGCCGACAAACTCGTCCATGCAAGCATAATCGACGGCATCGTGCTCTCCAAGGCACCCTTCACCCGCTTCCGCCACAACGACCTCAACCATCTTGAAAGAATCCTCCGGAAAGAGTCCGCGCTTCACGACCGCATACTGCTGATCGTTGAGAGCGTATATTCGATGGACGGCGACCGCGCCGACATCGACTCACTCGTGGAGCTGAAACGCCGCTATCCCAACGTGATACTCTACGTCGACGAAGCCCACGGCTTCGGAGTGGAAGGCAGGAGCGGACTCGGACTCTGCCGCAGCGCGGCCGGATACGGGGAGATCGACATCGTGGTCGGAACTTTCGGGAAAGCCTGCGCATCGATGGGAGCGTTTGCAGCCGTGGCTCCGGAGATGAAACAATATCTCGTCAACACAGCCCGCAGTCTCATATTCTCCACCGCACTCCCACCAATATCTGCAGCCTGGACCGAGTGGATCATCCGACGCTTGATCGTCATGGACGACCGCCGTGAGCGGCTGCGCGAACTCTCCCACCGCCTACACTCCATACTCTCACCGCTACAACCGGACATCCGCATAACCCCGAGCCATATCCAGCCGCTCGTGACCGGAGATCCGCGCCGTGCAGTCGAGCTGTCCGCCCGACTGCTGGAAGCCGGATTCAAAGTGCTCCCCATACGCACTCCCACCGTACCCCCCGGCACGGAGAGACTGCGGTTCAGCCTCTCGGCCGACATCCCCACGACGAGTCTCGACACCCTTGAAGAATTTTTCAGACACAATGAAATTTAAATTCCTGAACAGCGGCACATCCCCGCGCCTGATATTGATATTCGCCGGCTGGGGAATGGATTGGAAGCCTTTCGCGACAACAGGGCGCGAGGGCTACGACACCGCCGCTGTCTGGGATTACAGGGATCTGTCGTCGCCGTGGATCGGCAACATAGCGAAATATGACGAGATAGTCGTCATGGCATGGTCGTTCGGTGTTCCTGCGGCCGCCGATTTCCTGACCCGCAACCCTCAGCTGCCGGTGACTGCACGAATTGCCATAAACGGCACCATGCATCCTGTCGACGACACTATGGGAATCCCGCAGGTCATCTTCAAAGGCACCCTCGACAGCCTCGACGACCGGAATCTCATGAAATTCCACCGCCGGATGTGCGGCAGCGGAGCGGCATACAGACTCTTTGCCGAGAATCTTCCCGACAGAGGGATAGACGAACTCCGCGACGAGCTACGGGCCATAGCATCCCGGCAGATACCGGTGACATTCACGTGGGACAAGGCCATCATATCCGACAGCGACCTCATCATCCCGCCCGTAAACCAGCAGTGTGCCTGGAGCGGGGAGGCATACATGACCCTGACCACGCCCGGGCCTCACCTTCCGGACTTCAACACCATCCTTGCAGCCCACATAACCGACAAGAGCCTTGTGGAGCGCAAATTCCGCGGAGCCGCAGACTCCTACGAGATCAATGCCACCGTGCAGCGCGACATAGCCGACAGGATGCTCCGCAAAATCGGGACTACCGGAAAGATACTTGAGATCGGACCGGGGACAGGATATGCCACCGCCATCCTTGCCGGAAAAGGGGACACGGAAGCCTGGGATCTTGCTCCCGGGCCGAGAGTGACGGATCTCGCCGAAGCCGGAAAGATAAAGGCGAAAGCCTGTGATGCAGAAACAGCGATACGCACTATCCCTGATGGAAGCATCGATCTGCTTTTCTCCGCATCCACCGTCCAGTGGTTCAATTCCCTCCCCGCCTTTCTGCGCGAAGTCCGGAGGATCCTCGCTCCCGGAGGCACAGCCCTGATCTCCACATTCGGACCGCGCACGATGGAGGAGATACATCTCACCCTCGCCACCACCCCGGCCTATCCCGACGCCACCGCCATAAGCCGAATGCTCCCGGAGGCGGAAACAGAGGAGGAGATCATCACAATAGAATTTTCCGCTCCTGCCGACGCGCTGCGCCACATACGCCTGACCGGAGTCAACTCGCTCGGCATCCGATTCACAACGTCCATGGTGAGAAGGCTTCTTTCCAACTATCCACTGACGAAAAGCGGGAAGGCCGCGCTCACATACCAACCGATCTTCATAACCATACGCAAGAAAGCATGAACAATATATATTTCATATCCGGAATCGACACCGACGCAGGCAAAAGCTACGTCACCGGCCATATAGCCCGCCGCATCATGGAGGCCGGAAAGACGGTGATCACACAGAAGTTCATACAGACCGGCAACACCGGCTACTCCGAGGACATAGAGGTCCACCGCCGCATCATGGGGACAGGCCTGCTGCCCGAGGATACCGACCACACCACCGCACCAATCATCTTCTCCTATCCGGCATCAGCCCAGCTCGCGGCAAGAATAGACGGAAAAGAGATCGATCTCAGCGTGGTGGACCGCTCGTCGGCAGTACTGTCGTCACGCTACGACGTAGTGCTCGTCGAAGGAGCCGGAGGGCTTATGGTACCCGTGACTGACGACTTCTTCACCATCGACTACGTGTCATCCCACAACCTTCCGCTCATACTCGTCACCAACGGAGTGCTCGGAAGCATCAACCACACCATCCTCTCCCTCGAAGCCGTGAAATCGAGAGGGATCGAGCTTGCCGCCGTGGCCTACAACGAACATTTCGACAACGACGCCGTGATCGCCGCCGACACCAAGGACTTCATCTCGCGCTATATGAGCCGGCACTTCCCGTCGGCACGTTTCTTTACCGTACCAACCATCTGACAGCATTATAAAAACCGGATCTCTCCGCCATGAAACTACGCCAGAAGATATTCGACATAATCGACCGTGACAACAAGCATCTCCACAGCCGTATGTACGACTGGTTCATGCTTGTCATGATTCTCGCCAGCCTTGTACCACTGATGACGGTCAACGAAAGGCCGATCTTCCGTATCATCGAGCTTGTCACCGTCACCGCCTTCATCATAGACTATCTGCTTCGGTGGTACAGCGCACCGGTGTCGATGAACATCACGCGCCATTCGAGAGGCGAGAAATCCATCTCTCCGCTCGAAGCCTATCTGACCTACCCGTTCACCGTCATGGCCATCATCGACCTCCTCACGATCCTGCCGGTGTTCAATCTCTTCAATCCCTCGCTGAAGGTACTCAGGATCACACGTCTGGCCAAGACAATCCGACTGCTGAAAGTATTCCGCTACTCCAAGGAGATCACCATCTTCGCCGAAGTCCTTTACAGGCAGCGCAGGGTGCTCATGTCGGTACTCATGCTCGCCTTGTTCTATATTTTCCTGATGGCACTGATCATGTTCAACTGCGAGCCGCACGTGAACCCATATACCGGAGAGCCGACCTTCACCTCGTTTCTCGACGCGCTCTACTGGTCCACCGTCACCCTCACGACCGTAGGCTACGGCGACCTCACACCGGTGACTGACACCGGACGGATCATCTCCATGATCTCCGCCATATTCGGAGTGGTCATAATAGCACTACCATCCGGAGTTGTGACAGCCGGATATATGGAAGCGATCGCTGCAAACCGCCGTCGCAAACGCGCCCGCACATCCACGGAATCATCAAACTAATCAGCATAAAAATATCATGAAAACCAAACTGACACGCTGCATGGCCACTGCCCTGATTGCAGTATGCCTGCCTCTGATCCCGGCATCAGCCGCAGGATACGGAGACTACTACAAGAATCTGCCCATCGACCTGACTCCGGTCACGGCGCCCGTCATTCCCGATCTCGAAGTCTCGATCACTGAGTTCGGAGGCATCAACGACGGACTGACACTCAATACCGAGGCATTCGCCAAGGCCATGAAACATCTCGCCGACAAGGGCGGAGGACGCCTCATCGTCCCCGACGGCATCTGGTACACCGGACCGATCGAGTTCGAGAGCAACATCGAGCTACATCTCGAGCGCGGCGCGCTCGTGCTCTTCAGCGAGAACCTCGCCGACTATCCTACGGTCATGTCCGACTGGGAAGGTTCAGCCACCCACCGCGCCCTCTCGCCTCTTACAGCCCGCAATAAACATGACATAGCCATCACCGGAACCGGCACATTCAACGGCAACGGACAGAACTGGCGTCCCGTGAAGAAAGGGAAGATGACAGAGGGTCAATGGAAGGAACTCACAAAAAAAGGCAGCCTCAACGACAAGGGGGATATATGGTATCCCAACGAACGGATAAGGGATGCCCACCACGACCGCGAACTGCGTCAGCGCATCTACAGCGGTGACAAAGAGGCACTCGAATATGCCCATGACTTCATGCGTCCGGTGCTTCTATCATTCATCAGCTGCCGCAACGTCCTGCTCAAGGATGCCACCTTCGAGAACTCCCCCGCCTGGAATATCCATCCGCTCCTGTGCGAGAACCTGATAATCGACAACCTGACCATCCGCAATCCGTGGTATGCCCAGAACGGCGACGGACTTGATGTAGAGTCATGCACGGATGTACTCGTTGTCAACAGCAGTTTCGACGTGGGTGACGATGCTATCTGTATGAAATCCGGCAAGGACAAGCAGGGTCGCGACAGGGGCGTCCCCAGCTCACGCATACTCATCGAAGGGTGCACCGTATATCACGGCCACGGCGGCTTCGTGATAGGCTCCGAGATGTCGGGCGGCTGCAAGGACATAGTGGTCCGCAACTGCGTGTTCATAGGAACCGATGTCGGTTTGCGCTTCAAGTCCACACGCGGCAGAGGCGGAGTGGTCGAGGACATATACGTAGACAACGTAAAGATGACAGATATTCCGGGTGATGCCCTCATATTCGATCTCTACTACGGCATCAAAGCCGGTGCGCCTGTGCCTCCGGTCACGGAAGAGACACCCTCGTTCCGCAACATCTACATCAATGACGTTGTGTGCCGCCAGGCCGGCCGCGCCGCTCTTTTCAACGGTCTTCCCGAAATGCCGATGAAGAATGTGGTCATAAGCAATTCGACATTCCGTGCCAACAAAGGGATCGAGCTTAACCACGTAGACGGTCTGACGCTGCGCGATGTCCGCATCATCACTCCCGGTCAGGAAATCACGACCGGCGAAGGAGTCAAAAATGTCAATATAGAGAAATAGCCGTTCCTATCCGATACGCGCCCATTTTCTTTTAGTCTTCTTACCGGCCCGCTCCATGGCTCTGCGCTCCCGGCGTGAGAGCATGACAGGAGCGGGCTGACTTTCTTCAGCCGGAGCCATATCAGATTGCAGCGGACTTGCGGAGACAGAGGGTTTCACGGATTCCCTGCGCACTCTTGCCCTCTCGCGGGCGCGGGAGGAGCGGGTC